>CAZLMT010000025.1:0-3342 GCA_964560615.1 uncultured Actinomyces sp.
GCAGGAGGCCCTGCGCGCCGTTTTGTCGTAGGCGTCGGGCTGGTCGGGGATGCTGGGCTCCCCATGGCAGGATGGCGCGGTGGCCATGACCGCGGAGGTGAAGGACGAGCTCAGTCGTCTGCCCGTGACGAAATCGTGCTGCCGCAAGTCCGAGGTGTCCTCCCTGCTCCGCTTCGGCGGAGGACTCCACATCGTCGCCGGACGCATCGTGGTCGAGGCGGACCTCGACGCGGGCGCGACCGCCCGTCGACTGCGCAAGGACCTGACCGAGGTCTACAACCAGGAGAGCGAGATCGCCATCGTGCAGGCGGGGGGCTTGCGCAAGGCACAGCGCTACGTCGTGCGCATCGTGTCGGGGGGTGAGCATCTGGCCCGGCAGACCGGTCTCGTCGACGGTTCGGGTCGCCCTGTACGCGGCCTGCCTCCGGCCGTCGTCTCCGGGGGAGTGTGCGACTCCGAATCCGCGTGGCGCGGTGCGTTCCTCGCCCACGGATCTCTCACCGAGCCCGGTCGATCGGCTGCCCTCGAGATCACCTGTCCCGGGCCGGAGGCCGCGCTCGCCCTCGTCGGCGCCGCACGGCGCCTGGGGATCCCCGCGAAGTCGCGTGAGGTTCGCGGGGTAGACCGGGTCGTGATCCGCGATGGTGACGCCATCAGCGCCATGCTCACGCGCATGGGCGCCCACTCTTCGGTCCTTGTCTGGGAAGAGCGGCGCATGCGCCGCGAGGTGCGCGCCACCGCCAACCGACTGGCCAACTTCGATGACGCCAATCTGCGGCGGTCCGCCAGGGCCGCTGTCGCCGCAGGGGCGCGGGTGCGTCGCGCCATGGAGATCCTCGGGGATGAGATCCCCGACCACCTGGCCGAAGCCGGGAGGCTTCGACTCGAGCATCGCCAGGCCAGCCTGGAGGAGCTTGGCGCTCTGGCTGATCCCCCCATGACCAAGGATGCCGTCGCAGGGCGAATCAGGCGCCTGCTGGCGACCGCGGATAAGCGCGCGGCCGAGCTCGGCATCCCGGGCACCGAGGCAGCCCTCGCCGAGGCGGATATCGACGCGCTCGAGGCTGAGTTGCACGCTGAGCTCGACGCCTGACACCGACCCGGGTCCGGCAGAGATGGGCGAGGTCGTTGCTGTAACGCCAAGTGAGACTCTCGCCGTACAGGTCGCACATGACGGGACCTTCGTCCAGCGGTATCTGTAAACGCGTACGGTAGGGTGGCTCACACCGCTGCACGGCGCCGTTGAGCGGCGCCCCGTCTTCAGGAGAACCTCGTGACCATCACTGTCGGCATCAATGGATTCGGTCGGATCGGCCGCAATTTCTATCGGGCCCTCGTGGCTGCCGGCGTCACCGACATCGAGGTGGTGGGCATCAATGACCTCACCGATACCGCGACCCTGGCCCACCTGCTGAAGTACGACAGCGTGCTGGGCCGGTTCCCCCTGGAAGTGACCCATGGCGATGGCACCCTGACCGTCGGAGGACGCACCATCACGGTCACGGCGGAGAAGGATCCGGCGGCACTGCCCTGGGCCAAGCTGGGCGTTGACATCGTCATTGAGTCCACGGGCTACTTCACCGATGCCACCGAGGCACGCGCTCACATCGCGGCGGGAGCCAAGAAGGTCATCATCTCCGCGCCGGCGAAGAACGAGGACATCACCATCGTCATGGGCGTCAACGAAGGCGACTATGACCCCGCCACAGATTCCGTGATCTCCAATGCGTCATGCACGACCAACTGCCTCGCCCCTATGGCCAAGGTGCTCGACAGCTCGTTTGGGATCGTGCGCGGCATGATGACCACGATCCACGCCTACACCAATGATCAGCGGATCCTGGACTTCCCCCACTCTGACCTGCGTCGGGCGCGGGCTGCGGCGATCAACATGATCCCGACCACCACGGGAGCCGCCAAGGCAATCGGACTGGTTCTCCCGCAATTGAAGGGTCGCCTCGATGGCTACGCCATGCGCGTGCCGACGCCGACCGGATCGGCCACGGACCTCACCGTCGAGTTGGAGCGCCCCGCGACCGTCGACGAGATCAACACGGCGATGAAGGTGGCGAGCCAGGGTGCGCTGGCAGGCATCCTCCGCTACACGGAAGACCCCATCGTGTCCTCCGACATCGTGACCGATCCGGCCTCCGTGATCTTCGACGCCGGGCTCACCAACTCCATGGGCACGATGATCAAGGTGGTCGGCTGGTACGACAACGAGTGGGGCTACTCGAATCGCCTCATCGACCTGACCCAGTACGTCGGCGCCCGCCTGTGAGCGACCGCCTCGAGCGCCTTGACGTGGCGGGGCGTGTCGTCCTCGTGCGTAGTGATCTCAATGTGCCCCTTGCGCGGTCGCAGGACGATGTGTCGATCGCAGATGAGGGCCGACTCAAGGCCAGCATCCCGACCATCGTCGCGCTTCGCGAGCGCGGTGCCCGGGTCGTCGTCGTGGCCCACCTGGGGAGGCCCAAGGGTGTGCCCGATCCGGGGCTTTCGCTGGCACCCGTGGCACAGCGCATGGGGGAGCTGCTCGGCACCCCCGTCCGCTTCGTCCCCGCCGTGAGCGGCGACGAGGTGGTGCGTGCCGTGGCCTCGCTCGATGACGGTGATGTCGCCCTGCTGGAAAACGTCCGTTTCGATTCCCGGGAGACGAGCAAGGACCCCGATGAGAGGTCGGCCCTGGCCCAGGAGTGGGCCGCGTGGGCGGATGCCTACGTCAGCGACGGCTTCGGCGTGGTGCACCGCGAGCAGGCGTCCGTGACGGACATCGCCCGCCTGGTGCCCTCCGCACCCGGGCTGCTCGTGGAAGCCGAGCTCCAGAGTTTCGCGCGTGTCCTGGCTGATCCGGCGCGCCCCTATGCGGTGGTCCTCGGTGGCGCCAAGGTCTCGGACAAGCTCGCCGTCATCGGTCACCTCCTCGAGCGCGTCGACCGGATCCTCATCGGCGGGGGCATGGCCTTCACCTTCCTGCGCGCCGAGGGCTTCTCCGTCGGTGACTCCCTCCTCGAGGAAGATCTCGTGCCGACCGTGCGCGAGATCATGGAGCGGGCGCGTCAGTTGGGAGTGGACATCCTCCTGCCCGTCGATATCGTCATTGCGCAAGAACTCAGCCCCGATGCTCCAGTCAGGGTGGTGAGCGTGGGAGAGATCCCCGCAGGCTGGAAGGGACTCGACATCGGTCCGGACACGGCCCTGCGATACGCCGATGCGTTGGCAGAAGCACGCACCATCGTTTGGAACGGCCCCATGGGTGTCTTCGAGATCCCCGCCTTTGCGCAGGGCACGCGTGCTGTCGCGGAGGCCATGGCCCGATCCGCGGCCTTCACCGTGGTCGGA
>CAZLMT010000025.1:3352-5765 GCA_964560615.1 uncultured Actinomyces sp.
GGCGATCCGTGCCCTCGGGATCCCGGAAGATAGTTTCGGCCACATCTCCACCGGGGGTGGTGCGAGCCTGGAACTCCTCGAGGGCCGCGTCCTCCCGGGAATCTCGGCACTCGAGGAAGGGACAGCATGACGGAGGGTCGCCGCCCCCTAATGGCGGGCAATTGGAAGATGAACGTCAATCATCTCGAGGCGATCGCGCTCGTGCAGAAGTTGGCCTTCGCACTCAATGACGCCGATTTCGACGCCGTGGATGTCGCCGTGATCCCTCCCTTCACCGACCTGCGCTCGGTGCAGACTCTCATCGACGGGGACGGTTATCGCATCACGTACGGCGCGCAGGATCTCTCGGTGCGCGACTCAGGGGCTTTCACGGGCGAGATCTCCGGTGCCATGCTGGCGAAGCTCGGATGCACCTACGTGCTCGTCGGGCACAGCGAGAGGCGCGAGTATCACGCGGAAGGCGATGACGTCGCTGCCGCGAAGGTGCGGTCTGCACGCCGTCACGGACTCGTGCCGATCCTGTGCGTAGGCGAGGGGCTTGAGGTGCGCCAGCAGGGTCGCCAGGTGGAGCACGTGCTCGCACAGGTATCGGCGGGGCTTGATGACCTGGCCCCCGAGTCCTTGGCGTCGGTCGTCATCGCCTACGAGCCCGTGTGGGCGATCGGCACGGGCGAGGTGGCGACCCCGGGTGACGCGCAGGAGGTGTGCGGGGCGATCCGCGGACTGCTGCGCGAGCGCGCCGAAGGAGCCGCCGAGGATGTCCGGATCCTCTACGGGGGGTCCGTGAAGGTGTCGAACGTGGCCGCCATCATGGCCGAGCCGGACGTGGATGGCTGCCTCGTGGGAGGGGCGAGCCTGGACCCGGACGAATTCGTCGGGATCGTCCGGTACCGGTTGCTGGAGGCGACGGAGGAGGGGGAATGAGGGGCCTGCGTGATAACGTCAACGCCGGTCACCGGGGCGCTTCGGCCCCGTGGCATCCACGGAGAGGGGAGTGCTCGTGACGACCGTCCTGGTCATCGCGCTGGCGATCCTGCTCGTCATCACGAGTGTCCTGCTCGTCGTGCTCATCCTGCTGCATCGCGGCAAGGGTGGCGGCCTGTCCGACCTCTTCGGAGGCGGCGTGAGTTCATCCATCGGGGGCTCTTCAGTCGCTGAGAAGAATCTCGATCGCCTGACCGTGGGCATCGGTCTCGTCTGGGCGGCATCGATCGTCGCGGTCGGCCTGCTCGTGCGCACGGGCACGTGATTACGCATTTCCGCACGGCGGTATGGCCCGGCGGAGCGGCAGAGCCGCACCTGTCGGGCTCTCCCGGCAATCTCGGCACATCAAGTTCGCAGACATCACACGCAGTCGTCATGAGGAGGGCCCGTGGCCGGAGGTAGCGCGATTCGTGGAAGCCGTGTGGGGGCCGGTCCCATGGGCGAGGCGGAGCGGGGTGAGACCGCTCCCCGTGTCTTCATCACCTTCTGGTGCGCGCGCGGACACGAGACCACACCGAGTTTTGCCGCCGACGCCCCCGTGCCCGACACCTGGGACTGCCCCCGCTGCGGATGGCCGGCGAGCCAGGATGAGCAGGCGCCGCCGTCTCCGCCCAAGATCGAGCCCTACAAGACCCATCTCGCGTACGTGAAAGAGCGTCGCAGCGACGCTGACGGTGCAGCCATCCTCGAGGAAGCCCTCGAGAAGCTCCGCCGCTCCTGACCGTCAGGTCAGGGCAGCGGCTTCACGATCGAGCCAGAAGATCGTGGCATCCCTGCCACGCGCACCTGCAGCAGGCACATCATCCGGGGACGTCGCGGGAGAAAGGGCTGCTGCTACAGCCTCCGCCTTCGCGTGGCCAGCCGCGACGATCCATACTTCCCTCGCCTCGCGTATCGCGGCCAGCGTGAGACTGATGCGCGTAGCCGGAGGCTTGGGGGAGTCCTCGATCGGGACTGTTGATGCAGCCGCATGCAGCGCTCGCATTCCGGGAAAGAGCGACGCGACATGCCCTTCGGGACCCATACCGAGCAGGATGATGTCGAAGGCGGGTACGAAGCCGTCGTCCGAGAAACGAGCGAGTTCGTCGGCGTAGGCGGCTGCAGCAGCCGCGGCGCCCTGGCCTTCATCCGCGGGCATGGGGTGGACGTGACTACGCGGTATCGGTATCGAGACGAGCAGCGCGTCCCTTGCACCCGTCTCATTGCGCTCAGGGTCGCCCTCGGGGAGGAATCTCTCGTCACCCCACCACAGGTGCACACGATCCCAGTCGACGGACGTCGAGAGGCGCTGCAGTGCGACCAGTACCTGGGTGCCCACGCCACCACCGGTGAGCACCACGTGATGGGTCCCCGGCAGCGCAAGACGCTCTGCGAGGGCGTCGGCCGTGGCCTGCGCGATTGATGGCGCATCGTCGAAGACGGCAATGCG
>CAZLMT010000025.1:5775-9665 GCA_964560615.1 uncultured Actinomyces sp.
GAGGCTTCATCAGTCGAGGTGCCGAGTGAGCGCAGGACATCGCCGTAGACCTCATCGGGGTCGAGGCGACGCAGTTCTTCGCTGAGTAGGTCGGGCAGGCCCCTGCGGGGCAAAGCGATGGTGGAGTCGGGCACCCCTGGACGAGAGAGCGTGGCCACTGAGCCGTCTGGTCTCGCGAGCGTGATCATGCCCTGGACTGTGTCGAGTTGCACCTGGGTGATGCCGGGTCCCACGGCGGGCGTCAACTCCACGGGGACGCCCAGCGCCCAGCGCAGCCATCCAGCGAGGAGTATCGCGCTGGGATTGTCTGCCTCAGCCTCGACGGAGGCCGCACGCGCCACTGTGGCGCCGTCGTCGAGGACGGCGGCCAGTGCACTACGCCACGAGGTCAGCCTCGTCCATGCGAGATCGGAATCACCCGGCACGTAACCGGCCTGGCGTTCGCGAAGGGCAGCCCGGGGATCGGCCGCTGTGGCGAGGTCGGTGATGCGACGCTGACAGTGATGGCCGATCGGGTCATCCGCGGGGACCGGAGGCGGATCGGTGGGCCACCAGGAGACTACGGGCGTGTCCGGAAGCAGAAGCGGGATGACAACGGAATTTGCGTGGCCCGAGCGATCCCCCCGCAGGCGCACGATGGCCACCTCCCCGGGTCCGTCATCGCCCCCCACCATCACCTGGGCATCGATCTGATCGGGTCCACGACCCGGACGGGGGATGAGCGTCAGGATGCGCATCGGGTGCTGGCGCGCTGACAGCACCGCCGCCTCCGTGGCGTCGGAGGCGTACTCCTCGTCACTGAGGATGAGCATGGTGAGCACCATGCCGGTGGCGGGTGAGCCCATGCGGTGACGCTCTTCGGCGATGGCGCGCGCAATATCGCCACCACTCGTGTCTTCAAGGCGGATCATGGCCGCCTCCACTGGCGTCCGTCGCGGGCGATCATGTCGTAGGCGCAGGTAGGTCCCCAGCCACCCGATGCGTACTGCTCCGGCTGGCCCTGTGTCGCCCACTGGTCGAGGATCGGATCGAGGATGCGCCAGCTGAGGTCGACCTCGATGCTGTTGGGGAAGAGCGGCGGCTCCCCGAGGAGGACGTCGAGAATGAGACGTTCGTACGCCTCGGGACTGGTGTCGACGAAGGAATCGCCGTACTGGAAGTCCATGGTGACGTCGCGCACCTCCATCCCGGCCGTCCCGGGCACCTTAGAGCCGAAGCGCACGGTCACGCCTTCGTCCGGCTGGATGCGAAAGACGAGAGCGTTGTCGGAGAGTTCGCCGACGGAGGCGGAATCGAAGGGGAGGTGTGGGGCGCGTTTGAAGATGACGGCAACCTCGGTGACCCTGCGTCCCAGTCTCTTGCCCGTGCGCAGGTAGAACGGGACCCCCGCCCAGCGGCGGTTGTCCACCGTGACTCGGATCGCGGCGAAGGTCTCCGTCGTGCTGTCCGGCGGGATGCCTGCCTCCTCGAGGAATCCCACGACGGGCACCCCTCCCTGCCATCCCGCGGAGTACTGCCCGCGTGCTGTGTGAGCGCCGATGTCGCTGGGAAGGGTGACGGCGCTGAGCACCTTCTCCTTCTCCTGTCGGACTTCATGCGGGCTGAACGACAGGGGCTCTTCCATAGCGGTGAGTGCGAGGAGTTGGAGAAGGTGGTTTTGGATCACGTCGCGCGCGGCACCGATGCCGTCGTAGTAGCCGGCTCGTCCGGCGATCCCGATATCCTCAGCCTGAGTGATCTGCACGTTGTCGACGTAGTTGGCATTCCACAGGGGCTCAAACATTGTGTTGGCGAATCTCACGGCCAGGATGTTTTGGACCGTCTCCTTGCCCAAGTAGTGGTCGATCCGGAAGATTTCGTCGGGCGTGAATGCTGAACTCAAGACCCTGTCGAGTTCCTGTGCACTGGCGAGGTCGTGCCCGAAGGGCTTCTCCACCACGACACGGCGCCACTCCCTGCCATGGCGTTCGCTGAGGCCGCACTCCTTGAGGTTCTTGACCACGACGGGGAAGAGGCCCGGTGGGATGGACAGGTAGAAGGCGTGATTGCCGAGCGTCCCGCGCTGCTGGTCTACCTCTTCCACGACACGCGTCAACTCACGGTAAGCCGCGGGATCGGAGATGTCGCCCTCGACGAATCGGATGCCCTCGGACAACTGCGCCCAGACGTCCTCGCGGAAGGGGGTGCGTGCGTACTCGCGTACGGCATCGTGGACCTCTTGAGCGAAGTCTTCGTCATCCCACTGCCGGCGTGCGAAGCCGACGAGCCCAAACCCTGGCGGGAGCAATCCGCGATTGGCCAGATCGTAGATCGCGGGCATGATCTTCTTGCGCGCCAGATCCCCGGTGACACCGAAGAGCACCAACCCGCACGGTCCGGCGACCTTGGGCAGTCGCCGGTCGCGCGGGTCACGGAGCGGATTGGTCATGGGTGCCTGGCGTCGTCCAGGGAGCGGCTGACCGTGTCGAGGAGCTCGGCCCAGGACGCATCAAACTTCTCGACACCCTCGTCCTCGAGCTTCTGACAGACCTCGGGCTCGCTGATGCCCAGCGCGCCGAGCTCATCCCACACTCCCCGAGATTCGACCTGGGTGCCCGTCACGGTGTCGACAACGGGGCCCTGGTAGGCCGCCGATGCCTCCAGAGTGGCGGCCGGCATGGTGTTGACACAGCCAGAGACGACAAGCCCCATGACGTACATCGTCGGGGGCAGCGCCGGATCCTTGACGCCTGTCGACGCCCAGAGCGGGCGCTGTGGCCGGGCTCCCAGCTCCTCCAGGGCCGCCCAGCGCGGTGATGCCATCGCCTCCTCGTAAACCCCCCAGGCAAGGCGGGCACTCGCGAGCCCGGCCTTGCCCTTCATGGCGAGCGCCTCGGAAGTGCCGATCGCGGTGAGGCGGGCATCGACCTCGCTGTCCATCCTGCTCACGAAGAAGGAGGCAACCGACTGGATGGTCGAGAGGTCGTGGCCGTGAGCGTGCGCGCGTTCAAGTCCTGACATCCATGCATCGAGCACTTCGGCGTACCGCTCGACGCTGAAGATGAGGGTGACGTTGACGCTGATGCCCGACCCCAGGGTCTCGGTGATGGCGGGGAGGCCCTCTGCTGTGGCGGGAATCTTGATGAGGACATTGCCTCGATCCACCATGCCGTGAAGCAGGCGCGCCTGGAGGATCGTCGCATCGGTGTCGCGCGCGAGCCGGGGATCGACCTCGATGGAGACGCGTCCGTCGACGCCGTCGGAGGCGCGCCAAAGCGGTGCGAAGACGTCGCAGGCATCGCGCACGTCCGTGGTCGTCAGCGCGCGGACGGCATCGTCCACGGAGGCTCCCGCTTCGGCGAGCTCCTTCACCTGGGCGGAGTAGGCAGATCCTGCGCCCGAGAGCGCCTTGGCGAAGATCGTGGGGTTGGTGGTCACCCCGCGGACCTCGTCGTCGTCGATGAGGCGGGCGAGATCCCCGGAGGCGATGCGCCCCCTGTCGAGGTCGTCCAGCCAAATGGATACACCCGCGCGGGTGAGGTCCACGAGTGCCTGCGGCGCGGTCATCATGCTCCTTCCCGGGCCAGGAGGTCGCGCGCGGATGCGGCGACCGCCTCGGCCGTGATGCCGAATTTCTCCAAGAGCATGGCTCCGTCGGCGCTCGCACCGAAGTGATCGATGCCCACGGCGGCCCCACGGGGACCGAGATACTTCCACCATCCATACGTCGCACCGGCCTCCACGGCAACGCGGGCGGCACCGTCGTCGGGAAGCACGGACGCGCGGTAGGAGTCGTCTTGATCGTCGAACCACTCCAGGCACGGAGCGGACACGACCCGTGTGGGCACGCCTTCCTTCTCGAGGATCGCCTGGGCGGCGAGCGCCACCTGAACCTCTGAGCCGGTGGCGAT
>CAZLMT010000025.1:9675-14921 GCA_964560615.1 uncultured Actinomyces sp.
AATCGCTCGGGGTGTCGCAGATGCATCAGCGAGGACATATGCACCGCGCGCTGCCAGTGCGGCAGGAGCGTGAGTGGATCGGTCGATGACGGGCAGGCCCTGTCGGGAGAGGATCATGCCCGTGGGGGTTCCGCGGCGCAGGGCCTCGAGCCACATCTGAGCGGTCTCATTGCCGTCACAGGGGCGGGCGATGGCCAGGTCCGGGATGCCGCGCAGGGACCAGAGGTGCTCGATCGGCTGGTGTGTGGGCCCGTCCTCGCCCAACCCCACCGAGTCATGGGTCCAGACGTAGACGACAGAGGTCTGCATCAGGGCCGCAAGCCTCACCGCGCCTCGCATGTAGTCGGAGAAGACCAGGAATGTCCCGCCGAACGGGCGAGTGAGCCCTTCGAGCGCGATGCCATTGAGGATCGCTCCCATCGCATGCTCGCGAATGCCGAAGTGGATGATCCGACCGTAGGGGGAGGAGTCACGGGCCCCGCTGCCCGAGGGCAGGAAGGACAGCCCGCCGTCGATAGTCGTGTTGTTGGACTCGGCGAGATCGGCAGACCCGCCCCAGAACTCCGGCATCACCTTCGCGATGGCGTTGATGACCTTGCCCGAAGCCGCGCGCGTCGCAATCGAGGTGCCTGCCTCGAAGACAGGCAGGGCACTTGCGATATCGGATGGGAGCTCACGCGCGAGGAGACGATCGAGCAGGACAGCGCGATCGGGGTGGAATCGACGCCACTCCTGGTAGGTGACATCCCACTCGCGGTGCAGCTCTGCCCCGCGATCCGCCACCTTGCGGGCATGCTCGAGCACGCCCTTGGGCACCTGGAAGTCAACTGAGGGATCGAGCCCGAGCACGGTCTTGGTTGCCGCAACCTCGTCGGCACCGAGGGCAGCACCGTGTGCCTTGGCGGTGTTGCGCGCCTGCGGGGCAGGCCAGGCCATGGTGCTGCGCATCGCAATGAAGGTCGGGCGCTCCTGCTGATCGCAGGAAGCCTCAAGGGCGGCGCTGAGCGCCAGGACGTCGATGTCGCCGTTGGGGGTCATGCCCACGTAGTGCACATCCCAGCCATAGGCTTCATAGCGCCCCACGACATCCTCGGTGAAGGCCACGGCGGTATCGCCCTCGATGGAGATGTGGTTGTCGTCCCAGATCACGGTGAGGTTGGCGAGACGCTGCACCCCAGCGAGGGAGGACGCCTCGCCGGAGATGCCCTCCTCCAGGTCTCCATCGGACGCGATGACCCACACGCGATGGTCGAAGGGGCTGAAGCCCCACGGGGCGTCCGGGTCGAGGAGGCCGCGCTGGTAGCGCGAGGCCATCGCCATGCCCACGGCCGTGGCGATGCCCTGGCCGAGTGGCCCCGTCGTCGTCTCGACGCCGACCGTGTGGCCGTATTCGGGGTGACCCGGTGTCAGACTGCCCGCCTTGCGAAACGACTGGAGGTCGGAGAGCTCGAGCCCGTAGCCCGAAAGGAAGAGCTGGATGTACAGCGTGAGGCTGGAGTGTCCGCAGGAGAGGACGAATCGGTCCCTGCCGAGCCATGACGGGTCGTGCGGGTCGTGTCGGAGGAAGCGCTGGAAGAGCAGGTAGGCGGCGGGTGCGAGGCTCATCGCGGTGCCGGGATGCCCGTTGCCCGTGCTCTGGACCGCATCCATCGCGAGGCCCCGAATGGTGGCGACGGCGCTGCGGTCCATGTCGTCCCACGTGAGGGGGCCTTCTCCGATGAGCGGACGGGGCTGGGGCACGGGCTGGGTATCGGTCACCCCGGAAGCCTAGCGACGGGACCCGCGGTTGCACGTGGCATCGTTAGACTGCAAGCGGAAGTTCCGGATTCCTTAGCCCGCGGTCCACTTGCCGCGGCCCAACGAGGGGACGCCATGGCCCAGGTCGAACAGAGGCCTGGCGGCAGCGACCTCTCAGGCTGGCGGACTATCCGCCACTACGTCGCCATCACGAAGCCGCGCATCATCGAGTTGCTCCTGGTGACGGCCATCCCCTCGATGATCCTGGCGGCCCAGGGCTGGCCCGACCCTGTGACGGCCATCGCCGTGATCGTGGGCGGCATGCTCGCCGCGGGTGGCGCCAACGCCTACAACAGCGTCTACGACCGCGATATCGACGCGCTGATGGCGCGCACCCATGCGCGCCCCGTGGCGACGGGGGCGGTCTCGGTGCGCGGAGGACTTGTCCTCGCGACCCTGCTGTCGATCGCCAGCGTTGTGGTGCTGGCTACCTTCGCCAATCTGCTCTCGGCTGCATTGGCCATCGTGGCCATTGCCTTCTACGCGGTCGGCTACACCATGGTGTTGAAGCGACGGACATCGCAGAACATCGTCTGGGGCGGGGCCGCCGGGTGCATGCCGGTGCTCATCGCCTGGTCTGCAATCACGGGTTCCCTGTCGTGGACACCGGTCGTGCTCTTCCTCATTGTTTTCTGGTGGACGCCGCCGCACTACTGGCCGCTGTCACTGCGCTACCGGGACGACTACGCCGCTGCTGGGGTGCCCATGTTGCCCGTCGTCAGCGACGTCCGCTCGGTGACGAGAAGCATCGTGATCTATTCCTGGATCATGGTCGCGACATCGCTGATCCTCATCCCCGTGGCGCCCATGGGATGGGCGTACTCCCTTTCGGCAGTCGTCCTCGGCGCGGTCTTCCTGACCGAGGCTCATCTTCTGCGCCGTCGTGCCCTTGCCGGTGCAGAGGATGTCCGGCCCATGCGCCTCTTCCACTGGTCCATCACGTACCTCGCGCTGCTCTTCCTTGCGGTCGCGATAGACCCCTTCGTGACTGTTTAGTCACCGGTGGCTTGGTGAGCGGCGACGAGGCCGCGCGCCCGCAGGCTGAGCACGACGAAGACCGCCATCATCCACACGAGGCACGCGCCCAGCATGTGGACCGCGACGAGCACCCAGGGCAGGCCGCTGAAGTACTGCGCGTAGCCGATCAGGCCTTGGACGAGCGCGACGGCGAGCAGAATGAGGGTGACCGTGACCGTGCGCCGGGGCGCGTGAGTGACCCGCAGGGCGACGAGAAGCCCGACCGTGAGGCCGAGGAAGAGCAGGACGGAATCCGCGTGCAGCCATGCGACCGTCCGCGGGTCCACGCCGAAGCGTGCCTCCGTGTCGGCGTCGCCTGAGTGAGGCCCGCTCCCGGTCACCACCACACCGAGTACGACGACCACCGCCGTCACCAGGAGCAGGCCCCAGGCCAGTAGACGCACCTCTGGTCGGACCAGCTGCGTCACGGGGCGATCGCCGGGCTCACCGGACCTCACCACGAGCACAACACAGCCGGCGATGATCGCGATGGACACGAGGAAGTGAGCGGACACGGCCCAGGGGTTGAGGCCGGTGAGGACGGTGACTCCGCCGAGCACCGCCTGTACGACGGTCCCGACGATGGGGATCGCCGCGAGGGCGAGGAGCGGCCCGCGAGCGTCCCCGCCTGTCCGGCGCTGGCGCCGCCACCAGGCGAGGGCTCCAAGGATGGCTGCCAAGGCGAGTGCCGCGAGCACGAAGGTGAGCAGACGGTTGCCGAACTCGACGTACTTGTGCCAGGCCTCCTCCTGCCGCGACGTGGGGATATAGGAGCCCTCCACGCACTCGGGCCAGGTGGGGCATCCGAGGCCGGAGCCGGTGAGGCGCACGATGCCTCCCGTGACGACGATCCCGATCTGTGCCACGAGATTCGCGATGAAGATGCCGCGCAGCCAGCGCGGCGCACGTGCACCTTGGCGGGAAGAGGCCTCGGCTGCCTGGGTGTCGGCCGTCATGCCTCGAGCCTATGACGGAAGCGTGGAGGCGGCGTGCCGGGAGCGCCCGCCCGCCGGAACCACGCGCAGTCAGCTCCAGCGGAAGGTACGCACCGCGATCATCAGGCCCGCGAGGCCCCAGGCGGCCACCAGGACGGCATCCACCACGAGCGAGCCGGCCGCGGCCCCGGTGACACCGGCACCCCACCTGAGCAGGTCCCCGAGCGCGGACGAAGGGAGGAACGCCACGATGGTGGCGAGTGGGCCCGGGAGGTCCGTGGCCGGAAACGTCGTGCCACCGACGACCACGAGGAAGAGAAACACCGCGTTGGCGATGGCGAGCGTGGCCTCGGCCCGCACCGCGCCCCCCAGGGCGAAGCCCAAGGCCGCGAAGGCCAGCGTGCCCAGGATGGCCACGGGGATGAGGGCGAGGGAGGCCAGCGAGGGGCGCCACCCCAAGGCGACCGCCGTGCCGGCCAACAGGACGAGTTGGATTCCCACCATGGCCAATGCCGCGAGTGCCCGTGCTCCCAGGATCGCCTGCCGGGAGAGCGGCGTCGTCGCGAGCATGAGGAGCGCACCTGAGCGACGGTCGAAGCCCACGCTGATGGCCAGCGAGGTGAAGGCACTGGCAATGATCGCGACGGCGAGGACGCCGCCGAGAGCCTCTGGCACTCGATCGGGCCCGGCCGGTGCATCCAAGGGGACGGCGCTCACGAGGGTGACGCCGAGCAGCAATGCCACCGGGATGATCAGTGTGAGGAGGAGTTGCTCGCCATTGCGCACGAGGAGGCGCAGCTCGAATCCTGCCTGGGTAATCACGTGGCGCTCCCCGTGTCGTCGGTAAGGCGCCAGTAGGCATCGGCGAGGGACTCGGAGCCGACCCCGAGATTGCGCGGCTGCACCCCGTGCTGGGCGCACCACGACGCGACCGTCGCGAGTATCTGGGGAGAGGCTCCGCCCTCGATGCGATAGCGACCGGGGGAGATCTCGGTGACGACGGCACCCTCGGGTAGGGCGTCCACAAGGCTGCGCACATCAAGGTGGAGAGGCCCGTCAAAGGTGACGACTTCGGCGCCCGTCGGCACCAGGGATGCGAGGGGGCCGCTGGCACGGACCTGCCCCGAGGCGATGATCGCTATGTCATCGGCGAGTGCCTCCGCCTCATCGAGCAGATGCGTGCACAGCAGGACCGAGTGACCACGATCACGGAGCCCAGCGATCGCATCCCAGACGATGGCACGGCCGCGGGGATCTAGCCCCGCCGTGGGTTCGTCAAGAATGACGAAGTCGGGGTCACCCACGAGCGCACACGCGAGACTGACACGCCGGCGCTCACCACCGGATAGACGGCGCACGGAGGTGCGTCCCAGTCGATCGAGTCCCAGTAGCGAGATGAGTGGTTCTGCGCTTTCCAGTGCACCCCTCAAATGTGCGACATGGCGCACCACCTCGGGGCCTCGGGCACCCGTGGGCAACCCATCGTCTTGGACCATG
>CAZLMT010000025.1:14931-15756 GCA_964560615.1 uncultured Actinomyces sp.
ACGGGCTGACGAGCCGCAAGGCGTCCCGGCGTGCCGCCCAGCACCTGGGCACGCCCGGACACCGGACGCACGAGCCCGGCAAGGACACCCACGGTGGAGCTCTTGCCTGCCCCATTGGGCCCCAGTAGCGCCGTGATGGCACCGTCGCGCACCTGGAGATCCAGGCCGTCGAGGGCTCTCGTGCCCGGCGCATAGGACACAACGACCCCGTCGAGGCGTGCCGCGTCCATCCCGGCAGTCTCCCGCAGCCCTGGGCCGCGACGATGGGCCCCCCGCAGGGCGCCCCGGGGCGGGTCGGCAGAGCCGCCCCTGTCGGGCTCAGCCGGGTAGGGGCAGATCCTCCTCGCCAGGCACCCCGAGGTTGCGCCGCGGCGGATTTGCGACACACTAGGGGTGTGAAATTCCCCAGTCCCGGTGCCGAGCGCGTGGCGCGCTCGCTCCTCGACGGTGGCCCGGCCACGGCGTCGGAGCTCGCCGGACGCCTTGGCCACAGCCCCACAGTGGTGAGGCGGCATCTCGACGCGCTGGCAGTTGAGGGGTTCGTGCAAGCAGATGACAGTCGCCCCTTCGGGCCGACACCCGTGCGCGGTCGAGGCAGGCCTGCGCGGGTCTTCTCGCTCACGGACGCGGGGAGCCACGCATTCGACGTGGACTACGACGACCTCGCGGTGACGGCCCTGGCCTTCATCGAGCGGACCTACGGCGAGCAGGCCGTCCTTGAGTTCGCACGTGAGCGCGCCGAGACGCTCGTGGCCCGCCATCGCACGGCGCTGGCGGAGCGCGCAGACGTGCGCGTCAAGCTCACGCTGCTTGCGTCGGGTCTCG
>CAZLMT010000025.1:15766-24356 GCA_964560615.1 uncultured Actinomyces sp.
CCGCGACCACGGTCGACACGGAAGCCGGGCCACAGTTGTGCCAGCACCACTGCCCGGTGCGTCACGCCGCCGCACGATTCCCTCAGATCTGCGAAGCAGAGACTGAAGCCTTCGAGCAACTACTGGGATCCCATGTCCTGCGTCTCGCCACGATTGGTCGTGGCGATGGCGTATGCACCACCCTCGTACCCGCCCTCATGAACCGGAGGACCTCCGCATGACGTCAACCGCGCACCCCGAGCTCGACGGCCTCGGCCGCTATGAGTACGGCTGGCATGACACTGACGTCGCCGGCGCCACTGCACGTCGTGGCATCAATGAGGACGTCGTCCGTGAGATCAGCGCGCTCAAGAACGAGCCTGAGTGGATGCTTGATCTCCGACTCAAGGGCCTGCGCCTCTTCGGCAAGAAGCCCATGCCGACCTGGGGCTCCAACCTCAGCGGGATCGACTTCGACAACATCAAGTACTTCGTGCGCTCGACGGAGAAGCAGGCGACGAGCTGGGAAGAGCTGCCCGATGACATCAAGTCGACGTACGACCGCCTCGGTATCCCGGAGGCTGAGAAGCAGCGGCTCATCGCCGGCGTTGCAGCGCAGTACGAGTCCGAGGTGGTCTACCACAAGATCCGCGAGGACCTCGAGGAGCAGGGCGTCCTTTTCCTCGATACCGACACCGGCCTGCGCGAGCACGAAGACCTCTTCCGCGAGTACTTCACCTCGATCATCCCCGTCGGCGACAACAAGTTCGCTGCGCTCAACACCGCTGTCTGGTCCGGTGGCTCGTTTATCTACGTGCCCCCCGGCGTCAAGGTCGAGATTCCCCTGCAGGCCTACTTCCGCATCAACACCGAGAACATGGGGCAGTTCGAGCGCACGCTGATCATCGTGGACGAGGGTGCCTACGTGCACTATGTCGAGGGCTGCACCGCCCCGGTCTACTCTTCGGACTCACTGCATTCCGCCGTCGTGGAGATCATCGTCAAGAAGGACGCGCGCTGCCGCTACACCACGATCCAGAACTGGTCCAACAACGTCTACAACCTGGTGACCAAGCGCGCCGCTGCGCACCAGGGGGCCACGATGGAGTGGATCGACGGCAACATCGGCTCGAAGGTCACCATGAAGTACCCGGCCGTGTGGATGCTCGGTGAGCAGGCCAAGGGCGAGACGCTTTCGGTCGCTTTCGCCGGGGAGGGCCAGCACCAGGACGCGGGCGCGAAGATGGTGCATGCCGCACCCAATACCTCGTCCACGATCGTGTCGAAGTCTGTCGCCCGCGGTGGCGGCCGCACCTCCTACCGAGGCCTCGTCCAGGTGCTCGAGGGCTGCCATGGGGCGAAGAGCACCGTGAAGTGCGACGCGCTCCTGGTCGACGACATCTCCCGCAGTGACACCTACCCCTACGTCGATGTACGCGAGGACGACGTGTCGATGGGGCATGAGGCAACCGTCTCCAAGATCAGCGAGGATCAGCTGTTCTACCTCATGTCGCGAGGCATGACGGAAGACGAGGCCATGGCCATGATCGTGCGTGGCTTCGTCGAGCCCATCGCGCGCGAACTCCCCATGGAGTACGCCTTGGAGCTCAACAGGCTCATCGAGCTCCAGATGGAAGGAGCCGTCGGCTAATGTCCGTCACCATTCCGGCGAGCGACCACTCGCCGTCCGTACTCTCGCGCGCCGTCAGCGATCATGCGGTGCCCACCGGGCGTGAAGAAGAGTGGCGGTTCACCCCGCTCGATCGCCTGCGGGGGCTGCACACAGGGACTCTCGACCTGTCGAGTGCCCTTGATGTGTCTGTCGACGCAGAGGGCTTCGCGGTCGAGCATGTGACACCAGAAGACCCCCGCACGGGCGTCACGCTCGTGCCTACCGACATCGTGTCCGCTCAGGCGCTCGCGCAGTCGCACGACGTCGTCGTCTTGTCACTTGCCGCTGAGGCACTGGGTCGAGCGCACGTGGTCCTCACGGGTCATGGCGAGGCGTCTGCCTCTCACCTGGTGATCGAATTCGCGCCGTTCAGCCGGGGGACCGTCATCCTCGAGCATCGCGGCTCGGCTGTATTCGCGGGCAATGTCGAAATCCGAGTGGGGGATGGTGCTCAGGCAACGATCATCTCTCGCCAGGCCTGGGATCGCGACGCCGTGCACGTGGGCACCCATGCAGCCCAACTCGGTAGGGATGCGCGTCTGATGATGGCCCACATCACGCTCGGTGGGGACCTTGTCCGCCTCAGCCCGCTCGTCTCCTACGCCGCCCCTGGCGGAGAAGCCGAGCTCCTCGGTCTCTACTTCGCCGACGCTGGTCAGCATCTCGAGCATCGCGTCTTCGTGGATCACGACACCCCTCACTGCACGAGCAACGTCCTCTACAAGGGCGCCCTCCAGGGCGAGGGTGCGCACACCGTCTGGATTGGCGATGTGCTCGTGCGAGCCCAGGCCATCGGCATCGATACCTACGAGGTCAATCGCAACCTGGTCCTCACCGACGGCGCCCGCGCTGACAGCGTGCCCAACCTCGAACTCGAGACGGGTGAGATCCAAGGTGCCGGACACGCCAGTGCCACGGGTCGCTTCGACGACGAGCAGTTGTTCTACCTGCAGTCGCGAGGTATCCCGGAGGAGCTTGCGCGCGTCCTGGTCGTGCGGGGCTTCTTCGCCGACATCCTGGGTCGCCTCGGTGAGCCCGCTCTCTCTGCCGACGTCATGGCTGACGTCGATGCCCGTCTGGGGGTCGACGTCTCCGACGATGGCCTCTCCGACGACGGATTCGAGGACGGCGCGGAGGTGCTCGCGTGAACCGTATCGACGTGTGTGCGATCTCGGACATTCCCGAGGGCGCCGCACTCCGCGTGATCGTGGGCGAGTTCGCCGTCGCTCTCGCCCACTGCGACGGAGAGATCCGCGGTGTCCTTGACGTCTGCTCACATGCCGATGTCGCCCTGAGCGAGGGCGAGGTCGATGACTGCAGCATCGAGTGCTGGCTCCATGGCTCTCGCTTCGATCTGCGGACCGGTGAGGCACTGTCGTTGCCCGCCACCGCCCCTGTCCCTGTCTTCGATGTCGTCGTCTCCGGTGACGGCGCAGACGCCCGAGTCCTCGTGGGGGAGCACCCCGTGAGCCTGCCCCAGCACGCCGAATAGGAGCGATGATGTCCACCCTCGAGATCCGCAATCTTCACGCCACCGTGGAGTCCGACGGTGAGACCCGCGAGATCCTGCGCGGGGTTGACCTCACCGTGGCCGGTGGCCAGACGCACGCCGTCATGGGTCCCAATGGCTCCGGTAAGTCGACTCTCGCCTACGTGATCGCCGGCCACCCGAAGTACACCGTGACCGAGGGGTCCATCACCCTCGATGGCACGGATGTGCTCGACATGTCCGTCGACGAGCGCGCACGCGCGGGGCTCTTCTTGGCCATGCAGTATCCCGTGGAAGTACCCGGAGTGTCCGTCTCGAACTTCCTCAGGACCTCGGCGACTGCTGTCCGGGGCGAGGCGCCGAAGCTCAGGCTGTGGGTCAAGGAGATGAAGGAGGCCATGGAGGCACTTCAGATCGATCCGTCCTTCGCGCAGAGGTCGGTCAACGAGGGCTTCTCCGGGGGCGAGAAGAAGCGCCACGAGATTCTCCAGCTCGAACTGCTTAAGCCGCGCATCGCGGTGCTTGATGAGACCGACTCCGGCCTCGATGTTGATGCACTGAAGATCGTGGCGGAGGGCGTGAATCGCTTCCAGTCCGACGGCACAACCGGCACCTTGCTCATCACCCACTACACGCGAATCCTCCGCTACATCCACCCCGACTTCGTCCATGTGTTCGTGGATGGCCGGATCGTGGAGAGCGGCGGACCCGAGCTCGCGCAGCGCCTCGAGGACGAGGGCTACGAGCGTTTCGTGAAGGCAGGCAGCGCGGCGTGAGCGTGGTGACATCGGCGAGCCCCATTGACGCACGCAAGGTGCGCGAGGACTTCCCCATTCTGTCCCGCCACGTGCGCGGTGGCGGTCGCCTGGTGTACCTCGACTCTGCGGCGACGACGCAGAAGCCCATCGCGGTGCTTGACGCCGAGCGCGACTACTACCTCACGAGCAATGCAGCGGTGCATCGCGGCGCCCATCAGCTCGCCGAGGAGGCGACCGAGGCCTACGAAGGCTCACGCGCCCGTATCGCGGCCTTCGTCGGAGCGCTCCCCGAGGATCTCGTCTTCACGCGCAACGCCACGGAGTCCCTCAATCTCGTCGCCTACGCCTTCAGCAACGCCACGGCCAAGGCGCAGCGGGGCGCCGCTCTGCCCCCGGGGGGCGAACGATTCGTGCTCCGTGAGGGAGACGAGATCCTCCTGACGGAGATGGAGCATCACGCCAATCTCATTCCGTGGCAGGAGGTATGCGACAAGACAGGCGCCGTCCTTCGTTGGATACCCCTCACCTCCGAGGGTCGACTTGATCTCTCGACCCTGGACTCACTCGTCAACGAGCGCACTCGGGTCGTGTCCTTCACGTATCAGTCCAACCTGCTGGGCACGATCAATCCCATCGCCCCGATCGCCGAGGCGGCTAGGGCCGTCGGGGCCCTCGTCGTCCTCGACGCCTGCCAGTCGGTGCCCCACATGCCCACGGACGTCACCCGCCTGGGCGTCGACGCAGTCGCGTGGAGCGGCCACAAGATGCTCGGCCCGACCGGCATCGGTTGTCTGTGGGCCGCGCGCGATGTTCTCGATGCCATGCCCCCTTTCATCACGGGCGGCTCCATGATCGAGACGGTCACCATGGAACATTCGACCTTCGCCGAGCCCCCGAAGCGCTTCGAGGCAGGCGTGCCCATGGTCGCGCAGGCCGTGGGACTCGCCGCAGCGTGTGACTACCTGGATGCCTTGGGCATGGATCGGGTGGCCGCCCATGAGGCAGACCTCACCGCCTACGCGATTGCCGGGCTCGCCGACGTGCCGGGGGTGTCCATTGTCGGACCCATGAATCTCATCGACCGGGGGAGTGCCATCTCCTTTGTTGTAGACGGGGTGCATCCGCACGACGTCGGCCAGGTACTCGACAGCAGCGGCGTCGCCGTGCGAGTGGGCCACCATTGCGCCTGGCCCGGATGCCGGGCGATGGGGGTGCCCGCGACCACGCGGATGTCGCCGTACATCTACAACGATGCGTCTGACATCGACGCCTTCCTCGAGTCGCTCGGGCGGGTGCGCACGGTGTTCGGGAGCGCCTGATGGAGGACCTCTACCAAGAGATCATCCTCGACCACTACCGACGCCCCCAGGGCCGCGGATTGCGCGAGCCCTTCGAGGCCGAGGTCCATCATGTGAACCCCACCTGCGGTGATGAAATCGATCTGCGCGTGCATCTTGAAGAACGTGATGGGACGACCTATGTCGAGGACGTCTCCTACGCAGGCCAGGGTTGCTCCATCTCTCAGGCGTCCGCGAGCGTGATGTACGAGAGCCTGGTCGGGCGAAGCCTGGACGAGGCGTTGGAGTCGCTCGCGCGCTTTCAGGAGATGGTGCAGTCCAAGGGCGAGATCGCGGGGGATGAGGAGACCATGGGCGACGCGGTGGCCTTCGCCGGCGTGGCGAAGTATCCCGCACGCGTGAAGTGCGCGCTCCTGCCCTGGATGGCTTGGAAGGACGCAATGGTGCAGGCGACAGAGGGAGACGACCGTGACTGAAGGCGTGGCAAACCAGGTGGTAGCCGAGGACCTCTGGGAGGCGATGAAGGATGTCGTGGACCCTGAGCTGGGGATCAACGTGGTCGACCTCGGGCTTGTCTACGACGTGCACGTCGACGAGGGCAATATCGCCACCTTGGATATGACGCTCACTTCTGCGGCGTGCCCTCTCACCGACGTGATCGAGGACCAGACCCGTGCTGCGCTCGACAACCTCGTGGAGAGCTTCACCATCAACTGGGTGTGGATGCCGCCGTGGGGTCCCGACAAGATCACCGATGACGGCCGAGAGATGCTGCGCGCCCTCGGCTTCAACGTCTAGGGGTACGCTCACGGGGCTGTGATCACCGCCCAAGACCTCGAACTCCGTGCTGGAGCGCGGCTACTCCTGCTGGATGCGTCGCTGCAGGTGGGTCCTGGTGACCGCGTCGGGCTCGTGGGTCGCAATGGTGCCGGCAAGACGACCCTTACCCGCGTGCTCGCCGGGGAGGCCGAGCCAGCCGCGGGGATCGTGCGGCGGACAGGAACTGTCGGATACCTGCCTCAGGACCCTCGCACCGGAGACCTCGAGACCCTCGCCCGTGATCGCATTCTGGGTGCCCGCGGACTCGATGCCGTCGCCAGGACCATGCGCACGGCAGCCGAGCGCATGGGCGACGACGACGACGATATCCGCGAGCGGGCCATGCGCGGTTATGACCGTGCCTCGTTGGAGTTCGAGTCCCTCGGGGGCTACGCCGCTGACGCTGAGGCAGCCCGCATCGCCGCGAGCGTGGGCCTGCCCGAGCGAGTGCTCGGCCAACCGATCGGCACGCTCTCAGGCGGCCAGCGTCGACGAGTGGAGTTGGCGCGCATTCTCTTCGGCGGCTACGACGTCCTCCTGCTGGACGAGCCCACAAACCATCTCGACGCCGACTCCATCGTGTGGCTGCGACGCTTTCTCGCGTCGTACGCCGGGGGCTTCGTCGTCATCAGCCATGACGTGGGCCTCTTGGATGCCACGGTCAACACCGTGCTTCACCTGGATGCCCAGCGCGCGGTGCTCGACACCTACGCCATGGGCTGGTCGGCTTACCTCAAGCAACGCGAGACGGATGAGCGCCGCCGGCGACGTGAGCGTGCCAACGCCGAGAAGCAGGCGGGGGCCCTGCGCGAGCAGGCTGAGCGAATGCGGGCCAAGGCCACCAAAGCGAGGGCCGCGCAGTCCATGCTCAAGAGGGCAGATCGCATCGTGAGTGGGCTGGAGGAGGCTCGCGCGGCTGACCGGGTGGCGCGCATCCGGCTCCCCGAGCCCGCTCCGTGCGGCAAGACGCCGTTGAGCGCCCGCGGGGTGTCGCGCTCGTACGGCTCGGAGGAGGTCTTCACCGACGTTGATCTCGCGGTGGACCGGGGCTCGCGCGTCGTCGTGCTGGGGCTCAATGGCGCCGGCAAGACGACGCTGCTGAGGATCCTGGCTGGCGTGGACCGTCCGGACACCGGGGAGGTGATCCACGGACACGGCGCTCAGGTCGGCTACTACGCCCAGGAGCACGAGACACTCGACCCCGAGCGCACGGTGCTGGAGACGTTCGCGAGCGCAGCCCCCGACCTCGCCGAGAGCGAACGGCGCTCGGTACTCGGATCCTTCCTCTTCACCGGCGACGATGTGGCCAAGCCCGTGAGGGTGCTCTCCGGCGGAGAGAAGACACGGCTTGCCTTGGCGACGCTCGTGGTGTCCAGCGCGAATGTGCTGCTGCTCGACGAGCCCACCAACAACCTGGATCCCGCCAGCCGAGACGAGATCTTGGCCGCCTTGAGCCGGTATCGGGGCGCGGTGGTGCTGGTCACCCACGACGAGGGAGCTGTGCGGGCACTTGATCCCCAGCGCGTGGTCATCCTTCCCGAGGGCGACGAGGACCTGTGGAGTGACGACTACGCTGAGCTCGTCGAACTCGCCTGATGCGGAGGATCTGTGGGAACTGACCTGTCGAGTGATCTCCTGGAGCGAGGACACGTGTCCGTGGTGCGCCAGGGCCCGCTCGTCACGGTCACGCTGGATCGACCCGATGCGCGCAACGCCCAGACTCCGGCCACGTGGGCAGCCCTGGCAGCCGTCGGTGATTCCTGTGCGGACGGCGACACCGCTCTCGTGGTCATCCGCGGGTCAGGGAGCGCGTTCTCTGCGGGTCTTGACCGACGCATGTTCACACCCGAGGGGATCCCTGGGGAGGCGTCCCTGGCCGAACTCGCTGCCATGGACGACGACGCCATGGCCGAGCGCATCGCGGACTTCCAGCGCGCCTTCCTCTGGCAGCGCGAGTCGCCCGCGCTCACCGTGGCTGCAGTGCACGGCCCCGCCATCGGTGCGGGTTTTCAACTTGCGTTGGCATGCGACATCATCCTGGCGACGCCATCCGCGACGTTCGCTATGCGCGAGACGTCGTACGGTCTCGTGCCCGACCTCGCCGGCACTCAGCCGCTGGTCCGAACTGTCGGCTATTCACGCGCCGTGGATCTGTGTGCCACCGGGCGGACGGTGACTGCCGAGGAGGGGTACGCCCTTGGCTTCGTCACCAGGGTCGTCGATGATCTCGACGCGGCCGTCGCCGAGGTCACCACCGCGGTGGGGAATGCTCCGCGCGGTGCCGTGGCCGATCTGCTCCCGCTCCTCAGCTCGGCAGAAGGAGCCGAGCGCGCGGACCAAGCGCGCACGGAGCGTCTCGCGCAGGTCCTCCGACTTCGAACCCTGCTCGGGGGCGGCTAGTCGTGTCCGGGGTCAACCCCTGGCAGATCTATCAGTCGATGACTCGGGATCCCTCCCAGGTCTCCTCGGTCGGTTGGCCGGTGGTCAAGCGCATCCTGCGCTATGCCCGCCCTTACCGCCGCCTCGTCATCGCCTTCCTGGTCACGCTCGTCCTGGCGTCGTTGCTCACGGTGGC
>CAZLMT010000026.1:0-2586 GCA_964560615.1 uncultured Actinomyces sp.
GCCGTGCGCGAGGCTGCGGAGGCCGTCGCGATCTTGCTTTCCCTCGCCGCCCCTTACACCGCGGAGGACATGTGGCGCCTGCTCGGCCACGCCCCGTCGGTGGCGCTGGCCGGCTGGCCCGAGGTCGACCCGGCCCTGCTCGTGCAGGACTCGGTCACCTGTGTAGTGCAGGTCGCGGGCAAGGTCCGCGATCGCCTCGAGGTCTCGCCCGACATCTCCGAGGATGCTCTGCGCGCGCTGGCGCTGTCGTCGGATGGTGTCGTCAAGGCACTCGAGGGCAAGGGCATCAAGACAGTCATCGTGCGCGCGCCCAAGCTCGTCAACATCGTCCCCGAGTAGCCATGCAGACCCCGCCGACTCTCACCGCGGGGCCCGTCACCCTGCGCCCTCACACGCACGCGGACCGCGAGGGCATCATCGAGGCCTGTCGCGACGAGCAGACCTGGACGTGGACGACAGTGCCGCATCCCTATGAGCCCGAGCACGCCGATGCCTATCTCGACCGAACGATCGGCACGGACATCGACAGCGAGTGGCCCCGGTGGGCGATCGATGTCGCCGACGGGGTCGGCCCCGCCGACCCACCGGCGACCGGATGCGGCCGCTTCTCCGGCAACTTCGGTCTCACCGTCGATGGTGCCGGCCTGGCCAACGTCGGCTACTTCGTCGCCCCCTGGGCGCGCGGTCGCGGCGTAGGCACGCTGGCCCTCTGGCTAGCCTGCGACTGGGCCTTCCGCGAGGGCGACTGCCAGGTGGTCACCTGGGAGGCGCTGGTGGGCAATGACGCCTCCCGCCGCATGGTGGAGAAGGTCGGCTTCCGCGTGCACACCGATGTGCGCCGCCTCGGCGTAGTCCAGCGCGGCACGCGCGTCGACGTATGGACCGCCGACCTGCTGCCCGACGATCTCGTGCCGCTCGAGACGCTCCTTCCGTGATCGAGATCTCCGCTGACGAGGCGCGCCGCGCCGCGCTCTGGGCGCAGGGACTCCTCGGCACTCCGAAGGTGCCGCGCAGCGAGTTCACGCGCGAGCAGTCGGTCATCAACATGCTCGAGCACCTCGGTGCCGTACAACTCGACACGATCTCCGTCCTGGCGCGCTCACATGAGCTCGTCGCCTACGCACGACTCGGCGCAATCGGGCGCGACGCGATCGAGGCGGCCTACTGGGAGGGTGACACGGCCTTTGAGTACTGGTCGCATGCCGCGAGCATCCTCCCGATGTCGGAGTGGCCGTGGTTTGCCTTCCGGCGCCGTCACTACGTGCGCAAGAGGGAGCGGTGGCACGCCGTGCCAAAGAAGCAGGTCAAGCACATCCTCAATCGCCTTCGCACCGAGGGGCCCCTCACGACCCGCGAGCTCGGGGGAGCGAAGAAGAGCGGCGAGTGGTGGGACTGGTCGGACGCCAAGATCGGCGTCGAGTGGCTGCTCGATATCGGGGAAGCGGTCGTGAGTCGTCGCGTGGGTTGGCGTCGCGTCTATGACCTGCCCGAGCGGGTCGTGCCCAGCGATTCGCTCTACGACGCCGACGACGACGAGTGCCTACGCCGACTCGTGCAGCTCGGCGGCCACTCGGTGGGCGTCGGCACCGCCGCGGACATCGCCGACATCCACCGCCTCGGCGTCACCCAGGCGCTCGCGCACATCGATGACACCGACCTGGTCGAGGTGACCGTGCGCAGCTGGGACCAGCGGGCCTGGGCGTCGCGCGAGGCGCTGGACTGGCTGGGCATGGCATCGCGCGAGCGCTCGCGCACCACACTGCTCTCGCCCTTCGATTCCCTCGTATGGAATCGCGAGCGCATGGAGCGCATCTTCGGGATGCCCCATCGCATCGAGGCCTATACCCCCGCCGCCAAGCGCGTGCACGGCTACTTCGCCATGCCGGTGCTGCACGGCGGTCGCCGCGTCGCCCGGGGGGATGCGGCCAGGGAGAAGGGCACGGTCGGCGCGAAACGCGTCGCTCTCGAGACGACGCGCACGGGCGCCCCCGTCTCGGGCGCGATCGAGGGGACCGCGCGGGCTCTGCGCGAGGCAGCCACCTGGGTCGGTGCTGAGTCGGTCAGCATCGAGCAGGTCGTGCCCCCAAATCTGAGGTCCCATCTGGTCGCTGCCACTACCGGCTAGCCTGGTCAGGTGCCCGCCGTCGCTGTCGTCACCGATTCCACGGCGTACCTGCCCTCCGATCTCCTCGAGGGCACGTCCATCGAGATCGTGCCCGTGCAGGTTGTCATCGGCGGTCGCCCCTACGACGAGACCGCTGACGAGGCCAGCCCCGCCCGGATCGCCGAGGCCCTGCGTGCCTGGCAGCCAGTCACCACGAGCAGGCCCTCTCCGGAGCGCTTCCGCCAGGCCTTTGCGCAGGCCGCGCAGCATGGCGCGGAAGCGATCGTGTGCGCCACGCTGTCCTCGCGCATGTCGGCCACCTACGAGTCCGCTGAGTTGGCAGCCAAGGAGACCGACATCCCGGTACACCTGGTCGACAGCCGCACCGTCGGCATGGGGCTCGGCTTCGCGGTCCTCGCCGGTGCTCGCAGGGCGCAGGAGGGCGCTTCAGCCGAGGAGGTGGCGACACTTGTCGAACGACG
>CAZLMT010000026.1:2772-3726 GCA_964560615.1 uncultured Actinomyces sp.
CTTTGGCGGCGTCTCTCGAGGAGGCGCTCCCGCACACGCGGATCGTCGTATGCCCGCTGGGTGCGGTCGTCGGGGCTCACACCGGCCCCGGCATCGTCGCCTCCGTGGTCTCGCCCCTGCTCGACTAGCGTCCACAGGGCCGCAGACCCCGCCTCGTCCACGGAGGCGCTCTGGCTTAGGCCTGCGATGCGCGAGCGCTCCTAGCGTCGCCGGGTGACCTGGAGCCCGCGCACCTTGCGCGCCCTCGCCATGCTTCTCGGCGCACTCATCCTCGTGGTGGGCTACTGGTGGTGGCAGGGGCGCACTCGACCCGTGGTCACGCTGCCTGATCCCGTGCCGGCGGCGAGTGCGAGCGCCGTGACTGAGGCGCTGGGCGAGGTGACGGTGCATGTCCGCGGTCGCGTCGCGCGCCCGGGGGTGGTGACTCTGCCGGCGGGGTCGCGCGTGGTCGACGCGATCGAAGCGGTCGGTGGTGTGCGTGCGGGAGCCTCCACCGGCGAGCTCGTCGACGGCGAGCAGGTCGCGGTGGGGGTGCGCGTGGCAGGCCAGGCCGCCTCCGGAAGCGGGCCGGCTCTGACGGACGCCACGGGCGACGCCCCGGCCACCCTCCTGGACCTCAACACCGCGACTGCGGCCGAGCTCGAAGCGCTCCCGGGCATCGGTCCGGTCCTCGCGCAGCGGATCGTGCAGTGGCGCGAGGACAACGGCACCTTTACCGATGTCGAGATTCTCGGCGAGGTCTCCGGCATCGGCGACGCGCTCATGGCTCAGCTACGCCCGCTGGTGCGCGCCGGATGACGGGTCTCGTGCCCGGTGCCGTGGCAGCGTGGGTCCTCACTCTCGCCGGCACCGTGCTGCTGGCCCAGGGGATCGACCCCGCCGTCGTCATCCGCATCGAGCTCGCCGCCGCGGTCACCGCCGTAGCCCTGCTCGTGATTGCGCTCGTGCGACGGC
>CAZLMT010000026.1:3736-13559 GCA_964560615.1 uncultured Actinomyces sp.
CCCTGGGCGCGGTGATGTCAGTCGCGCTGATGTCATCTGCGTCGTACGCCGCCACCGTGACGGCAGGCCCCCTCGACTCCGTGGGCGCGAGGGTGACCGTGGACGCGACAGTGATCGGTGACATGCGGCTGCGCTCGGAATTCGGCAGTCCCGCCTTGGACGTGCGAGCCCACGCCACGGGTGCCACAAGCGCGGAAGGCAACTGGGATCTCGGGGCGCCCGTGCTTCTCCGCATGTCTCCGGAGGATGCCCCACCCATCGGTGCCCGAGTGCGCGTCACCGGCACGCTCCGCGAGGCAGATCCGATGCGCGGACTCGCGGCCCGCATCGACGCTGAGCGCGTGACCATCATCGAGCCCCCGGGCATCCTCGGCGCCCTGGCCAATACCGTCCGTGGCTCCTTACGGACGTCGCTGGAGGGCGCACCGGTGCGCGCTGCCGCCCTCGTCGAGGGTCTGGCAGTCGGTGAGGAGACAGCCCAGCCGCCTGAGCTCGCCGAGCAGATGCGGGTGGCGGGCCTGTCCCACCTGACCGCGGTGTCCGGAGGCAACACCTCCATCGTCGTGGGGGTGGTGCTGGTGGTCGCGACGCTCGTGGGCTTGGGACTAGTCGGACGAGTGGTCGCCGCGGGCCTTGCACTCGGGGCCTTTGTCGTCATTGTCGGCCCGCAGCCGAGCGTGCTGCGCGCTTCGGTGATGGCCGTCGTCGCACTGCTCACGATCATCACGGGCACTCGGCGCGCGGGGCTTCATGCACTGGCCTTCGCGGTAGTCGTGCTCATCGTGCTCTCTCCGTCGATGGCATCTTCATGGGGCTTCGCTCTATCGGTGGCGGCGACCGGCGGTCTCATCGTGCTCGCCGCGCCGATGGTGTCGCGGTGGGGACAGGGTGGACGAGTACGCCGCGCTGTGGTGGCCGCGCTCGCGCTGACCGTCGGTGCCCAGGTGGCGACACTCCCGCTCATCGCGGCTTTCGGTGATGGGCTCAGTCTCGTGGCCGTCCCGGCCAACCTCCTAGCGGCACCTGCCGTCGCTCCGGTCACCGTGCTCGGTCTGGGCGCGGCAGTCACGGGCACCATCGCGCCACCGCTCGCTGGCGTCCTTGCGCGCTGTGCGGAGCCCTTCGCTGCGTGGATCGCCTTCGTCGCCGAATGGACCTCCGCATGGCCGGCCGCGACACTCCCGTGGCCCGGAGGCCTGCCCGGCGCGGGGCTGGCCGGCCTGGTTGCCATCGGACTCGTCTACGCGATTCGCCGCCATCGCGGGCGTCATGAGCGGACCGGTCGCCCGGTCACCGTCGTGCTCGGAGCCGTGGCCCTTGCGGCCATCGCGGTGCTTGCCCTTCGCCTGCCGGAGCGGGCAGGATGGCCGCCCCCGGACTGGCTGGCGCTGGCATGTGATGTGGGCCAGGGCGACGCGGTGGTGTTGCGCGGAGACACCGGCGGGGCGGTGGTGATCGATGCCGGGCCGGATCCTCGCGCGATCGATCGATGCCTTGAGGATGCGGGTGTGGCGCGCGTGGACCTGCTCGTCCTTACCCACCACCATGCTGATCACGTCGATGGAGTGCCCGGTCTCATGGCGGGCAGGTCCCTAGCGGCGGCGCTCGTCTCCCCGCTGCGTGAGCCGATCGAGCAGGCAGTCAAGGTCGAGGGGTGGCTTGCCGGGATCCCCAGGACGTCGGCGCGGATGGGGCAGCGGCTCGAAGTCGATGGGATCACCCTCAGCGTCCTGTGGCCGCAGCGGATCATCCGCGGCCCCGAGTCGGCACCTAACAACGCCAGCGTTGTGCTCCTCGCAGAGGTCCGCGGCGTACGCCTGCTGCTGCTCGGTGACGTCGAGATCGCCGCGCAGGTCGCCTTGCGCACCTCGCTCGCGGGGCCCGGCGTCGACATCGTCAAGGTGCCCCACCACGGCAGCCGCTTCCAGGACCCGGCGCTTGCCGCGTGGACGGCGGGGCGAGTCGCCCTCGTGAGCGTGGGGGAGGGTAATCGCTACGGTCACCCGGCCCCTGAAACGCTGCAGGCATGGGAGTCCACCGGGGCCATCGTGGCCCGCACGGACCTCGCCGGTGACGTGGCGATCGTCGGGCCCCGACTCGGCGTGGTCACCCGCCGCACGTCAGCCGGGTGAGCGCGACAGGGGCTATCCGAACTTTGGGTAGATAGTGCCCTCCCAGGGCGTTTTCCACCCAAAGTTCGAGGGCGAGTGGCCCACGGGGACCCAGGCCGGGTGAGCCCGACAGGGGCGGCTCTGCCGCTCCGCCGGGCCGCTCCGCGTGGCATGCTGACCCGCGTGAGCCTGCCCATCACCCTCATCACGGGATCTGAGGAGGTGCTGGTCCGACAGGCTCTGGACGAGGCGCGGCGCGAAGCGCGCGAGCGCGATGGGGCCGATCCCGATCGACGCACGGTGTCGGCCGCGGATGACGAGGCGGCACCCGCTCTCGCCGAGGCGCTAGGCCCCACCCTGTTTGACGAGCCGGCGCTCGTGATCGTGACCGACGCCGATCAGATCGATGACGCGCTTTGGGCCGTCATCAATTCGGCCCTTGCGGATCCGCCCCCGGGAGTGTCCCTTGTCGTGACGCACCCGGGAGGGGTGAAGGGGAAGAAGTACCTCACCGCGCTGCGCGCAGCAGGTGCGCAAGAGGTCACCTGCGCAGCGATCAAGAAGGGTCGCCAGACAGAGGACTTCCTCGCGGCGGAGGTGCGACGTCGCGGACGCAAGGCCACGCCCGGAGCGATCCACGCACTTTATGAGGCCATCGGCCACGATGTCGCCCTCCTCCTCGGCGCTATCGCCCAGCTCTGCAGCGACGTCGAGAGCGGACTGATCGACGAGGAGGCCGTGGCGCGCTATTTCGTCGGCGTGGCCGACGTGCAGGGCTACCGAGTATCGGATTCCGTGTGGGATCGGCGGCCCGTCGACGCACTGCGCGACCTGCGCTGGATGGCAGAGTCATCGGGTCGCGCCGGAGTCGGCCCCGCGGTCACGGCCATGCTCGGCACCGGTCTCAGGTCGCTCGTGCGCGTCCAGGGATTGCCGCCCACCATGAGCGAGGCCGAGGCGATGCAAGAGACAGGTATCCGCTTCGACTGGCAATTGCGCAACGCCCGCAATCGCGCCAAGCGCTGGCGTGCGGACCGGCTCGCCGTGGCCGTCGTCGGTTTGGCGGACCTCGACGTAGCCGTCAAGGGCGGACTGCGCCAAGGGGAGTCACGTGACGTGGACCAGAAGCTCAACGACATGGAGTCCTACGTCGTGGGCACGGCGTCGCGTGCTGACCCTTAGCCCGAGTCGGAAACGACGAAGGCCCAGCTCCTAGGGAGCCGGGCCTTCGAGCGAAGACGGGTTTAGAGCGCCTCGGCGCGCTTCGCGATGGAGGACTTGCGGTTGGCGGCCTGGTTGGCGTGAATCACGCCCTTGCTGGCCGCCTTGTCGAGCTGGCGGCATGCCTCGCGCGCGAGCTCCTGGGCCTTGGCCGCATCACCGGAATCGGCGGCGTCGCGGAACTTGCGGATGTGGGTCTTGAGGGAGGACTTCACGGACTTATTGCGCAGCCGCGCCTTCTCATTGGTGCGGTTGCGCTTGATCTGCGACTTGATGTTCGCCACGGGTGAGCCTCTGCCTCTCGAATGCCATCGACCCTGCCATGGGGGCTGGGCCGAGGACCAAGGGTACCCGGGGGCCCTCCGGGACCCAAATCGCCCTCGGATCCGCCTTCCGAGACGACTGCCGGGGCTCCGACGGCGACCTGCCGGTCAGGAAGGGCCGTGACAGGATGCTGGGGTGCCCGCCCCCCAGCCCGGCCGGACTGATCCGGCGGTGATCCGCAATTTCTGCATCATCGCCCACATCGACCACGGCAAGTCGACGCTCGCCGACCGGATGCTGCAGATCACCGGGGTGGTCGACGCTCGCCAGATGCGGGCCCAGTACCTCGACCGCATGGACATCGAGCGCGAGCGCGGCATCACCATCAAGTCCCAGGCCGTGCGGCTGCCTTATCACGCCCTCGATGGCCACGACTACGTCCTCAACCTCATCGATACCCCGGGGCACGTGGACTTCACCTACGAGGTGTCCCGCAGCCTTGCGGCGTGCGAGGGGGCGGTGCTCCTCGTCGATGCCGCGCAGGGAATCGAGGCGCAGACCCTCGCCAACCTCTACCTCGCGCTCGAGAACGATCTCCAGATCATCCCTGTCCTCAACAAGATCGACCTGCCCGCGGCTCAGCCGGAGAAGTACGCCGCGGAACTCGCACACATCATCGGCTGTTCACCCGATGATGTGTTCAAGGTGTCGGCGAAGACGGGCGAGGGCGTCGCCGAGCTCCTGGAGGAGGTTGTGCGCTCGGTGCCGGCACCTATCGGCAACCCCGATGCGCCCGTGCGTGCGCTGATCTTTGACTCCGTCTACGACACCTACCGGGGCGTCGTCACCTACGTCCGCGTCATCGACGGTCATGTCTCGACACGCGAGCGCATCCAGATGATGTCGACGCGCGCGATCCATGAGCTCCTCGAGCTTGGAGTCATCTCACCCGAGCCCGTGCCCGCACAGGGCCTCGGCGTGGGCGAGGTCGGCTACCTCATCACCGGGGTCAAGGACGTCCGTCAGTCCCGGGTCGGTGACACCGTCACCCTGGCCAACAAGGGTGCGGTCGAGGCGTTGGGCGGCTACCGGGATCCGAAGCCCATGGTCTTCTCGGGCCTGTACCCCATCGACGGCTCCGACTATCCGGCCCTGCGCGATGCACTCGACAAACTCAAGCTCAACGACGCCGCTCTCGTATACGAGCCGGAGACGTCGGTGGCGCTGGGCTTCGGCTTCCGGTGCGGCTTCCTCGGGCTGCTGCACCTGGAGATCGTGCGTGAGCGCCTCGAGCGGGAGTTCAACCTCGACCTCATCTCCACCGCCCCCAACGTCGTCTACCGGGTCATCAAGGATGACGACACCGAGGTGACCGTCACCAATCCCTCGGAGTTCCCCACGGGCAAGGTGGCCGAGGTGTTCGAGCCCGTGGTGCGCTCGACGATCCTTGCTCCCTCGGACTTCGTCGGCACGATCATGGAGTTGTGCCAGACCCGTCGGGGCGTGCTGCTCGGGATGGATTACCTCAGCCAGGATCGCGTGGAGTTGCGCTACACCCTGCCGCTCGCAGAAATCGTCTTCGATTTCTTCGACCAGTTGAAGTCTCGGACCAAGGGGTATGCCTCGCTGGACTACGAGCCCAGCGGAGAGCAGGCAGCGGACCTGGTCAAGGTCGACATCCTGCTGCACGGCGACACGGTCGATGCCTTCAGCGCGATCGTGCACAAGGACAAGGCCTACGCATACGGGGTCGCCATGACGGCGAAACTGCGCGAGCTCATTCCGCGGCAACAGTTCGAGGTGCCGATCCAGGCGGCAATCGGATCCCGCGTCATCGCCCGAGAGACGGTGCGCGCGATTCGCAAGGACGTCCTGGCAAAGTGTTACGGCGGCGACATCACCCGCAAGCGCAAGCTGCTGGAGAAGCAGAAGGAAGGCAAGAAGCGCATGAAGATGGTGGGTCGCGTCGAGGTGCCCCAGGAGGCCTTCATCGCCGCGCTGTCCACGGGCGAGGAGACCGCAGCCAAGAAGTGAGTCGCCAAGAAGTGAGTCTCAGCGATTGGTGATGCTGAAGACCACGACCGTCTCGTTGCTGCTCGGGGCCGAGAAGATCGTCGCGACCTTGCCCTCCTTGGTGAGCGCCCACATGTTGGGCGTGCCGAAGGGGATGGACGGATCCACGGACCAGCCCTTGTTGGCCTGGAGGTCCTTGACGTAGGCGTCTACGGCCGCCGACTGGTCGCCCTCGGCGTACATCTGGGCGCTGAGGCCCTCCGCCGTGGACCCTCCCGAGAGCAACTCGAATCCCGGGATGACGGCGAGATCGGCGGGCCAGCCCTCGGGGAACTCGCCCGTGCCGACCTCGAAACTGCCGTCGCTCGTGTCGACGCGCACCTCGCCGTCCTCGCCCATGTCGACCGAGGCGCTTCCGCCCAGCGCGTCGTTGACCATGTCCTCGGCTGCCTGCTGTGACCCACAGCCGGCGAGAGAGACGAGAGCGACCGCCAGGGCAGCAGCGGCGACGACGCGGCGCATCACTTCACGAACCGGATGTTGATCGGGTAGCGGTACTCGATGCCCTGGTTGTTCTTGACGGCCGCCATGATCATGAAGACAAGGCTGGCGATGGCGACGGCCAGCATGACGAAGATCCCGATGAGGATGAATGTCAGCACGAAGCCGATGAGGTAGCCGATCATCACGGTGATCTGGAAGTTGAGCGCCTCGGTGGATTCCTTCTTCACGAAGGCACTGCGAGGCCCGAAGACCAGCATGATGATGAGCGGTCCGATAAAGGACAGGAGGATGCCCGAGAGCTGTCCGAGCATCGCCCACAGGCGCGCGTCGGCATCCGAGAGGGGCTGCTGGCCTGTCGGCGGAGTCGTCGGCGGGGGAGGGGGAGGGGCGGACATGGTGCCTCCTAGGGGTGAAGTCAAGACTTCCTGAGCACAGGGTACGCCGCCCATGCCATGGAAGACCGGTCATGCGGAGCACAATGACCGAGTGCTGTCACGCCCGCTCGGCTTCTACGTCCATGTGCCCTTCTGCGCCTCGCGCTGTGGCTACTGCGACTTCAACACCTACACCGCCGAGGAATTGGGCGGTGGGGTGAGCCGATCGACGTACGCCGAGACGGTCATCGAGGAGATTCGCTGGGCAAAGGGGCAGGTCCCGGATGACCGACCCGTCTCCACCGTCTTCGTGGGCGGTGGCACCCCCACCCTGCTGGGTGCAGCCGACCTCGTGCGCATCCTCGCGGTGATTCGAGCCGAGTTCGGCCTGGAGCCCGATGCGGAGGTGACGACGGAGGCCAATCCTGATTCGGTCTCGCCCGCAATGCTCGAGGAGTTGCGCGCCGGCGGCTTCACGCGCGTGTCCTTCGGTGTGCAGAGCCTGGCGCCTCATGTCCTGGCGACACTCGAGCGCACTCACACGCCGGGCCGCGCACTCGAGGTGATTGCCGAGGCGCGCGCGGTCGGCTTCGATCGCGTGAGTGCCGACCTCATCTACGCCACTCCGGGGGAGACGGACGGTGACCTCCGGGATTCCGTGCGCGCCGTGCTCGATGCCGGCGTCGACCATGTGTCGGCGTACTCCCTCATCGTGGAAGAGGGGACGCGGCTCGCGGCTCGCGTGCGTCGAGGTGAACTCCCGGCCCCTGACGATGACGTGGCAGCTGAGCGGTACCGACTCATCGACTCCATGGCGAGTGGCGCCGGCCTGGAGTGGTACGAGGTGTCCAATTGGGCGCGGCCCGGCTCGGAGTGCCGGCACAACCTGGGCTACTGGAGCGACTCCGACTGGTGGGGTGCGGGGCCCGGGGCCCACGGTCACCTCGATGGGCGGCGCTGGTGGAATCTCAAGCATCCGACGGCATATGCACGTGCGGTCGCCGAGGGAGTCGCGCCCGTCGCCGGCGAGGAGTGGGTCGATGAGACCGGCCGCGAACTCGAGCGGGTCATGCTGGGCCTGCGCACGCGCGGCGGAATCGATCGCGCGGGCCTACCTGAGGTCGCGGTGCAGGCGCTCGAGGCGGAAGGGCTCATCGACGCATCCGACTCGCGCGTGAGACTGACGGCCGAGGGCCGGCTGCTCGCCGATGCCGTCGTGCGGCGGCTCACGCCCTGATGATCAGGGCCGCAACGGGCGGCCTTCGGCATCCGTCTTGATGCCGCTGCCACCGAGGATGAGGATGCCCTCGACGACCCCCCAGAGGCCACCGATCCCGCAGGTCGCGATCGTGACGAGGATCTGCAAGACACCGATGCTGGTGTAGCCGAGGTAGAAGCGGTGCACCCCCAGCGCGCCGAGGAAGATCCCGAGCAGGCCCGCGGTGAGTCGCGACTTGGCCAGCGGGTCGGCGTACACGGGGTAGACGGCGTAGCCCGACAGGGGTGGGTAGCCAGCCGGGGGTGGTGGGGGATAGCCGGGAGGGGGCGGTCCGGGGTACGCCGGGCCGGTGGGCGCGGGCCCGATGAGCGGAGGCCCGGTGAGCGGGGGCCCGGTGAGCGGGGGCCCGCTGGGCGGCGGGAACTCAGGCTCGCCGGACGTGGGCTGCGTCACGGTCCCTCCTTCGACAGGCCCCATGATGCCCGAGGGCGTAGCATTGGCACTCAAGCGCAGGGAGTGCCAATCCCGCGGCGCACGGCCCGGAGGAGGTGGCGATGCTGGAGGACAGGCGGCTCGCCGTGCTCAGGGCCATCGTCGAGGACTACGTCTCCACGCGCGAGCCCGTGGGCAGCAAGGCGCTGGTCGAGCGCCACGCCCTTGGTGTCTCCTCGGCGACCATCCGCAATGACATGGCCGTGCTCGAGGATGAGGGCTACATCGCTCAGCCCCACACGAGCGCGGGCCGCATCCCCACGGACCTCGGCTACCGGGCCTTCGTCGATCGACTTTCTGGAGTGAAGCCGCTCTCTTCAGCGGAGCGCCGTGCGATCTCGGACTTCCTCGCGGGGGCCGTCGATCTCGACGACGTCGTGGCGCGCAGCGTGCGCCTGCTCGCCCAGCTCACCCGCCAGGTGGCTCTGGTGCAGTACCCGTCTCTCGTGCAGTCGACAGTGCTCCATGTCGAACTCGTGCGCCTCAGCGAGACGCGACTCCTGCTCGTGCTTATCGCCGACACGGGTCGCGTCGAGCAGCGCACGGTCGACCTGCCTGCGGCGATGTCCGAGGACGACGTCAGCGTGCTGCGATCCCGGTTCGTATCAATGGTCATTGGGCAGCGCTGCTCCGGTCTCGGTGAGCATCTGGAGCCGCTGGTGGCGACGGCCGAGCCGGCGGTGCGGCCCGCTGTCGCGACCGTGGTGGCGAGTCTCATCGACGCGACGGCCGACACGGTGGAGCAGCGGGTGATGCTCGGAGGCACCGCTAACCTTGCGCGCTACCGCGACTCCTTCGCCATCAGCCTTGAGCCGGTGCTCGAAGCCCTCGAGGAGCAGGTCGTGCTCCTGCGTCTGCTCGGCGAAGTTTCCGGTGACATGACGGTGCGCATCGGCCACGAGAATCCTGTCGAGGATCTGCAGGGCACCAGCCTGGTCGCCACCGGCTACGGTCGCGGCGACTCGGTCGTCGCGGGTGTGGGAGTGGTCGGCCCGACGCACATGGACTACCCCGGCACCATCGCCTCAGTCCACGCGGTGGCCCAGTACCTCAGCAGCATCCTGGACGAAAACTAGCGACGAGAGCAGACGAGACCCGACAACGTGGCCACCGACTACTACGCCCTCCTGGGCGTCTCGCGCGAAGCGAGCCCTGATGAGATCAAGCGCGCCTATCGGCAGTTGGCACGCGAGCTCCATCCCGATGTCAATCCCGACCCCGCGAGCGTCGACCGCTTCAAGGAGGTCACGGCCGCCTACGAGGTGCTGAGCGACCCTGAGAAGCGCCAGATGTACGACCTCGGCGGCGACCCCTTGCGTGCCGGCGGCGGTGGCTTCGGCCCCACCTTCGACTTCGGCGACATCATGGACGCCTTCTTCGGCGGCGGCCAGCGGCGCGGCCCTCGTCCCCGCATGCGGCGCGGACAGGATGCGCTCATTCAGCTCCAGGTCGACCTCGCCGAGGCCATGGCCGGTGCCACTCGAGAGGTGCAGGTCGACACGGCCGTCCGCTGCGAGGCCTGCGAGGGCGCCGGCACCGCACCCGACACACAGCCGACCACCTGCCCGATGTGCAAGGGGCACGGTGAGATCCAAAACGTCCAGCGATCCTTCCTGGGTCAGGTC
>CAZLMT010000026.1:13569-23122 GCA_964560615.1 uncultured Actinomyces sp.
CGGCACCCCCCTCCCCCACCCCCGCGTGGAGTGCGCCGGCGACGGACGCGTGCGCACACGCACGACCCTCGGCGTACGCATCCCACCCGGTGTCGACACCGGCACGCGCATCCAGCTCGCCGGCCAGGGCGAAGTCGGTCCCGGTGGGGGCGAGGCGGGTGATCTCTACGTCGAGATCGTGCAGACGGCCCATCCCATCTTCGAGCGGCGCGGCGATGACCTCGTCTGCACGGTCGAGGTGCCGATGACTGCTGCTGCCCTGGGCACGGGTATCGAGTTGGAGACCCTTGACGGGGTCGAGCAGGTCGACGTGCAGCCCGGCACGCAGCCTGGATCCGTCCTTACTCTCCGCGGTCGCGGCGTGCCCCACCTGCGCGGCTCGGGTCGGGGAGACCTGCACATCCAGCTCGACGTGCGCACCCCCACGCGACTGGATGCCGAGCAAGAGGGCTACCTCCGCAGTCTCTCCCGTGCCCGTGGTGAGGAAGGCGTCACCCTGCGTGCCGCCGAGCAGGCCGAGGAGGACTCCGGCGGCTTCTTTTCGCGTCTGCGCGGCGCCTTCAGCGGACGCTAGGGCATGGCAGCGCCGGTCTTCTTCATCGATCCCGGGATCGATCCCGGTCCCGACGGCCTGATCCACGTCACCGGTGAGGAGGCGCGCCACGCTGCTCAGGTGGTGCGGCTGCGGCCGGGGGAGCGGGTCGACCTAGTGGATGGGGCGGGCCGTCGCCTGGAGGGCACGGTGAGCGAGGCCTCACGCGATCGCCTCGATGTCCACGTCACTCACGTCGTGCACGAGGCTGAGCCGACTCCGCGCGTCATCGTGATCCAGGCCCTTGCCAAGGGGGACCGTGGTGAGCAGGCGGTCGCGGCGATGACCGAGGTCGGCGTCGACGTCATCGTGCCCTGGTCCGCTGCTCACTGCGTCACGCGCTGGACGGGTGAGCGCGCATTGCGCGGTGTGGACAAGTGGCGCACCACCGCGCGCGCTTCAGCGAAGCAAGCCCGGCGCTCCCGCGTGCCCGACGTACTCCCTCTCCACTCCACCGGCGATCTCGATGCCGTCATCCAGGGTGCTGCCCTCGTCCTCTGCCTCGACGAGTCCGCACCGCAGCCGCTGGCGGCCATGGAGATCCCGGATCTCGGCGACATCGTCCTCGTGGTCGGCCCCGAGGGGGGCCTCTCCGAAGCCGAGCGCGAGCAGCTGGGGCAAGCGGGGGCTCGGCTCGCGCGCCTAGGGCCCAGCGTGCTGCGCACATCGACGGCCGGACCCGTGGGCGCGGCCGTCGTCCTCTCGCGCACTCCGCGCTGGGGAGCCCCCACATGACCTCAGCCCCCCGTGCCAGGATGACCGCGTGAGCGATTGCCTCTTCTGTCGCATCTCCGCCGGAGACATCCCGGCGGACATCGTCGCGCGCAGTGAGAGTGCCATCGCCTTCCGTGACATCCAGCCGCAGGCTCCCGTGCACGTCCTGGTCATCCCGACCGAGCACTTCGCCGATGTGCCCTCGGTCGCTGAGTCCGACCCGTCCCTTGCGTCCGAGATGCTCGCCCTGGCGGCGCAGGTCGCCCGGCAGGAAGGTGTCGCCGACTCGGGTCATCGACTCGTGGCCAATACCGGCCTCGAGGGCGGCCAGTCCGTGGGCCATGCCCACCTCCACGTGCTGGGCGGTCGCCCGCTCGGCTGGCCTCCCGGCTGACGGTAGGATCATCCCCACATGAGCACCTCCTCACAGGCCACCATCACCGTCCCGGCGTCCCAGCCGATGGTCGCCTTGCTAGGCCCGGGAGACGAGCTCCTGCGCGTCGTGGAAGCGGCATTTCCCGACGCCGACATCCACGTCCGCGGCAACGAGATCCGCGTGACGGGCTCTGCTGACGACGTGGGGCTCGTGGAGATCCTCGTCGCCGAGATGCTCGCGGTGCTCCGCACGGGTCAGGGTCTCACTACCGAGTCGGTGGAGCGCAGCATCACACTGCTGCGTGCGGGCACGCGACCCGCTGAGGTGCTCTCGACCAACATCTTGAGCTCGCGCGGTCGCACGATCCGCGCCAAGTCGCTCAACCAGAAGCGCTACGTCGAAGCCATCGACACCCACACCGTGACCTTTGGCATCGGACCAGCCGGCACGGGCAAGACCTATCTCGCGGTGGCCAAGGCCGTGCAGGCGCTGCAAGCGAAGAAGGTCACGCGGATCATCCTCACCCGCCCTGCCGTCGAGGCCGGTGAGCGACTGGGCTTCCTCCCCGGCACCTTGTCGGAGAAGATCGATCCCTACCTGCGTCCGCTCTACGACGCCCTCCACGACATGGTGGACCCCGACTCGATCCCGCGCCTCATCACCGGGGGGACCATCGAGATCGCGCCGCTCGCCTATATGCGCGGACGCACCCTCAACGATGCGTTCATCATCTTGGACGAGGCACAGAACACCACCGCCGAGCAGATGAAGATGTTCCTCACTCGGCTGGGCTTCGGCTCGACCATGGTCGTCACGGGCGATGTCACGCAGGTTGATCTGCCGTCGTCGACCACCTCCGGACTCATGGTCGTCCAGGAGATCCTCGGGGGCGTCGGCGACGTTGCCTTCTGCACCCTGACCTCGGCGGACGTCGTGCGCCACCGACTCGTCGGGGAGATCGTGGAGGCTTACGGTCGCTACGACGCCACCGTGGGCCTGCGGCCCGCCGCACCGCATCGCGGCCCGCGCAGGGCGTGAGCCATGGCCATTGACATCGAGGACGCCTCCGGCGTGAGTTGGGTCGACACCGCACTGCTCACGCGCCAGGCTGCCTACCTGCTCGACCGGCTCCATCTCGATCCCGACGCCGACCTGTCCATCCTCCTCGTCGATGAGGACGAAATGGCACGGCTGCACGTCGAATGGATGGATGAGCCCGGTCCCACCGATGTGCTGTCCTTCCCCATGGACGACCTGCGTGCGGGCGACCCGGCCGGTCCACGGGTCGAGGGCATCCTGGGCGACATCGTGCTGTGCCCCACCGTCGCGGCGCGCCAGGGCGAAGCGGCAGGCCATGCTGCGGAGACCGAGCTCGCGCTCCTGCTCACCCACGGCGTGCTCCACCTGCTCGGCCACGATCATGCCGAGCCCGATGAGCATGAGCGGATGTTCGCCCTCCAGGCGGAGTTGCTCGATGGCTGGCTGGCGGTGCCGCGATGAGCACCGATCTCGTGCTCGTGATCATCGCCATCATCCTGGTCATCGTGGCCGCCCTGCTCGTCATGGCAGAGACCGCCATCGGGCGCGTGTCCCGCGGGCGCGTGGAGGACCTGCAGCGTGATGGCGTGCGCGGCAGCGCACGACTCCTCGACGTCGTCGCCGATCGTCCGCGCTATGTCAATGTCCTGCTCTTCCTTTCGACGATCGCCTCCGTCACCGCCATCGCGCTCGTTTCTTACGTCGGTATTGCCGGCCTTCAAGAAGACCGCGGCTGGCCCGTCTGGCTCGCGCTGCTCGTCGTCGTCGCACTCATGGTCGTGGTCAACTACGTGGTCCTCGGGGTTGCCGCGCGCACCCTGGGACGCCAGCACGCCGACCGGATTGCACTGCGCTCTGCCGGAGTGGCGAGCCTGCTCGCCGGTATCCTCGGACCCTTCGCGACATTCCTGATCATCCTGGGCAATGCCCTCACGCCAGGACGTGGTTACCGCGAAGGGCCCTTCGCCACGCAGGCCGAGCTCCGCGAGCTGGTCGACTTCGCCGAGGCTGAGGATCTCATCGAGGACGATGAGCGGCAGATGATCCATTCGGTCTTCGAGCTCGGCGACACCTTTGCGCGCGAGGTCATGGTGCCGCGCACGGAGATGATCTTCATCGAGCGCCACAAGACCCTGCGTCAGGCCCTGTCGCTCGGCCTTCGATCGGGTTTCTCGCGCATCCCTGTCATCGGTGAGAACTCCGACGATGTCATCGGGATCGTCTTTTTGAAGGACATCGTGAGACGTGTCTTCGATCGCCGTGATGCCGAGCAGACCGAGACGGTGGAGTCGCTCATGCGACCCGCGTTCATGGTCCCCGACAGCAAGCAGGTCGATGAGTTGCTCAAGGACATGCAAGCAGCCCGCACCCATATGGCGATCGTGGTCGACGAATACGGAGGCACCGCGGGCATCGTGACCATTGAGGACGTGCTCGAGGAGATCGTCGGCGAGATCGACGACGAGTACGACACGGCCGCTCCCGAGGTGGCAAGACTCAAGGATGGCGCGGTCCGCGTGAGTTCGCGCATGCACGTCGACGACTTTGCCGACCTCATCGAGGTGGATATCGAGTCCGAGGACGAGGGGGTCGACACCGTGCTGGGCCTCATGGGCAAGCGTCTCGGGCGCGTTCCCATCCCCGGTGCCACCATCGATATCGATGGCTGGCGTCTCACCGCGGAGCAGGGGATGGGTCGCCGCAATCGCATCAGCAGCGTGCTCGCCGTGCGCGTCGAGGAGTCCGAGGGCGAGTCGCGATCCGGTGGCGAGGGCATGAAGGTCGGCGATGACGACTGAGCCGCTCTCCGACGAAGACTCCAAACTCGTCACTCTCGCTCGCGGGGCGCGCGGGCGCGCGGGCGTGGCCCGTGGAGCCGCCGTGCGCGACGAGACAGGTCGCACCTACGCCGCGGCGGATGTCACGCTGCCCTCGCTCTCGCTCAGTGCGCTGCAGCTCGCCGTAGCCCAGGCGGTCGCCGCGGGAGCGCGAGGCGCGGAGGCTGCGGTCGTGATCGGCGTGGACCCCGTTGACGACGCAGGCCGTCGCGCACTCGCTGATTTCGGTGGGGCTGAGGTCATCGTGCACCTGTGCGCGCCGGACGGCAGCGTGGTGTCGACCGTGGCCGCCGGCACGTGAGCGTCAGTGTCGCGACCGCGTCCGAGCGTCGCGTTGCCGCCGCCGCGGTGCTGGGGTCTGCCGCACTCTTCGGGACGTCGGGCACCGCGAGGGTGCTGCTCCAGCCGGGCGCACCAGCCGCGGGCGCCGCGGCCGCTCGACTCATCGTGGGCGCGGCCGGCCTGGTCGCCTGGGCGTCGCGCACCCCGGAGGGACGCGAGGCGCTGCTGCGCCTCTGGCGACGGCCCATCATCTGGACCATGGGCGTCACCGTCGCGGCGTACCAGGTCTTCTTCTTCCTCGCCATGAGTCGCACGGGCGTGGCGGTGGGCACGCTGGCGAGCCTCGCGCTCACGCCCTTCATGGCGGGGATGCTCGGCTGGATCATGCGCGAGGGGGCGCCGGGATACGTCTGGCTTGCCTCGACGATCCTCGCCATCGTGGGCGTCACGCTGCTCACCATCGGTGCGGGAGACGGGCGCGATGTGCTCGGCATTGTCTTCGGCCTGCTCGCGGGAGCGTCGTACGCCTTCTACACCGTCTTCGGCGTGCGCTTCGCACGCGCGGGCGAGCAGCCGACCCACGTGCTCGCGGCGTCCTTCGCGGTCTCCGGCGTGCTCCTCATCCCGGTCTTCATCATGTCCGGTACGTGGTGGATGTCCTGGTCATCGGTGCTGCTCATCCTGTGGCTGGGGCTCGCCACGACGACGCTCGCCTACATCCTCTTCGGCATGGGCTTCCGCGCCCTGCAGCCCGGTCACATCGCGACGCTCAATCTCGCGGAGCCGGTCTTCGCCACGCTGCTCGGCGTCTTCGTGCTCGGTGAGGTGCTGGGACCCTTGGGTGTGGTCGGATGTGCTCTGGTCATCGTGGGCCTCGGAGTGCTGGGGCTGGCCGAGGGCAGGAGCGCGTCATGAGTGAGCATCGTTCGGGCCTCGCCTGCCTGGTCGGTCGGCCCAATGCGGGCAAGTCGACGCTCACCAATGCGCTGGTCGGCACGAAGGTGGCAATCACGTCGCGTCGCCCGCAGACGACGCGCCATGTCGTGCGCGGCATCGTCACGCGGCCGGACTCGCAACTCGTCGTCCTCGACACCCCGGGGCTGCACAAGCCCAGGACCCTGCTCGGTGAGCGTCTCAACGATCTCGTGCGTGAGGCCTGGTCCTCCGTCGACGTCGCAGCGCTCTGCCTGCCCGCCACCGAAAAGGTCGGCCCGGGCGACGCCTACATCGCCGGCGAGCTTGCCAAGGCACGGCGAGGCGGAGGCCGCACCACCTTCGCGATCGTCACCAAGACCGACGCGGCATCGCCCGCCCAGGTAGCCGAGCGACTCGCCGAGGCGGGTCGACTGGGGGAGCGTGCCGGCGTGGACTGGGCTGAGATCGTGCCGGTCTCTGCAGTGACCGGTGACAACGTCGGCCTGCTCTACGACCTGCTGGTCGCGCGTCTGCCGGAGGGGCCAGCGCTCTATCCCGATGGCGAGGCGACCGATGAGCCCGAGGAGACGCTGGTCGCCGAGTTGATTCGCGAGGCGGCGCTCGAGGGACTGTCCGACGAACTGCCGCACTCGCTCGCGGTGGTCGTCGATGAGATGGCACTGCGCGAGGACCGCCCCGAGGATCGACCGCTGCTCGATATCCACGCGATCGTCTACGTCGAGCGAGATAGCCAGAAGGCCATCATCATCGGCAAGGGCGGATCACGCCTCAAGGACGTCGGCACCACATCGCGGCGTGGCATCGAAGCCCTTCTGGGCACACCGGTCTACCTTGACCTGCGCGTCAAGGTGGCCAAGGACTGGCAGCGCGACCCGCGCCAGTTGCGCCGCCTCGGCTTCTAGTCCTGCGAGGATGAGTCCGAGGAGGATGATTCTGTGCCGACGTACCGCGATGAAGCTCTCGTCTTGCGCACCCAGCGCCTGGGCGAGGCAGATCGCATCGTCACCCTCCTCACCCGCGCCCACGGTCGGGTGCGCGCTGTTGCCAAGGGAGTGCGGCGCACGGGGAGCCGCTTCGGGGCGCGACTCGAGCCCTTCGGCCACGTCGACATCCAGCTGCACGAGGGGCGTTCCCTCGACACGGTGACGCAGGTGGAGTCCCTGGCGGCGCATGGGGCGACCCTCTCCGCCGACTATCCGCGCTGGACATCAGGCTCGGCCATGCTCGAGGCTGCGGAGCGACTCACGCCGATGGAGCGTGAGCCCGCAGTGCAGCAGTACCTCCTCCTCATCGGCGGCCTTCGCACGCTCGTGTCGGGCACCCACGATCCCTCGCTCATCCTCGATGCCTTCCTCGTGCGTTCCCTCGCGATCGCCGGCTGGTCACCCTCGTTCTCCGAGTGCGCGCGCTGCGGTGCGCCGGGACCGCATCGCGCTTTCGCGGTGAGCGGGGGCGGGGCCATGTGCGATCAGTGCCGCACTCCCGGTGCCGCACGCCCCGCGGCCGAGACCTTGCAGCTCCTCGGCGCTCTGCTCTCGGGTGATTGGGCCACGGCCGATGCAAGTGATCCGCGTCACCGGCGCGAGGCCAGTGGCTTGGCGGCCGCGCTGATCACCTGGCATATCGAGCGTGGATTGCGCTCGCTCCCGCTAGTCGATCGCGGCTGACCTCATCCGACATTTCTCCCGCTAAGCGGGACAAGTTGCCATTTCGGGCTTCGTTTACCCCCTTAAGTGCCATTTCTCCCGCTAAGCGGGACAAATGGCAGGGGGGATTGGGGGGCGGGGACCGGGCGTTGCGAGGCCGGCCGATGCGAGGATGGGGGAGTGCCGACGTACGCCGCTCCGACCCCGCACCCCAGCGGGGCGCGACCTCCGGCCATCCCCTCCGATCTCGTCCCTCGGCACGTCGCCCTCGTCATGGACGGCAATGGCCGCTGGGCCAAGGAGCGCGGCCTCCCGCGCACCGCAGGGCATGAGGCGGGCGAGTTCGCCCTCCTGGATTGTGTCCACGGGGCCATCGAGATGGGTATCCGCTGGCTCTCGGCCTACGCCTTCTCGACGGAGAATTGGAAGCGATCACCCGACGAGGTGCGATTCCTCATGGGATTCAACCGCGACGTCGTCCACCGCCGCCGCGAGGAGATGCACGACATGGGTGTGCGCGTGCGATGGGCGGGCCGGCCCCGGCGACTGTGGAAGAGCGTGATCTCCGAGCTCGAGTACGCCGAGCAGCTCACCAGGGACAACGACGTGCTCACCCTCACGATGTGCGTCAACTACGGCGGCCGCGCCGAGATCGCTGATGCGGCGGCAGCGATCGCCCGGGGTGTCGCCGACGGGCGCATCGATCCCGACAAGGTCGACGAGCGCATGATCGCCCGGCACCTCTACGAACCCGATATGCCGGATGTTGACCTCTTCGTCCGATCGTCGGGGGAGCAGCGCACGAGTAATTTCCTGCTCTGGGAGTCGGCGTACGCCGAGATGGTCTTCCTCGACACCCTCTGGCCTGACTTCGACCGCAGACATCTGTGGCAGGCGTGTGAGACCTATGCCGCGCGCGATCGGCGTTACGGTGGAGCGGTGCCTAATCCCGCGGTGCCTCATCCCGCGGTGCCTGATGATGCGGTGCCTGATGATGCGGAGAAGCCGTGAGCGCGCCCGTCAAGGAGAGCAAGGGCTATCGCCCCGGCAGCCTCGAGATCCTCGCCGTCGGCCTCCTGCTCCTCATCGTGGGCCAGCGATGGCTCGTCGGCCTCTTCGACGACCCGGCGCTCCAGACGGGGGCGACGATCTTCGTCTCCATCGTCGTCCAGGCACTGCCCTTCCTCGTCCTCGGAGTCGTGCTCTCCGGTGCGATCGCCGCCTTCGTCCCCGCGTCCTTCTGGAAGAAGGCCCTGCCCAAGAACCCCGCTCTCGCCGTGCCGGTGGCGGGCGCCGCGGGCGCGGTCCTGCCCGGATGCGAATGCGCGTCCGTGCCGGTGGCCAACGGCCTCATGGCACGCGGTGTCGCGCCTGCGGCCGCACTTGCCTTCTTGCTGTCGGCCCCCGCGATCAATCCCATCGTGCTCGCCTCGACCTTCGTGGCATTCCCTGGCGAGCCGATGATGGTCGTGGCGCGCTTCATCGCCTCCCTGGCGACCGCCGTGATCATGGGCTGGCTCTGGCTGCGCTTCGGCAAAGCCAAGTGGCTGCGCATCGGTCCCCGTGATCACCTGGTGGGCGCGAGTTCTTGGCATACCTTCCGGCTCACGGCGACCCATGACTTCCTCCACGCCGGCGGATTCCTCGTCATCGGCGGTCTCTTCGCAGCCGCGCTCAACGTGCTGGTCCCGCAGCAATGGCTTGCTGCGGTGGCCGACCAACCGATCCTGTCGGTGCTCGTCTTGGCCCTCCTCGCTGTGGTTCTCAGCATCTGCTCCGAGGCTGACGCCTTTGTCGCGGCAAGCCTCACGGAGTTCTCGCTCACCGCGAAGCTCGCCTTCCTCGTGGTCGGCCCGATGGTCGACCTCAAGCTCATCTCGCTCCAGGCGGGCACCTTCAGCAGCAAGTTCGCCACGCGTTTCGCGCCGGCGACCTTCGTGCTCGCGGTGCTCTTCAGCATGCTCGTGGGGTGGTGGCTGCTCACATGAGGCGCGACGTCCAGGCCATCGTCCTCATCCTTGTGGGCGGAGCCGTCCTGCGGATCACCATCGGCGACACCTTCCTCAACTACGTCCAAGAGCCCATGCGCCCCTGGCTGCTCCTGTCGGGAGGGATCCTTGTTGTCCTCGGC
>CAZLMT010000026.1:23132-23434 GCA_964560615.1 uncultured Actinomyces sp.
AGGACCGATACGGCGATCACTCTAGTCGAGGGCCTCACTCTCGAGGAAGTGCCGCAGCCCAGGAACCCTTACGAATAGGGATCAGTCAGCGCAGCGCGAGCACACGCCGAAGACCTCCACGGTGTGAGTGACCTCGCTGAAGCCGTGTCGGGACGCCACGTCGGCGGCCCAGCGCTCCACATCGGGAGCCTCGATCTCGATGGTGGATCGGCAGGACCGGCACACCAGGTGGTGATGATGGGAGGGACTGCACTGCCGGTAGACGGACTCCCCATCCCCACGCACGATCACATCCACCTGAC
>CAZLMT010000027.1:0-1603 GCA_964560615.1 uncultured Actinomyces sp.
CCCTGACGAGACGGACGCGACAGCCGGTCGCGGCCGGGAGGGCATGGCCCTCCTGGGGCGAATCCCGTGTGCTCCGGCACGCGGGTAGGGCGCTCTTCAGCCCGAGCCCGACAGCTCACCTGGGAGGCGGACGGAAGAGGGAGCGCATGACCCGCACTATCCGCCTGACCACCGTCCTTCTCGCCCCGCTCCTCATGGCCTCGGCCGTGGCTGTCGCCGCACCCGCGGCCCACGCCGCACCCGTCGTGGCAGAGGAGTCGGCCCGCGGAAGCGCCCACGAGGAAGCCAGCCGCAAGGCCGCCTCCGACTACCGCAAGAAGTCCCAGCGCGAGCGTGACTCGCTCGCTGCCGGCGATCGCATCCGCGAGCAGGTTGTCGAACGAGCCCTCGCTCAGGTAGGTGATGCCTACGGATCCGGTGGCGAAGGCCCCGATGTCTTCGACTGCTCCGGTCTCGTCATCTACTCCTGGCGCGCCGCCGGAGTGAAGCTCACCCACTACAGCAGGGCGCAGTACGACGAGACCGAGCGCATCTCCCTCAAGGAGGCTCGCCCCGGCGACCTGGCCTTCTACTTCGACAACGGCGCCCACCACGTGGCGATTTACATCGGAGACGGCAAGGTCGTCCACGCCTCGGACTACGGCATCGGCGTCGTCAAGGGCGTCGTCAAGGGCACACCGTGGACCAACACCCACTTCACCGGAATGGGTCGGGTCAAGATTCCGAGCTAAGGGTCCGTCAGTCCAGGCGCCCCTGTGGGATGCCCGCGACAGCATCGGCCACCGCGGCCGACTCCTCGGGCGAGAGCGTCACCTCAGCCATGCCTCCGCGGAGTTGCTTGATGTAGCTGCGCGACTCGCTGCGGGCATGCACCGAGGTGAGGACGAAGCCGTTGCCATGGTCATCGATGAGGGCTGCGCTGAAGGACATGCGACCGCCCATGTCGCCGAACGCGTCGTAGCGGACCACTCCGACATGGCGGACAGCCATCTGGAGTTCGCGCTGGGTGGAGCGAAGTTCGTCCACCAGTCGGGCCACGTCGTCCCGCAGCCCCTCGACCTCCTCGGCCTTGCGCGCGACCACCTCCACGAAGGAGGCGCGGCCATCCGCCGCGGAGAGGACGGCGTACTGGGTCTTCATGCGGTTCGTCCGGAAGGCGAGGAGGACGGCGATCACCAGGGCCACCAGGGCGATGACACCGACGACGATGACGCCCGTCTGCGCATCCCAGGTCACCGGTGCAGCCTAGTGGGGGCATAGACACCACTACCCTCAAGGCGTGACGTGGGCACTCGAAGCCGATCTGGGGTCGTGGGATCCCCTTGCCCGGACCGTTACATTCCTCATCGGTGTCGCCCTGCTCATCATTACCGGCATGAGCATCGTCCGGACGATGGTCATCCCACGCATCTCGACGTCGTGGCTCTTCGCCGTCATTGTCAGGAGCACCGATGCGGTGTTCACGGGCGCTGCGCGGCTCATGCGGACCTACCGAGCACGCGACCGGGTGCTCGCATGGAGCGGACCGCTCGGCATCGTGGCAGCCCTCATCGTCTGGCTCACTATCTTCCTCACGGCGTACGCACTCATGATCTTTGGCGTC
>CAZLMT010000027.1:1613-23395 GCA_964560615.1 uncultured Actinomyces sp.
TGACCATCAACGCCGCATTCCTCCAAGCAGGCTCCGGGCTCTTGACGCTGGGCTTGATCGGCACCCCGGGCGAGAGCGTGACGATCCTGGACTTCTTCGCGGCCATGACAGGTCCCGCTGTGATCGCGCTGCTCATCGGCTTCCTCCCCACGCTTTATCAGGCCTACCTCGCCCGCGAAGCCCGCGTGCTACTCGACACGTCCGTGAGCGGTGCGCCAGAGTGGGGGCCGGAGTTCCTCGTCCGCGTCAAGATGCTCGAGGGCGAAGTCGATCTCCCGAAGATCTTCGCCCAGTGGATCCCCTGGGCTGCTCAGGTGCGCCTCACCCAGACGCTCTATCCCTCACTCAGCAGATTCCGATCCGCCGTCAGCAACCGCAACTGGCTGATCGCCTTGATGTCAGCCCTGGACGCGGCAGCGCTGAGCAGCGCGATCTCCAAGGACGCGCCCGACCCCCGGACAGTCACGCTCCTCCAAGAGGGTACGCAGGCGATCCTGTCCATCGACGCGGCTGAGATCGGGCTCGACTCGGTGATACGCCTGCGCCCATGGGAGCGGCGCCTCAAGACGACACAGAGTGTCTTCGGTGTCGAAGAGAGGGATCCACACAAGCCACGCCAGCCCGATGTCTTCGATGACTACCTACCTCGGGGTATGCAGGCAGTCTCCGAGGCCGTCACCTTGGACAGCCTGCGCGGACAGGTCCCCAGCACTCGGAAGGTGCTCATCTCCTACGAGAGACGGGAATCGTCGCTCACTCGCGAGGAATTCGACTACGCCCTCGACTACATCGCCTCAGCCGGCGTAGTGATCGAACGCGACCGTGATGAAGCCTTCGAGATCTTCCGCCGCATCCGCGGCCGCTACGAGTCGGCGGCGTACCACCTCGCCGAGCGCTTCTACCTCCCACCTGCGCCGTGGTCCGGGCCGCGACATCCAGATACGCCCGTCATCTGGCCGACCCTGGCCGGGAAGTTGTCGGACACGTAGTGCTCGATCTCGCCACGGTCGGGCTCGCCTTCATCCTCATCTTCCCGGCCGAACTCCCCGACAAGACCTTCATCGCGACCCTCGTCCTCTCGACTCGCTATCGCCGGCTCGCCGTGTGGATCGGCGTTGCGGTCGCCTTCGCCGTCCAGTCGGCCATCGCGGTCGCCGCGGGAGGGCTGCTCGCCCTGCTTCCCCAGCGCCTTGTCCTCGGCATCACCTTCCTCCTCTTCGCCGCGGGCGCCGTGCTCATGCTCGTGTCCGGACTCAAGGCCCGCAGTGCCGAAATGGCGGAGGAGGATCACGAGGCTGAGGAATTCGAGGAGTCCGCGGCACGTCACGCAGGCACATCGACCTCGACCATGCGCATCGCGATCACGAGCTTCATCGTGCTCTTCACTGCCGAGTGGGGCGACCTCTCGCAGCTGCTCACCGCGGGGCTAGCGGCGCGCACGGGCGAGCCGATCTCCGTCTTCATCGGCGCCTGGCTCGCGCTCATCATCGTCGCGGGGATCGCCGTGCTCATCGGGGGCTGGCTTCAAAAGCGCGTCGCGCTGTGGCGGATACGGCTCGTGTCGGCAGGGGTCCTCGCGGCACTCGCTGCCTGGACTCTCGTGGAGTTCATCCAGGCGTAAGGCTCAGCGCAGGGTGATCTGGCGGTTCTGCAGTCCGGCGCGGGCGCGGCGCTCCGCCGAGGTGAGCGGAGCATCCACCGCCAGCGCAGCTGCAAGGCGCTCGCCGAAGTCAGCCGCGGCCACCTCGGCGTCCGCCGCGCTGGTGCCCTCAGTGAGCTCCCACACGGGCACGAGCAGGCCGTCGGCGCGGAAGGAGCCGACGAAACGCGAGGGCACGCCCGCAAGCGCACTTCCTCCCGCAGCATGCAGCCGAGCAAGCGCATCCAGCAGCTTCTCCTCGGGCTCCGGTCGGACCCAGCGCAGGAAGACCTTGTCGCCCATCTGCACCCAGTACGCCGAATCGACCGACTGCAGGCGCACGGTCGGCATCACCTTGCTGTTGGCCCGCTCGAGGGAGTCGCGGACTCCGGGTGCGTCGACACTCGCCTCGTCGGCCATCCAGTAGTCGAAGTCCTCGTGGATCGTGACCTCGAGAGGCGCATCGGCGATGAGGTCCTGCAACCGCGGACCAGGGCCGGGCAGGCCCACCGGCGGCACGGGCGTGCCCGGCTCGCTCTCCAGCGCGCGCATGAGCGCGTCGGCGGCGTCGCGGCTGGGGTCGCCCGAACCGGTGGTCACCTGGAGGGCGAGGTAGATGTCACCGTTGTCGCGCACGAGCGCGGGCCAGGCCAGGGGCAGCACCGTGGTGAGGATGACGCGGCGATCCGTCGCGTCCTTGAGGGTGAGAGGCGCTGTCGCAGCCGGGACGATCTCGCGGAAGGCCACCCAGTCGCATTCGCTCGCCAGCCCCTCGAAGGGCCGGGCGACGTGGGCCACGGCCTCGCGATTGCGCGCCTTGCCATGGCAGGCCTTGTATCGCTTGCCGGAGCCGCAGGGGCAGGGTTCGCGCAGGCCGACTACCGGGATGTCCTCAGTCACGCGGTGACTCTAACGGCAGGAGCACACCGGGGTTCATGATCCCCTGCGGGTCAAGGGCGCCCTTGATCGCGCGCATGGCCGAGATCTCCGCGGGGGAGCGCGACATGTGCAGGTGATGACTCTTGGCGCGGCCGATGCCGTGCTCTGCCGAGACGCTGCCGCCGAACTCGCTCACCGCACCGAGCACGATCATGTCGACGGCCTCGTCGTCAGGCTCGGGTCCTGCGATCTCGACGTGGATGTTGCCATCACCCAGGTGCCCGAAGACCCCGAAGGCGATCACGCCGGGATAGGCCTCCACCCGCTCGCGCAGGAGTGCGGCACATGTCGCGAGATCACGCAGGGGCACGGAGATGTCGAGCTTGTGTGCGGGCGGTGCACCCTGCTCGGCGGCGTACGCCGTGAAGACCTGGCCCTGGAGCTCGCGATAGGTCCACAGCCTGGCTCGCTCGGTCGGATCCAAGCCGACAACGACGTCGAGGCCGTCGAGGACGTCAGGATCGAATCCGTCACCTTCGCCTCCATCGGCGATCTCGAGGAGCAGGGTCAGCGGGTGGACGTGCTCCAGGGGCCACGGCAGGCCGGACATGCGCATGGCGAGCTCGACGCCCATGCGATCAGTGACTTCGGCGGCGAGGAGTGTGAAGCCCGGGCGCACGGCGTCGCGCATGAGGCGCAGGGCCTCGTCGTAGGTCTCGACCCCCAGCAGGGCTACTGAGGAGGGGGCATGTGGGCGATGAAGGCGCAGGCGGACGGCGGTGATGACGCCAAGGGTGCCCTCGCTGCCGGTGAGGAGCGAGGCAAGGTCGTAGCCGGTGTTGTCCTTGGGCAGCCCGGCGAGATGCTCGACGACGCTGCCGTCAGGCAGGACCGCCTCGATGCCGACCACCTGAGCGCGCGTCATGCCATGGGCGATGACCCGGATGCCTCCGGCATTCGTCGCGACCGTGCCGCCGATCGTCGCCGAGTCGCGGGCGGCGAGATCTACGCCGTACTCCCAGCCGTGCGAGGCGACGTAGCGATGCAGGTCACCGAGGGTGACACCCGCACCGACAGTCACCTGGCCGCTGACATCGTCAATCGGATCAAGGCACGTGAGGCGGCGAGTGGAGAGGATGACGGGGAGTGGGTCGAGCGCGTCGCCGGGCACAGATCCGCCGACGAGCCCGGTGTTGCCCCCTTGCGGGATCACGGGGACGCCGGCTTCGGCGCAGGCCGCCACGACCGCGGCGACCTCGGCTGTGGACCCGGGGCGCACGACCGCGAGGACCGGACCTCCCCAGCGCCCTCCCCAGTCGGTGGTGAAGGACTCGGTGAGGGCCGGATCGGTGATGCAGTGGTCCGGCCCGACGATGTCAGCCAGGCGCTTGAGGAGGTCGCTCACGAGGCCAGCCTGCAGGAAGGGCGGCCCGAAGGAATTCTGGGAGTTTCACCGGACTTGACGAGACCCATGAGGAAATCCGGACATTCGGGGTGCATCGGGGGGTCCCCTCTGTGAGTATCGGAACGCCGCCCGAGGTGGGCGGCGCGAGCCCTCCGAATGGGGGGGGCCGAAGTCCACCCCGGAGGGTTCATGAATCTCAGCAAGAAGATCGTCAGCGTCGCGGCTGCCGCGGCGCTCGTTGCCGGCGCCGGCGCCCTCGCCGCCACCCCGGCCTCGGCGAAGTCCAAGGCCGCGATCAAGGGCACGACCGTTCTCGAGGTGCCCCTCACGACCATCGGCGCAGCTGTTCAGGCGGGGATCACGATCGCACCCATCGCTCCGTCCCGGGCCCAGGCCACGTCAGAGGTCGTTGGTGTGACCTTCCCCGTCTCGGGTCCGCTCATGGACGGCGTCGTCAACCACCGCGGCGGCATCTCGATGGCCAGCGCCAACACCGGCATCACGCTCACCGCGACCAAGCCGACAATCGAGTACGCCACGAGTGGCGGAGACACCGCGACACTCACCATTGAGATCAACGGCGTGCCGGATTCCTCACCCTTCGCGGCTCTCAACGGCACTCGGGTGCCCTTCCTGACGATCACGGACTTCGCGATCAAGGGCAAGTGGGGCAAGGCGACCAAGGCTGGCAAGGCGTGGAAGCAGACCTACACCGCAGAGGTCGCAGGCAAGGCCGGCCTCGTGGACAACGACACCGTCATTGGCGCCCTCAACGGCTTCATGGGGACCACGATCTTCGCGGCGGGTCTGGACTTCGGCGATATCGCCTCGAAGTACACCATCACGGAGAACTGCAAGACGAAGAAGCAGTGCTCACAGCGGTAACTGCAGCTCTACCTTGTGTGGGGCCCGGGCCATCTGGCCCGGGCCCCACACGCATTCCGGGGCAGGCGCATACTCGGCACGTGAGGCGTTTCCTGACGGTGGGACTAGCCCTTGTGGTCACCTTCGCGCTGGCACCCCTCGCGAGTGCCCAGGCCCTGCCGGTTACCTACCGCGTGGATACCAAGAACCCCGTCGTCTTCATCACGATCGACGACGGCATCGTCACGTCACAGGCCGGCCTGGAGTATGTCGAGAAGCATCGGATCCCCATCACGAGCTTCCTCACGTCATCGCAGGTGACCGACAGCAAGGTGCGCTACTTCGAACGCATCTCGCGATGGGGCTCGATCCAGAACCACACCACGACGCACGCGAGTCTCGCGACAGGCGATGCAAGGCTGATCAAGTCGCAGGTGTGTCCCGTGCAGGTCGACTTCCGTCGCACCTTCGGCACCAAGCCCTGGATGCTCCGGCCGCCCTATGGGGCAGGGCCTGACGGCCATGTGCTGCATGACGTCGTGCGCCGCTGCCACATCACCGACATCGTCATGTGGGACACCGTGGTCGAGCAGGGTCGGATCAGCTACCGCTACGGCGATGGCCTCCGGCCGGGCTCCGTGATCCTGCTCCACTACAGCTCGAATCTTGCGGCCGATCTCAAGGTGGCGGTGAGCGCTGCTCGGGCACAAGGGCTGCGGCCGGCGAGCCTTGCGGACTACCTCGCACCAAACCCGCGCTAGGACACACCCTCCATGAGCCGCTTGATGCGCGGCACCACGGTGAGGAAGAGCCCGCCCAGGATGATGGTGCCGATGCCGCAGGCGACGAAGTAGCCCGCCCAGCCCAATACGTCGATGAGACGCACCAGTTGGCCGCCGATCGAGTCACCGACGGCAGTCGCGAGGAACCACACGGCAAGCATCTGACTGAGCAGGCCAGTGGGAGCCAGTTTGGTCGTCACCGACAGGCCGTTGGGAGAGAGCAGTAGCTCCGACCACGTCTGCACGAGGAAGACCGAGACGATCCACCAGATGGCCGACTTCTCTCCATCCGCGGACTGCAGGGCAGCCGGCACCATGATGAGGAAGCTGATCCCCACGCCGAAGATTGCCATGGCGAACTTGATAGGTGTCGACGGCGCTCGCGATCCGAGCTTGGTCCACAGGACCGCGAAGATCGGCGCGAAGATAATGATGAAGACCGGGTTGATCGACTGAATCCAACTGATGGGCACCGTGAAGGCGCCTGCATCCATGTTCGTGAACTTCTCGGCGAACTCATTGATCGTCGACCCGCCCTGGTCGTAGATCGCCCAGAAGACAACCGCCGCAAGGAACAGGTAGAAGAAGGCCCAGAGTCGATCCCGATCCACGGGTGTGAGTTGCGGCTGCCTGAAGAGCCTCCAGAAGTAAATGATCGCGATAGCGATCACGACGATCGTGAAGAGCACGGTGATATCGGCAATTCCCAGGCCAAGGACTCCAAGGGCCATGAAGAGCACGATCGCGATGACGACGATGCCGACCAGCCCCTGAATGCCCGCCCGGCGGCGCTCGGGAGGAGTCGCGGGGTTGGGTACCGCCACACCCACCGAGCCGAGACCCCGCCAGCCCGCCATGTACTGCGCAAGCCCGATGAGCATGCCCACGCCGGCCACGGCGAAGCCCAGGTGCCAATTGATGTCCTCGCCCAGGTAGCCCACGATGAGCGGCGCGATCAGCGCCCCGAGGTTGATGCCCATGTAGAAGATCGAGAAGCCGCCATCGCGACGCGTGTCGTCCGGCGCATAGAGACCACCCACCATGGCACTCACGCTTGGCTTCAACAGGCCGGTGCCGATCGCGATGACGAGGAGCCCGGTCCAAAACAGTGCTTCGATCGGCACCGCCATGACGAAGTGGCCGGCCGCGATGACGATGCCGCCCATGAGGACGGCCTTGCGCGGGCCGGTGAGCCGATCGGCCACCCAACCGCCGACGAGCGGAAGCAGGTAAATCAGGGAGACATATGTCCCGTAGATCGCCGCAGCATCAGCATCGGTGAATCCCAGGCCGCCGCCCGGCGGGGTCTCGCCGTCCGGCGGCGCGATGAGGTAGAGCACGAGGATCGCGCGCATGCCGTAGTAGGAGAAGCGCTCCCACATTTCGGTGAAGAAGAGCGTGGCAAGCGCACGGGGCTGGCCGAAGAAGGTCTTCTCGCCCAGTGGGAGACTCACGCGGCGCCCTTGAGGGGACGCCACCACTGCGGATGGTCGCGGTACCACGCGATGGTCGCGTCAATGGCCTCGTCGAAGCTGCGGGTGGGTGCATATCCGAGCGCGCGCAGCCGTGAATCATCGACGCTGTAGCGGCGATCGTGGCCGAGACGGTCGGGCACGTAGTCCACCCACTCGTCCCAGTCGCAGTCCATGTGCTCGAGGATGCGCTCGGTGAGTTGGCGATTGGTGAGCTCGACTCCCCCGCCGATGTTGTACGCCGCTCCCGGCTCCCCGCGCTCCACCACGATCTGAATCCCGCGGACGTGGTCGTCGACATGCAGCCAGTCGCGGACATTGAGCCCGTCGCCGTAGAGCGGCACCTTGAGCCCGTCGATCAGGTTGGTGACGAAAAGCGGGATGACCTTCTCCGGGAACTGATGAGGGCCGTAGTTGTTGGAGCAGCGCGTGCTCGACACGCTCATGCCATAGGTGCGGTGGTAGGCACGCACCAGGAGTTCGGCGGCCGCCTTCGACGCCGCGTACGGGGAATTCGGCAGGAGCGGCGACTCCTCGGTCCACGATCCCGACTCGATCGATCCGTAGACCTCATCGGTGCCGATATGGACCACCCGCGGGATCGCGTGGCGGCGGCAGGCATCCAGCAGCGCCTGCGTGCCGACGACATTGGTGATCACGAAGTCCTGCGGGCCCGCGATCGAGCGGTCCACGTGGGTCTCCGCCGCGAAGTTGACCACGACGTCGTGGCCGGGGACCACAGCGTCGAGGACCGCCCCGTCGCAGATGTCGCCCTGGACGAAGGAATAGCGGGCATCCTCCGCAACGGCCGCGAGATTCGCCGGGTTGCCGGCGTAGGTGAGCTTGTCGAGCACGGTCACGCCGGCAACCTCGGCACCGAGGTTGCCCTCCAGCAGGCTGCGCACATAGTGCGAGCCGATGAAGCCCGCTCCCCCCGTGACCAGGTATCTCACCCGCGCATCCTACGGACGGGTGAATGCCCTAAGGGCTGATTCGGACGACCCCGGTGAGCGTGCGCGTCGACGAGGCCGAGGAATACGCCGTGACCGTCACCGAGTAGGAGCCGGCGAAGGGAAGCATCCCCTTGGCCCGACCCTTCGCCAGCGACCACGTGAAGGGCTCGGGGATTCCCGGCAGGCGCCAGACCACCTGTCCGATCGCATTGCGGAGGTCACCGCGCAGTCGCAGTGTGCGCGTGCCCACACGCGTCCCGGACATCCCCACAGACTCGCCTGAGAGACGCACCGTCGTCGCCGACGACGGTGGGTCCGAGAGGCGCACGGAGAATCCGATGGAGTTGGCGATGACGTGACCATCCGCGCTCGTCACCCGGTAGACAAGTGCGTAGCGCCCCGCGTTGATGGAACGCACCGGTGCCGTCACCGAAGAGCCGGACACGCGTGCGGGCCCCGACAGCGTTGCACCGGACGACGTGAGCACACGTAGGGCCGAGCTTGTGCCGCTCACCGACTCATTGAAGGTGAGCCGGGCAGTCGTCAGCGCGTTGACGACCGTGCCCTCGGCTGGCGAGCTGGCGATCACGCGTGCATGAGCCCATGCAGGGCTCGCCGACAGCGCGGAGAGTGCGGTGGTGGCGGCCAGCATGCTGGCCGCCACCACCCACCGTCGCGACACTAGTGACCGCCGCCGGAGGCCGGGCCGACATCCACCGTGGGCACGTCGTCGCCGATCCACGCCACCTTGCCCTTGATGCAGGTCTGGACCGTGGGGAGAGCGACCTCGCCCTCCGTTGTCGGCCACTTCACCGAGATCCCGAAGTCGGCGAACTGGTCGTCGGGGAGTGGATCCCCGGTGGCGTTCCAGATGACCTGACGTGAACCGTCAGCCTTGGTGACGACCTTGGCCTTCCAGCCACCGATCATCTGGGCTTTGGCTGACCCGAATGACGCGGGCAGCGTGACCATGACGCGCTTCGTCGGCGAGCCGTCGCAGCCATGGGGAATGCGCATCCAGAGAGCACCGTATCCGCCCGCAGTGGCCTTTCCTCCGTAGAGCTGGACTGAAGCGTGCGCGGAAGCCGGAGCTGCCGCGATCAAGCCGGCACCAGCGATGAGTGCAGCTGATGCGGACGCCGCGATGACGCGGCGGAGTGAACGAGCAAGCATGATGGAACCTTTCGTGAGGGCGCGCGATCGCGCGCGAAATGGGGACCGATAACTCGGCGTACTGCGGACTAGACGCAGTACGCCGGCGGTCCCCTCCTCACGAGGTTGTGGACGAGCACGACCGGGATCCGCGGCGCGGCTGGCCGGTCGAAGAGCGAGGGTGCTGCGCCGGATACGACAGTGCTGCACGCGACAGCGGGGGAACGAAGAGTGCCGCCCAGGATCGCCGCCGCCGCGCTCAGCAACCAGTCAGCGTGCACGAGGAGCGCCGCAAGCGCCCCTGCTGCCAGGAGGTGGGCCAGCGCCATCCCCGGCGAGGGAATCAGCCCACTGAAGTCACGTGCCACCAGCACCGATGCAGATGGCCCGTGATGCAAGGCGTGGGTGGGCACCCCTGAGCCGACAGTCGGCAGTGAGAACCACGCGAACCAGGCGTGCAGCGCGAACTGGCCGACCACCATGGTGCCCATCGCGCGCGCCCAACTCAACCGACGGGCACTCACCGGCAGGCACACTCCGGCGAGGATCACCGCGGTCGGGACCAGGAGCATCCACGACGGAGAATGGCCGTGGGTCGCGTGGGCGGCCGCGGTCACCATGGTGATGACGGTGCTCAGGGCAAGGGCACGCAGTGTCATTCCACCCTGTGTCATCGCACGGTGTTGAGGGGGGCCGCCGAGCATGGAGCGACCCTATCCCCATTCGTGACGGGTTCGAAGGCGAAACTAAGCGAGACCCTGTGCCCGCGCCGCATCCCACAGCCCCTCGCGGGCATCCGGGTGGGCGGCGTTCTCGATGAGGGAGCGGGCTTGGTCGCGTTCGCTCAGCCCGACGACGGGTGCCACTCCCTGCTCCGTCACGACATAGCTGTGCTGGAACGACGTCACGGGCTCCTGTAGACGCGGCACGATGGTCGAGACCTGCGCCTTGGGATGCCACGAGGGCAGGGCGATGTAGCTCGCCCCGCCGCGAGAGTGGAGCGCGCCGTCGATGAAGTCGACGGAGCCGCCGAAGCCGCTGTAGATGCGGCCCTTCATGCGGCTCGCGTTGGCCTGGTCGAAGAGATCGACCTGGAGCGCGGAGTTGACGCTCGTCATCTGCCGCTGGCGCGCGATGCGCCCGGGGTCGTTGGTCGTCTCCGTGCGCAGCATGCGCACGCGGTGATTGAGGTGCACGAAGTCGTAGAGGTCTCGCGAGCCGAAGAGGAAGGAGGCGGTAAGCGGGATCTGAGGATCCAGGACACCCTGATGCTCGAGCGCGAGGGCCCCGTCGGAGAACATCTCCGACCAGATCCGTAGCCCCTTCCGATTCGTGAGGCTGTGCAGTACGGCGTCAGGCACATCTCCGATGCCGAGCTGCAACGTGGAGCCATCGAGCACCTGAGCGGCGATGAGGTCGCCGATTTGCTGGGAGATCTCCGAAGGCTCCCGCAGAGCGGCTTCGGTGATGGGTTCATCCACCTCGACCAGATAGTCGATCTCGGTGTCATAGAGCTGACCGTCTCCGTAGGTGTAGGGCATCTGCGGATTCGCCTGCACGATCACGGGTGCACCAAGCGCACGTGCCGCTTCGATCGCCGCGGGCATGACGTTGACCTCGATGCCGAGGCTCACGGTGTCGTAGCGAGGGGCGGACGCGTGGACGATCACGGCATCCGGCCGCAGTTGCCCTCGATAGAGCACGGGCACGAGGCTCAGCCGACTCGGGATGTAGCGCAGACGCGGCGAGTGGCGCATCGCGGGCCCGACGAAGCATGTCTCGTAGGTCACGCCCTCGCGATCGGGGATACCCGGCTGCGCATTGAGCATGTGCAGTGTGTATTCGGGCACCTGCTCATCGATCACGCGCAGCAGGGTGTGCGGGGTGGCGAAGTTGCCCGAGGAGATGACGCGCGGGTTGGGCGGCAGGTGAGCCAGGACGGTCTTGAGTTGCTCGACGGTGATGCGCTTCACGGGACCAGTCTCCTCCGGCCTCCACACCCGCTAGAGAGTCAGGTCCTCGCTGAGCACTTGCTCCTGGAGGGACATGCGCAGCGGATCGAGTCGCAGGATGGCGGGTGGGGCACCCAGCACATCGGGCAACTCGGTCATCAACTGCGCGAAGCCCTCAGCCGCGCGGTGCTCCTCCTGTGCCTCGTCGTCATGGAAGATCTCGTAGAGCCACACGACATCGGCATCGTCAGGATCAAGGTGCACGATGAAGAGTTCCGTGCCCGGCTCCTCCTCGAGTCCATCGCTATAACGATGCAAGGCGTCAAGAAGCGCCGGACGTCGACCCTCGGCGGCGGTGAGCCGCACGAGCATCCCTCGGCGACCCGGGGTGAGCGACTGGCGCAGGCGCATGCCTCGACCCTACGTCGCCGGGAGCAGTCCCACCTCTCGCAGCCACGCCGCAGTCCGCTCGCGTCCCTCGGCAAGAGCGACCCGGGGGCGCCAGCCCAGCCCTCGGAGCCGAGACGTGTCGTAGGCACCGTGTCGGCGCAGGTATCTGATCGACTGACGATCGAGGTCGAGCCGCTGTCGCAGGCCCTCCGGGAGCGCGGCCGCCAGGGCGCCGACTGTCGGCTCCGCGAGCCACCCCGGCACAGTCGGGGCGAAGCGCAGGCCGAGCAGATCGGCGTAGTACCCGTAGAACTCCTTTGCCGGCGTCGCGACACCGTCGGTCGCCGTGACGGGTACGCCGCTCCACTCATCTCCTGCGGCCACCACAACCTCGATGGCATCCACGAGATTTTCGACATAGACGTGGTTGATTGCCGATGGCGAGACGTAGAGAAAGGTGCGCTCGCGCATGTGCTGCACCGGTCGCACGATCCACGGGGTCGAGAAGGGGCCGTAGACATCTCCGGGCCGGATGATGTGGACGGCGAACTCGCCAGGAATATCGAGGTCGCGCAGGAGGTGCTCCGCGCGGATCTTGGTGGCGCAGTAGGGATTGGTCGCGTGGTTGAGTGGGCCGTCCTCGGCCACGCCGTGCGGGAAGTCGAAGCCGTGCACCATGACACTCGACAGGTGCACGAAGGAGCGCGCGCCCGCATCGCGAGCGGCGAGCGCCGCCCATCGGGGCGACTGGGCATTGACGCGATCGAAGTCACCCCAGTCACCGGACTCCGCGACGATTGCCGCGGTGTGGATGACGATGTCCGCGCCCGCGACGAGCCGCCGCAGGTCGGCCGGGCGGGTGACGTCACCCGTCACGTACTCCACGCGCGGGTCGGCGTCAGGGGTGAACGGATCGGAGGGATCCGGGATTCGACGATCGAGTCCCCGTACCGTCGCGCCGGCATCGGCGTACCGCCGCGCGATGGCATCACCGATGAAGCCGGAGACTCCCGTGACCGCGACGTTGGTCATCAGCTGAAGGGTGGGCGCTCGTCGAGGCGCACGGATGCGCGACCGGCGGTGCGCCACAGGCGTGCGGTGGCGTCTCGGTCCTCGGGAGTGACGAGGTTGCCCATGACGCGCAGCGCGATGGTCATGAGGATCTGCGAACGCATGCCGATCGGACCGAGTGTCGGGAGCAGCCCCGGCACGGTGATGAGACCCGCGAGTCGGCGCGCGATGGAGAAGGCCTCGCCGTATCTCTCGCGCAGCAGGCCGGGCCAGATCGTCGAGAGGTCATAGCTCGGCCCGCGCGAGGTGATGACCTGCGCGGCGAGATGCCCCGTCTCGAGCCCATAGTCGATGCCCTCGCCATTGAGGGGATTCACGCAGCCGGCGGCATCGCCAATGAGCAGCCAGTTGGGCCCGGAGACGCCGCTCACGGCGCCACCCATGGGCAGCAGCGCCGACCACGGCGCACGGACGTCGTCGTGCAACTCCCAGTCCTCGCGCTGGGTGTCGGCGTAGTAGTTGAGCAGCGAGCGGAGGTTGATGTCAGCCGGTCGCTGCGCGGTGGCAAGTGTGCCGACGCCGATGTTCACCTCGCCATCTCCGAGGGGGAAGATCCAGCCGTATCCGGAGAGGATGCGGTCGTCCTCCCCACGGAGCTCGAGGTGCGAGGAGATCCACTCGTCATCGCTGCGACCCGACTTGATGTAGCCACGCGCGGCGACGCCGTACGCCGTGTCGCGATGCCACTCGCGGCCGAGCACGCGTCCGAGTTGCGAGCGAGCCCCATCGGCGACGATCAGTCTGCGGCAGGCGATCTCGCGCACGCCCTCGCGTGTCTTGACGGTGACAGCGGTCACCCGATCGCCGTCACGGGTGACGTCGGTAGCCCGCGCACCTTCGATGGCCTGCGCTCCGGAGTCGAGTGCCACCTGCCTGATGGCCGCATCGAGCTCCAGGCGCGGTGCCGCACCGCCGTAGTCGGGGAGGTTGCCTCCCGGCCAGGGGAGGTAGAGCAGTTGATCGAAGCCCGCGGCGCGCAGCCCACGATTGCGGGCGCGGCCCTCGAGCCAAGGTCCGAGGCCGAGCGCTGTGAGCTCGGCGATGGCGCGGGGGGTCAGGCCGTCACCGCAGGGCTTGTCGCGGGGGAACTCCTCGGCGTCGAGGAGGACGGTGTCGAGGCCTGCGCGGGCGCACCAGGCCGCGGCTGCCGAGCCAGCTGGCCCCGCGCCGACGACGAGGACGTCTGCGATGGTCACGTCCCTATCGTCCCGCGGGGCAGCGACCTCGGCGACCCGAGGGGCTAGCCCAGGCCGGGGTAGTTGCCAGTGAAGAAGAGGCCGCCGCTGAAGATCACTCCGACGACGACGAGAACCCACGTCACGATGAGGAGGATCTTGGCGGTGTTGGCCGCGGAGTAGGCACCCGCGACATCACCTGCGGCGTAGAGATTCTTGGCCTTGTTGTTCTGGACGATCGCGATGATCCCGGTGATGAGCCCGATGCACGACGTGCAGGCACTAAGGATGGTGCCGATGATGGCGAGGGCGGTGTAATCCTTCGGGGGGCCTGCGGGGATGGACATGTCAGACACTGGGGCTCCGGGGTTCGGCGGGATAGGACGCCCCGACCCTAGGAGGGAGTCCCCCGCTTAGGGGGCCGAATGCGAGAAGTCGCATGTGCCGGTCTCGCCTCAACCCCGGCGCCCGCTTACAGTGAACGAATGAAGCGGGTCGCAGCCGTCGCAGGACTCTCCGCCCTGGCGCTCACCGCCTGCGGAAGTTCCGCCTCGACCCTGTCCCCAGCGGACAACATCGCGATCGACTGCCCGGCGGCGGCCCAGGCCATCGCGGACTACTCCCTGGCCTTCCGCGACATGGCCAACGCCCTTGAGGCCTCCGATGCCGGCACCGCCGGGCCGGCTGCCGCGGATTTCGGTCTCTCCGCCCGGGCGATCGTCGATCAACTGCCGGGGCTGCCCCAGGAGGCCCAGGGGTTCGTTGCCGTCTCACAGCGCTTCGCCGACCGCGTCCGCGATGTCATCAGCGGCAACGGGGACCTGCCGCCGCTGGGCTTGGAGGCCGAGACCCAGTTCGGCGATCCCGCCTTCATAGAGAGCGTCGACGTCGTCGAGGGATTCTTCTCCAACAACTGCCCCACGACCATCATCCCGACACCGACCCCGACGCCTTCCTGATCATCAGGCATGCAGCGCAGCTGCGAGCGCGCTGATCTGGCAATCGATCGCCGCACGGGCAATACGCGAGTCCGGCAGGAGACCGTCGAAGCCGTGCACGCTTCCCGGCACGAGGTCGAGTCCCACGGACACTCCGGCATCCGCAAGGCGTCGCGCATAGTCGAGAGCCTCATCACGCAGCACGTCGTGCTCCGCGACGGTGAGGTGCGCAGGTGCGACGCCGCGCAAGTCATCGGCGAGTGCGGGTACGGCGTACCGCAGCTCTGGTGACTCCGGGGCAGCAGCTCCGAGGTAGTGCTCCCACATCGCGACCACGGCCTGGTGAGTGAGAGTCGGGGAGTAGCCCCGCATGGAGTGACGAGTATCGATCGTCGCAGAGGCACGCGAGTCCAGCGCCGGGCAGCTCAGTGACTGCAGCGCCAAGGGCCTGCCGACGTCGCGCGCATGGAGGGCAAGACCCGCGGCCAGGCAGGCTCCCGCGCTCGAGCCGTGCACCGCGACGCGCTGCGCGTCCACTCCGGGGACGCTCGCGAGGCCCTCGAGTGCTGCACGCGCAGCATCACGGGCGACAGGTGCGCGGTGCTCAGGCGCACGCGGATAGGCGAGGCTCACCGTGCAGATGCCGTGGTCGGCAGCGAGGGGTACGGCGATCCGCTCAGCGCCGAGCGGCCCGCCGACGATGAAGGCGCCCCCGTGAAAAGCGAGGACCACGGGAAGCGGATCCTCGATGTCGCGGGGACGCCACATCAGCGCGTCCAGGCTTGCGACCGTGATCTGCTCCATCCGCACGTCTTCGCGCGGCCATCGCGGAGCGGGTCCGCCGTGCTCCGCCATGTAGCGATCCGTCATCGCACGCACCGCCGCGACATCGCGGTAGTCAACGTCGGGTGCGGGGTAGGCAGCAAGCCAGGCTGCGATCTCGGAATCGACAGCGCCTGCCACCCCAGCAGGATGGCAGGCGCTGTCGGACGCTGTGGATCAGGCGGCGAGGGCGACCCCGCGGCGCACCCGGCCGGAGACGGCGCAGGCGATGAGGCTGAAGGCGCGCTCGCGGGCCACGATCGGCTCCGAGGGGTCCACGAGGACCTCGGTGAGGACCGGGCTGAGCCCGATGACCTCGGCGGTCTCGGCGAGCACGTTGAGGTCGGCGGCGGGCGCGGCGGCGAGGCCGGACTCCGCGACACGGCGGGCCAGGCCCTCGAGAGAGGTGCGGGTGAGGGTCATGACTACTCCTTCAAGTGCTGGTCTGCATCGGGGGAAGGGCCGATATGACCAGAGTAGGTATCTGATTACATCACGTAAAGCGATGAATCCTCATCGTGTCGATAGAATATGCTTATCAAATGGTCTTCGGCCCCGCACGCTACGAGGTGCGCCACCTCGAGGCGCTTCGCGCCGTCGCGGAGGAAGGCACCTTCCGCGGGGCTGCCGACATCCTCGGCTACTCCCAGGCGGCGATCAGCCAGCAGATCGCGGGCCTCGAGTCCCTGGTGGGCAGCCCGGTCTTCGAGCGGCCCGGCGGTCCGAAGCCGGTCATCCTCACCCCTGTCGGTCGAGCCCTGCTCGCCCATGCCGAAGTGATTCTCGATCGCCTCGATGCCGCGCGCGAGGAGATCGCTGACATTGCGGCCGGCACCGGCGGCCGGCTCATCATCGGCACCTTCCAGAGCGTCGCCGTCGAGCTTCTGCCCGACATCGTCGGTCGCGTGCGGCGCGAGATCCCGGGCCTCATCATGCGCGCGATCGAGGAGGATGAGAATTCCGCGCTCATCGAGCGCTTCCACTCCGGCGATATCGACGTCGCTTTCGTCGCCGGTCCTGTCTTTGACACATCGGTCGAACTCATCGACCTCGGCACGGATCCCTTCGTCGCCGTACTCCCTCGACGTGATCCCTATCTCGGTGCGACATCGATCACCATGCGCGAGATCGCTGAGCTCGGCCTTATCGGCGAGCACGTCGGGACGACGCAGGACTACATCGATCAGCACGTCCGCGACGCGGGTGTCACTGCCCCCTACGCCTTCCGCACCAATGACAACGGCGCCAAACAGGCCATGGTGCGCAACGGCATGGGGGCTGCGATCATGCCGCAGCTCGCCGTGGACCTCGACGACCCCGAGGTCGTCGTGCTGCCCACGGTGCCCCCTATCGCTCCGCGCTCGATCCTGCTGGCTGTGCCCCCCGCTCAGCGGCGCACTCCAGCGGTCGATCGTTTCCTCGATATCGCGCGCGACGTCGCCGCCGAGCGACTCAGCCCTCCCGCGAGCTAGGGTCGACCCAGACCGTTTTCGGCACTTATCGCGACTTCCTTACACGCCAAAGTCGCGATAAGTGGCAAAAAGTCAGTGGGAGTCAGGGGGAGTCATGCGTCGTCGTGCGACCGCACTCGTCCTCGCGCTCGCGGCCGGTCTCGGCCTCAGCTCCTTGGTTGCGTCGCCCGCGCATGCCCAAGAGCGCTCGGTCCTGTCGATGCTGCGTTCCCTCACCGTGGCGCCGGAGCGACCCGCGGGCTACGACCGCGAGCTCTTCCCGCACTGGGACTACGTCGGTGACGACTGCGACGTGCGCGACCTGGTCCTCATCAGTGAGGCTCGGAGCGGACCCAGCACCGGTCGCTCATGTCCGGTCGGCTCAGGACGGTGGTTCTCTGAGTTCGATGGCGTCACCGTGCGCGATCCCGGTGAACTCGATGTCGACCACATGGTGCCGCTCGCCGAGGCCTGGGCCTCCGGCGCGCGACGCTGGACGACCGCCGTGCGCGAGGCATTCGCCAACGATCGCGGGTACGCCGGATCGCTCATTGCCGTCACCGCATCGAGCAATCGCTCGAAGGGTGACCAGGACCCCGCGGAGTGGCTGCCCCCGCGCACGGCGTATCGCTGCACCTACGTGAGCGAGTGGATCGCGGTGAAGTGGCGCTGGCGGATCACCGTCGACGCCACCGAGCAGGCCGCGCTGCGGGTGCAGGTCAACGCCTGCGGCAATCCGCGGATCCAAGCCCCCGCCCGCGCGCGCTAATCCTGCTGGTCAAACTTCCGGAAGCCGAAGTAGTAGACGTAGACGACAGCGAGCACGGGACCGACCGTGATCATGAGGAACGGCACGACGCCGCCGGTGCCGGCGCGGATGTAGGCCAGCGCGGTGATGACGACAGCGATGCCGATGATGACGGCGAGGGCGGCGAAGACATAGCGCTGCGGGGATCGGGCCGACCACGGCACCGGGACGGGCTCTGGGGTTGAGGGGTCGGCCATGCGCCGAGCGTGGCACATCCGAGCGTGTGGGGCGACCTCAGAAGGGGATCTCGGAGTCGGCGTCGAGGGTGACGGACTCGGCGTAGGCGAGGAGCGACATGCGCGGTCGCTCGTCTCCGCCGGAATCGCCGTCGGCCACGTCGCCCGTCCCAGAGGCGCGCCCGCGGTAGGCCTCGCACCAGCGAGATACGGGGCACCAGGAGCAGTGGCGGCCGACGTGGGGCTCCGCGGGGGTGTAGAGGATCGTGTCGATGGCCTCGGCGATGGTCGCGCGCGCGATGAGCACGGCCTCGGCATCCGAGGTGTCGAATCCGCGCAGCTCATGACCGTCGGTCCGCAGGATCTCCACCTCGACTCGTGCGGGGCGCGGTGCCGGGACCACTTCACCGGTCACGGGATCGAGCCCGTCAGCGATCAGGCAGAGGGTCACTGCCACCTGCGGATAGCGCTCGAAGACCTCGGCGGCCGTCTGGGGCATGTCACCTTGCGCGGCGACACTCTTGGTCTCGCGCACGAGATAGCCGTCGGTTGTCTCCACGACGAGGTCAGCGCGCGTGCTCATGACGACATCAACGTCGGTGTCCCACGCCGTAAGCGACTGCTCGGGGTAGGCCGCGACGACATCTCCTCGATGGAGCGGGCAGGCGCTCACATGCTGCAGCAGGAAGGGTCGCAGGGCGGCGTAGGTCGACTCATCCCAGCCCAGCAGCGCGGCCACCTCACCCGGTCCCTCGCCGGGCAGCGGCAGATCCTCGGCGGTGCAAGGCACAAGGCGCGCATGGGCATGCTCGAGCCAGGAGTGCAGGTGCGTGCCGCGCACCATCGCCTCGGTGGTCTCGCGACGAGCCCGGGGCAGCGAGAGCTCCCGCTCCAGGTGGATCTGCCAGGTGCAGGTGCGCGCGGTGGTCAGGTCACCGGGGCTGAGCGCGCGCGTCCAGAGCGCGGGGCCTGCGACACCGAGCACACCGGGCATGCGGGCCACGCCCGGGCACTCGTAGCGGACGGGACATGACGCGCAGCGCGATCCAGGATTGAAGGCACCTCCTCCAAGCACCTGGATGCGCTCCGAGACCACGTCGCCGAATCGCTCGCGCGCCTCCTCCGCGCTCATCTCAAGCAGCAGAGCGTCTGATGCATCAAGCATGCCGACTTCGCGCACGCGCACACGCTGGGCCGGGCCCGGCTGTGACGTGGCGGCCGGCCAGCGCTCGCGCCAAAGGCTGCCCTCCTGCTTCATGACGGCGTCGGCGGCGACGCGGGCATAGACGGCGAGGTACGCCGGCTCGCGGTGGCGCGTGCCCGCCTGCTCCCAGGTGAGGACGTGGTACTCGCGCTCGGCACCGTCTCGACTCACATGCAGGAGTCCCCACGCGGACCACTCGACGCGCACGTCAGTCTGGCCCGGCGGAGCGGCAAGGCCGCCCCTGTCGGGCTCGTCCGCGGCGAAGAACTCGCGGACGACGGTCTCGTCGGCGAGTTGAGCCGTGTCCCGCAGGCGCGCAACCGCGATGAGATACCCCTGCAGCGCTTCCCTGGCGACAGTGCGCGCCGCCTCGGCCACATCCCCCGCAGAGGTGGCGCACACCTGATCGAGCGCGACCTCGGGATCGGTGCCGGAGGCGAGGACGGCGTAGGCCGCGTCGCGCGCCAGGCCGAGTGCGAACGAGTGGAAGGGGGGATAGGTCGGTCGCACAGACGAGTCGCGATCGACCTGCAGGGTCGGGCGCGCCTTGACGGCGATCTGCGTCGGACACTCCCAGCGCTCCTCGCCACGCACGTGAGCCGCACTCACGCGGATGAGTCGGTCACGGACGACCACGCGCCAGGGCGGGGTCCACGGTGGAATCTCGACCTGAGTCACCCCTGCACCTCGTCCTCGAGGATGACGAGGAGGTCACCCGCAGGAGCTGCGACCGGCTCAGCTCCGCGCTGCACCAGCCCGCGCTCACGCAGGGCCGCATCACTCTCGGGGCTGCCCGGCTTTGGTGCTGCACTGCGTTGTGCCGGACACACGGATTGGAAGTCACAGTAGCGACATAGCGGACCCGGGCGTGCCTCCCAGGCACCACCCGTCGCCATGACGTCACGCTGCTCGTGTGCGGATTCCAAATCAGTGAGAGCGCGACGGATCGCAGCGGGATAGACCGGGCGCGTCACCGCGCGCGGATCCTTGAGATACAGCAACTCGATCTCAGCGATCGGCTCGCCCATCCCCTCGAGCGCAGCGGCGTAGAGCAACTGCTGGCGCCAGTAGGACCACCAGAAGCGCGGCTTGGGTGCTCCCGTCTTGTAGTCAGTCACGCGCAGACCGGGCTCCGTCACGGTGATGCGATCGATGTGACCGAGGAAGGGAAGTCCCGCGAGGTCGGTGCGCACCTCACGCTCAAGTCCGTCAGCAGCGACCTCGATGCGCGCGGGCTCCTCTGTCGCGAAGTACGCCGCCATCGCACGCGCACTGCCCTCGCGGACCTCCACCTCGTCGATTCCCTGGCCCTCGACCAGCGCAAACTCAGCCATGAGGGCCTCAGCGAGGTAGGCATCGGCGCGCTCGGGCACACGCTCATCCGGAGGCAGCGCGAGGAGGTGCTCAAGGGCCGCGTGCACGGCTCGACCGATGACGAGCGCGGCCGTCGATGGCGTCTCCCAGCGTTCGATGCGCTGCCACCAGTAGCGCAAGGGGCACCCGAGGAACTGCTCGATTGCGGTGGCCGACCAGGGGCGATCCGGCGCGGCGACCTCGGGCACCCGCACGGTGACGGGAGCTCGAGGGGTGCGCTGGCCGGCCATGCCCCGAGCATGTCAGGTGGGTGTGACGGCGGCCCCCGACGACACCCGAGGGCCTGATGGCACGCTGGGGCCATGGCCAGTCTCGTCATGGAGCCGACGCACCTGTCGGTGCGACTGGGCCGGTGGGAACGCTTCGGGACCTTCACGAGCAGCTTCGACATCCCCTGGGACCACATCATCCATGCCGAGGCGTCATCCGATCTGTGGCCGCGTGTGCGCGGTTGGCGCTGGCCCGGCATCGGCATCCCGCACGTCGTCCTCATCGGCCGGATGCGCTTCCGAGGCGGTCAGGATTTCTGCGCGCTACTCGGCACCAAACCCGGGATCGTCCTTGAGCTGAAGGACGAGCCCTACGACCGCCTCCTGGCGACAGCACCCAATGCCGCGCACATCGTGAAGCGCGTCACCCAGGGTTCGTGAGGAATTCGGTCACACCTACAGACGCGGTAGGTCACACTCGGCCAGTGAGTCCACATCGCATCGCCCTCGCGGCGGCCGCTCTCGGCGCTGCCATCTTCGTCGCTGTCACTCCACTTGCCTCGGCCGATGACGCTCCCACGCCGGCCGGATGGGTTACCCAGATCGGCACCTTCGACTACCTCGTGCAGCCGGACTACGACGGGCTCGCTCCGGTGCGCGACGGGATCCGTGGGGCAACCATCGGCCTGGGCACCTTCGATCGTCTCGACGGCGAGCTCGTCCTGATCGGAGGGACGACGTACCGCGTCGGCACCGACGGCATCCCGCGGGTCGTCTCGACGTCCCTCACGACGCCGTGGGTGGAAGCTGTGCGCTTCACCCCGCAGGCTTCCATGCGCGTGCCCGCGGGCACCGAATGCTCCGCGCTCGGCCCCTTCATCGATGACCTCGCGGGCACGACGGGCGGGATGGTGGCCGCACGGCTCATCGGCACCTTTGATGTGCTCACCGCCCGTAGCGTCCCCGCCCAGTCAAAGCCCTACCCGCCGCTGTCGGAGGTGGTGGCCAAGCAGACGGTGTTCCCTCTCACGGATGTGAGCGCCACGCTGGTCGGCTTCCGCACCGG
>CAZLMT010000028.1:0-11744 GCA_964560615.1 uncultured Actinomyces sp.
TACGTTGAAGTTTGCCAGGGCGATGTACTCCCACTTCCCCTCCGGGCTGAGCAGATACGTGAGCAGGCGCGGGGACGCCGTGTCGCGATACTCATCACCTTCCATGACGAGATCGCTCACCACTGCGTCGAAGGAGACGACGAGGAGATCGCCGTCGCGCGAGACGCCGACGTTGGCGAAGTCGTAGGCCTGAGCTGGCGCCCATTCGATGGGCTCACCGTCGGCTGTCGGCCACCCTTGCCCATCGGCGAGTTGGATCTGGCTGGCAGCATGGAGCAAGTTTTCGGAAGACTGCCCCGTCGTGATGTCACGCCACTGCTCGACCAGGGACGTGCCCAGGGCAACATCCTCAACGCTGGAGGACGGCTCTTCGCCCGTCACGGGAATGGGATCCTGCTCGCAGATCGCTGCGATGGCACCGTTGAAGTTGGCGTAGCTCACCGCCACCCAGTGGCCCAGCACATCGTCCCACTGAAACACCGAAATGCGCGGGGCTTTCTCCGCGCCCATAACGACGCCCGCGTCCGGCGCAGTCGCTCCGGGCTGGCTGACGAAGTAGCGAATCACGCGGATGTCCTCCCGCGGCTCGGTCACGACGAAGTCCGACAGCTCAAAGTCATCGATATCAAGCGGCACGAAGTTGCCCGCCGTATACCGCTGGCCTGTTGCTCGCATCAGGGTGAACGCCGGATCGAGGTAGGGCCTGACGATGGCCATACCCGCTTCCACTTCCTCAGGAGTGGTCGCGACCTCGCCAGCTCCACGCCCTGTGAGCGCCAACAGCCCGAACCATGCGTTGATGAGATCCTCCCCGCTCGCCTCCCGATCCGCGAAGGCGGCCTCGGGATCCGAGAAGGCAGTCGGAACGGCCTCCGAAGCGGGGCTCTCGCTCGTCGCAGACTGGCCACCACATGCCGCCAGAAGGACGGCGGAGGCAATGCCGACGATGACCATCATGCGAGGGTGTCTCATGCGGAGGACCCTAATGCCCGGAGTCACTAGGATTCCGGTCAACCACCTGGAGGAACCGTGACCCATCCCGCCGTCGTCTCATCGACCTGGCAGTCCCTGCACGACCGACTCGAGGACTGGGGCCTGAAGCCCGGTGCCGACTCGGGCACGCCGATGACGAGCGGAGTCATCCTCAAGACGTGGGAGAACGTCGAGACCGGGCTGTGGCAGTGCACGCCCGGCGGCTGGACCGTGGTGGACCGCCCGGACGAGGAATCCGTAATCATCCTCGCCGGGCGCGCCCGCGTCACCGATGCCGATGGCACCGTGACGGAGATTTCCGAAGGAAGCACCGTCATCTTCCCCCGCGGCTGGTACGGCCGCTGGGATGTGGAGGAGACGCTCGTCAAGTACTACGTCTCCATCCGGTAGCGCTCAGCCCTCGACGATGATCTCGCCAGCCTCGGCGACGAGGTTGCCGTCTGCGTCGTAGACATCGACGACGTCCTCCTCGACCACGAGGTTGCCATCGGCATCGAAGACGTCGATGGTCTCCTCGACGATGGTGCCGTCCTCGCTCGTGACGACCATGACGTCGTCGACGACCGTGCCGATCACGTTGCCGTTGTCATCGACGAGCTCGGTGACCTCGATGGACTCGCCTACCTCGATGTCGTCGTCAGCCATGGCACTTCCTTCCTTAGGGGGTGGACCCCCATCCAAGTGGACGGAGAGCGTGCTGGAGGGGAGTTTGCCCAGGATTCATCCCTCGAGGCGAGAGAGAGCCGCGGTGACACGGGGGTCCAGGTCCCCAGGATGGGCACCGTCGAACTCCGCGAGCTCGGCGATCATCGCCGGGGTCCAAAAGGCACGCAAGTGGTCCGTCATGCGAGCCACCGCCTGCTCATCGGTGAGCCCGACGCAATTGGCGGCGATCTGACCGGACATCCGGGTCAAGGTCTCGATACGCACGGCTAGGCGTGGATCGATTCCGCGCCCGCCGCGACGGTGCTGGCCTCGGGCCCGCGCAGGGTCGGCGTGACCTCCACCGCGGTCACCTTGTACTCCGGGCAGTTGGTCGCCCAGTCGGAATACTCCGTGGTGATCACATTGGCACCGCTGCCGGGGAAGTGGAACGTCGTGTAGACGACACCGGGCGGCACGCGATCGGTCACATTGGCTCGCATGACCGTCGTGCCGACGCGGCTCGCGATCGTGACCCACGTGCCATCGGTGATGCCGCGTGCCTCGGCATCGGCCTCGTGAATGTCAAGGACGTCCTCGTCATGCCAGGCCACATTGGCGGTGCGTCGCGTCTGCGCCCCGACGTTGTACTGGCTGAGGACACGCCCCGTGGTGAGCACGAGGGGATAGCGACGGGTCGTGCGCTCATCGGTGGGCACGAAGGGGGTCATCTGGAAGGCACCCTTGCCGCGCACGAAGCCCTCGACGTGCATGATCGGCGTGCCCAGCGGATGCTCGGCATTGCACGGCCACTGCACGCTGCCGACCTCGTCGAGCAGGGCGAAGGAGACTCCGGCAAAGGTCGGGGTGAGGCTGGCGATCTCATCCATGATCTCGCTGGATGAGTCGTAGTGCATGGGGTAGCCCAGAGCCGCGCTGAGATCGCAGGTGACCTGCCACTCCTGCTTGCCGGTCTTGGTCGCCATGACCGGGCGCACACGATTGATGCGGCGCTCGGCGTTGGTGAAGGTGCCGTCCTTCTCAAGGAACGACGTGCCGGGCAGGAAGACGTGGGCGAAGCGAGCCGTCTCATTGAGGAAGAGATCCTGGACGATCACGAGGTCCATGGACTCCAGCGCACGCTGCACGTGCTGGGTGTTGGGATCGGACTGGGCGATGTCCTCGCCTTGCACGAAGAGCGCCTTGAACTCGCCCACCACCGCCGCATCAAGCATGTTGGGGATGCGCATGCCGGGGTCGCCGCGCAGCTCCGCACCCCACAGCACCTCGAACTGCTCGCGGACTGCGTCGTCTGAGACGTGTCGGTAGCCCGGAAGCTCGTGGGGGAAGGAGCCCATGTCGCACGAGCCCTGGACGTTGTTCTGCCCGCGCAGCGGGTTGACGCCCACGCCTTCGCGACCGATATTGCCCGTCGCCATCGCGAGATTGGCCATGGCCATGACCATCGTCGATCCCTGGCTGTGCTCGGTGACGCCCAGGCCGTAGTAGATAGCGGCGTTGGCTCCCGCGGCGAAGAGCCGAGCAGCCGCGCGGAGCTCCTCGGCGGGGACCCCGGAGAGTGCCTCGACGGCCTCGGGGGAGTTCTCCGGCTGGCGGATGAAGTCCTCCCAGGCGGCGAAGGTCACCGGATCGCACCGGTCGGCGACAAACTCCCGATCGATGAGTCCCTCGGTCGCGACGACGTGCCCCATGGCGTTGACGATCGCGACATTGGTGCCGGGCTGCAGCTGCAGGTGATAGTCGGCCTCGATGTGGGGTGAGCGCACCAGGTCGATACGGCGCGGATCGACGACGATGAGTCGCGCGCCCTCGCGGAGCCGCTTCTTCATCCGGGAGCCGAAGACCGGGTGCGCGTCCGTGGGATTGGCCCCGATGACCATGATGACGTCGGCCTTGGCGACCGACTTGAAGTCCTGCGTGCCTGCCGAGGTGCCGAAGGTCTGCTTGAGGCCGTAGCCCGTGGGCGAGTGGCAGACCCGAGCACATGTGTCGACGTTGTTGGTGCCGAAGGCCGCGCGCACCATCTTTTGCACGACGTACACCTCTTCATTGGTGCAGCGCGATGAGGTGATGCCACCGACACTGTCGACGCCGTACTGCTCTTGGATCGCACGGATGCGCTCGGCAGCGAAGCCGATCGCCTCCTCCCAGCTCGCCTCGCGCCAGGGCTCGTCGATTGACTCGCGCACGAGCGGGGTGAGGACGCGATCGGTGTGGGTGGCGTAGCCCCAGGCGAAGCGGCCCTTGACGCAGGAGTGACCTTCGTTGGCCCCACCATTCTTGGAGGGCACCATGCGCACCAGCTCATCGCCGCGCAGCTCAGCCTTGAAGGAGCAGCCCACACCGCAGTAGGCACAGGTGGTCTCCACGGTGCGGGTCGGCATTCCGAGGTCGATGACCGACTTCTCCTCGAGCGTCGCCGTCGGGCAGGCCTGCACGCAGGCACCGCACGAGACACACTCGCTGTCGAAGAAGCTGCGCCCGCCGGGGCTCACCTTGGAGTCGAAGCCGCGGCCGACGATGGTGAGTGCAAGTGTGCCCTGGATCTCATCGCACGCGCGCACGCAGCGGCTGCACACGATGCACTTGGATTCATCGAAGGCGAAGTAGGGGTTGGAGGCATCGGTCGGCGCATCGAGATGGTTCTCGCCGTCGTAGCCGTAGCGCACCTCGCGCAGTCCGACGACGCCCGCCATGTCCTGGAGCTCGCAGTCGCCATTGGCCGGGCAGGTGAGGCAGTCCAGCGGATGGTCGGAGATGTAGAGCTCCATGACATTGCGACGGAGCTCCTCGACCCGCGGGGTCTGGGTGCGCACGACCATGCCGGGCTCGCACGGCGTGGTGCACGAGGCGGGGGTGCCGCGCTTGCCGTCGATCTCGACCAGGCACAGGCGGCAGGATCCGAAGGGCTGGAGGGAGTCGGTGGCGCAGAGCTTGGGTACGCCGACGCCGGCCTCCGCGGCCGCGCGCATGACCGAGGTGCCGACCGGCACACTCACCGGGATGCCATCGACGACGACATCAATGCTCTCCGGCGACGTGGATGCCGGCGTGCCGTAGTCGGGTTCGTGGAGCAGGGTCATGGCCTCACCTCGGGAGTGCGGTGGAAGTCCTCAGGGAAGTGTGCCAGAGCACTGCGGACAGGCAGGGGCGTGAGGCCGCCCATGGCGCACAGCGACCCGTCGGTCATGGTCGTGCAGAGGTCCTCGAGGAGGACGAGATTGCGCTCGCGCTCGACACCCGCGGTAATGCGGTCAATGACCTCCACTCCACGGGTCGAGCCGATGCGACACGGGGTGCACTTGCCGCACGACTCCGCAGCACAGAACTCCATCGCGAAGCGAGCCTGCGCCGCCATGTCGACGGTGTCATCGAAGGCCACGATGCCGCCATGGCCGAGCAGGCCACCCGCAGCCGCCAGGGCTTCGTAGTCCATCGGCACGTCGAGCGCGTCCCCGGGGAGATAGGCACCGAGTGGCCCGCCGACCTGCACAGCGCGCAGGGGGCGCCCAGTGAGCGTTCCCCCGCCGTAGCCCTCGACGAGCTCGGCGAGGGTGACGCCGAAGGCGAGCTCGACGATGCCTCCTCGCGCGATATTGCCCGCGAGCTGGAAGACCTGGGTGCCGCGCGATCGCTCCATGCCGAGCGCTTGATACGCCGCGGCGCCGTCGGCGATGATCCCGGGCACCGCCGCGAGGGTGAGGACGTTGTTGACCAGGGTCGGCTTGCCGAAGAGACCCTGGAGTGCGGGGATCGGCGGCTTGGGCCGGACCATGCCGCGCTTGCCCTCGAGGCTCTCGAGCATCGCGGTCTCCTCGCCGCAGACGTAGGAGCCGGCACCCTCGACGACGCGGATGTCGAAGGCGCGACCGGAGCCCATGACGTCGGGACCGAGCCAGCCATCGACGTGCGCGATGTCGATGGCGGTGCGCAGGGTGGCGATCGCATCTGGGTATTCGGAGCGCACATAGATGAGGCCCTGCGTCGCGCCGGTGGCGATGCCCGCGATGGCCATGCCCTCAAGCAGCGTGAAGGGGTCGCCCTCCATGAGCATGCGGTCGGCGAAAGTGCCACTGTCGCCCTCGTCGGCATTGCAGCAGACGTACTTCTGGTCGCCCTCGGCCTCGAGGACCGTGCGCCACTTGATGCCCGCGGGGAAGCCCGCTCCCCCGCGGCCGCGCAGGCCCGAGGCGAGGACGTCGGCGACGATCTCCTCCTGCGGGATTCCGACGGCACGCTCGAGCCCGCGCAGGCCGCCGTGGGCGCGGTAGTCGTCGAGGTCCAGCGGATCGATGATGCCGACGCGGGCGAAGGTCACGCGCTGCTGTGAGGCGAGCCAGTCGATCTGGTCGACGAGCCCCAGGGAGAGGGCGTGCGCGGCGCCCTCGGCGAGACCGGCGCCGAGGAGACCTTCCACGTCTCGCACGGCCACCGGGCCGTACCCCACGCGGCCCGCAGGAGTCTCGACCTCGACCAGGGGCTCAAGCCAGAGCAGCCCGCGCGATCCATTGCGCACGATCTCAGCATCGACACCGCGCTCGCGCAGGCCCGACTCGATCGCAGCCGCCACCTCGTCGGCACCGACAGAACGCGCAGCACTGTCACGCGGCACGTAGACGCGAATCATGCGCGCACCTCTTGCGCGCGGGCGACGGCATCGCGGATGCGCTCGACATCGCAGCGACCGAGCAGGCGACCCTCGACCATGGCGGCCGGGCCGAGCGCGCAGTCACCCAGGCAGTAGACGGCCGACAATTCCACGCCGTCGACGCGCTCTCCGAGCGGGACGCCGTACGCCGCCTCAAGGTCATGGACGAATTGACGCGAGCCGACCGACTGGCACGCCTCGGCAACACACACCTGCACGTGCACCTCGGGCGGGGGCGACTGACGCAGATCGTGGTAGTAGGTGAGCACGCCGACGACCTCTGCGCGGGAGACATTGAGGTCGCCAGCGATGAGGTCGACCGACTCATCCGGCACCCAGCCGAAGACCTGCTGGATGCGCTGCAGGGCAGGCAGGATGAGTCGCTCGGCGGCTGGCAGGGATCGCAGGGCGCTCGCGCCGGCATCGACCGACCACGCCTGGTGACCGGGCACCTGGCACCACCCTTCATCGCCGACAACCCCAGGCCTCAAGGGTAGGCCACGCCAGCGTGCATAGGGAGAGCTCACGCCACAGCGGATCGAAGGTTCCACAGTGTGGAACCGCCGGCAGAGCGCCGCACTCTCATGTGGTCCACCCCTAGGCTGAGGCGTCCGTCTGCGAAGGGGAATCCATGGCCTCGACCGACCGACGCCGCGTGCTGCGGTGGCGCGACGGTGTCGTCGATGCCGGCCCCGACGCCCTCGCCATCGAGGAGCCGCTCGAGATCGAAGTCGATGGCGTCTCCGTCTCCACCACGATGCGCACTCCCGGGCACGACATCGAGCTCGCGCTGGGGTGGCTCGTGGCCGAGGGCGCCCTGACCTCTATCGAGGGAGTGTCCGAGGCGAAGGAGTGCTTCGAGCACGACGAGGACGACCCCGAGCAGGTACGCCGCATCGTGCAGGTGACCACGCGCGGCAGAGTCCCGGTCGAGCCCCGACTGCACGCGACGTCGAGCGCCTGCGGGGTCTGCGGAGCCGATCTCATCGCGATGACCCAGCGCACACGGCACTGGCCGCTCGGTGACGACACCACAGCCTTCAGCGTCGACGCTGTCCTCCGCCAGCCCGAGGCACTGCTCGCCGCGCAGCGCGGCTTCGCCGCGAGTGGGGGCCTGCACGCTGCCGGGCTCTTCACCCCCGAGGGCGACCTCATCTCCCTGCGCGAGGACGTCGGCCGCCACAACGCCGTCGACAAGGTGATCGGCTGGGCACTGCAGGAGGGACGCCTCCCCCTGCGCGGTCATGCACTGCAGGTGAGCGGTCGCGCCTCGGCCGAGCTGGTGCACAAGGCGGTGATGGCCGGCGTACCCCTGCTCGCGGCGGTGTCGGCGCCCAGCACTCTCGCGGTCGACCTCGCCCGTGAGAGCGGCCTCACGCTCATCGGTTTCGTCCGCGGCGGGTCGCTCAATGTCTACGCCGGCGCGGAACGCCTCGGCCTGGCGAACTAGACCCTCCGGGACCAAACACCCGGCAATCGATGCTTACGGGGCCCTCTAACCCTCGATAGCCGGGTCGTTCGCACACCATGTCATCGTGAAGTCAGCACGACTAAATGCAGTCGAGGTGACGCCGCACCGCGGTCTGCGAGATCCACGCGCCGGTCCTGTCAGGAACCCACAGGAGACTCGAGTACGTCACTCGTCGTCAGCACGGTGGCGAACTCGCCGTGGAGATTGGCCGCCGTGACACGTGAGATCTCCTCGGCCGGGATGACACTGCCGTCCGGCGCCACTCGGTCGAAGGTGTGGGTCGCATCGATGACGAAGGTCACGTCGTAGCCGAGGTTGCCCGCCATGCGCGCGGTCGTCTCGCAGCAGTGATTGGTGGTCACCCCGCAGAGGGTGAGGCGGGTGATCCCGCGATCGGTGAGCCATTGGTGAAGATCCGGATCGCCGTAGAAGGCGGAGTTGACGCTCTTGGTGATGAGCACGTCGCCCACGATCCCCTGGTCGGTAATGAAGGCGCGCAGGTCATTGCCCGGTTGACCCGGTCGCAGCGGTGACCCGATCGCGGTCGAGTCGTGTCGGACGATGACGACGGGGCGACCCGCCTCACGCCACGCCCCGATGAGTTCGGCGATGTGGTCCTCGCAGGCCGGGTTGTCGCGCCGCCCCCATGCGGGGTCGTCGAATCCCTGCTGGACGTCGATGACGACAAGTGCGTGATGCGGATCCTTGGTGAGCGCCACGTGGCGAGGCTACCCTCCGGGGATGCACGTCGAACTCGCTCTTGACGTCAACGACGCCCCCGGCATGATCGCCTTCTGGTCGGCGGTGCTCGGCTACGCCGTGGAGGACGAAGGACGCTTCGATGCACCAGACCGCGTCTACTGGTCGCTGGTCGATCCCGCGGATCGCGGGCCGCGCCTGGTGATCCAACGCGTGCCGGAGCCGGTGACGGCCAAGACGCGCGTGCATATCGACGTGCACGTGCCCGATATCGAGGCGGCCGCGGAGGCCGCTGTCGGCCTCGGTGCCACGCGCATCGACTCCGAGCCCGTCGCCGAGGTCGGCGCGGCCTGGATCCGGCTCGAGGACCCGGAGGGCAACGTCTTCTGCATCGTGCAGGAGCGCCGTCCCTGAGCGCGCGACACTTAGCACTCGAGGGTGCTTGTCTGCCAGGCCCCTCGTGGCGCAGTCTTCCGCCATGGGTATCGAGGTCTCAGCCTTCGCGGGCATGGATCGCAGTCTGGCGGGCTTCATCCTCTCGGGCCGCTGGCCCGACACCACGCGCGAGTGGACGCAGTTCCTCGCCATCGCCGTGCGCTTCGCTGCGATGCCGGGCCTCCTGCCGACCACGACCGTCTTCCGCGCAGTCGAGGATCTGCCCGACGACCCCGAGCCCGATGTCGTCGGTCTCGTGACCGCCGCGGGCCCCGTGCTTGGTGACGGCGCCCCGCGCCCCGGCCAATTCGCTGACCCGCAGCCGGCCGCGCTCATCGTCTTGCACCCGCCGATGGAGACGCGCCCGTCCACGCCGGAGGCAGAGGGTGCCGCATCGGGCTGTGTGCTCCTGCCCGGCATCCCGCATCTCGGCCTCGACCACCGCGCGGGATGGGTGGAGGCCGAGGCCGATGGCACGGTGACGCGCCTGCTCAGCAGGGTGAGTGTCGACCTCGGCGAGGATCCCGACATCGCGGTCCTCGCCACGCTGTGCGCCTGACCGTCAGGCCGATTGCCCGCTGCCCGAGTCGCCGCTTCCCGACACGTAGATGAGTTCGATGCGCGGCACGGTCTGGAGGAAGTCGAAGAAGGGTACGGCTTCCACCAGCGGCAACTTCGCGTCGGCAAAGGTGTCATTGACCGCCGGCTGCGGGCGGAACCACTCGGCCGGATCCTCAGCAGCGGCAGCCATGTAGTTGACCCACGCCTGATTGTGGGCGAGGTAGGCCTCGCGCGCATCGAGGATGTTGGTGTGCCACGGCATGATCTCGATCTGAGCGACGCCCTCGCCCGCGATGGCGATAGCGCCCACCCCTCTCGCGGCGACGTCTGCGAGATCCGCGCTGAGTTGCTCGCGCTCCTCATCGGTGAGGTTCTCGGTGTCGTACGCCGACAGCGCCGCGTCGAATTCCGTCTGTGTGGTCTTCATCGCCGTCTCGGACTGCTCTACTGCGCTCACTAGGTTGTCCGCCTCTAACGACCGCAGTGCCAACTCCCCCGCGACGACGACATTGGCCATGGTGATGACCACGAGGGCGGCAATCCCTACCGCCCACACAATCCCGGCGGGCACGCCGCGCCTGGGGGACTCCTGGCCGGTCTCCAATACCTCCTGGCTCACGCGACCATCCTGGGCTACGGCTACCTTTGCTCGCATGTCGGCTGCCCCGGAGACCGCGGTGCCCGCGTGGCGCTCGGCCTACGACGCCCGGGTCGCGCGATTGCGCGCGCAGTACGACGCGATCCCCTCCGGTGCCCCCATCCGCCTGGCCAAGCGCACCTCCAACCTCTTTCGGCAGCGCGCAGATTCCACAGTCCCCGGCCTCGACGTCGCCGACTTCGACGACGTCCTCTCCGTCGACCCGGTCACGCGGACCGCCGAGGTGCAAGGGATGACGACGTACGAGCATCTCGTCGAGGCCACGCTCCCGCACGGCCTCATGCCACTGTGCGTGCCGCAACTCAAGACGATCACCCTGGGTGGCGCTGTGACAGGCCTCGGGATCGAGAGCACGAGCTTCATCTGGGGGCTGCCGCATGAGTCGGTCATCGAGATGGACGTCCTCACCGGCGACGGCCAGATCCTCACGGTGAGCGGCCGCGACGACGATCCGCACCGCGATCTCTACTACGGCTTCCCCAATTCCTACGGCACGCTCGGCTACGCCCTGCGCCTGGGAGGGCGAGGCCGTCGACTTCCTCGACGGCACGGTCTTTTCGGCCACGGAGCAATACCTCACGCTCGGTCGCATGACCGACGACGCTGGCGGGCAGCAGCCGAGCGACTACACCGCCATGGACATCTACTACCGCTCCATCCAGCGCAAGCGCGCGGACCTGCTCACCATCCACGACTACATCTGGCGCTGGGACACGGACTGGTTCTGGTGCTCGCGGGCCTTCGGCACCCAGAAGCCGGTGATCCGTCGCTTCTGGCCCAAGGGCAAGCTGCGCAGCGACGTCTACTGGAAGCTCATCAAGTGGGATCGGCGTACGAAGTTCTCCACCAAGGTAGCTCGCTTGCGTCGGCGCCCCGCCCGCGAAGAGGTCGTGCAGGACATCGAGGTGCCCATCGATCGCCTGGCCGACTTCCTCGACTTCTTCCACCGCGAGGTGGGCATCGAGCCCGTCTGGGTATGCCCCCTCAAGCAGCGCGATCCCGCTGCCCGGTGGCCGCTCTATGAGTTCGACCCCCAGACCACCTACGTCAACGTCGGCTTCTGGTCGACCGTGCCCCTGCCGCCCGGGATCGACCCCGCAGAGGGCCGGGTCAATCGGCGGATCGAGGAGGTCGTGACCGAGATGGACGGGCGCAAGTCCCTTTACTCCTCGGCGTACTACTCCCCTGACGAATTCTGGGGAATTTACGGAGGCGGGCAGTACCAGCGCCTCAAGGGGGCCTACGATCCTGCCTCGCGGTTACTGGACCTCTACGACAAGGTGGTCCGCCGCCGCTAGGCAGAGCGCGATTCTCGGGAGGAATCATGGACCTGGCCACCGCCTTCGCCACGGTCGTGCCCGCAGACAGACGCGTGGGCTTCAAGGCCTACGACGGATCGAGCACGGGGCTCATCGGTGCCGAGGTCGTCTTCGAAGTCACCAATCCCCGCGGGGTTCACTACATCGCCGGCTCGCCCAATCAACTCGGCCTAGCCCGCGCCTATGTCTCCGGGGACCTTGAGATCCACGGCGATGTCTACGAGGCTCTCAAGCGGCTCTATCCCCTGCCGCTGGACCACGTGTCCGTGGTGGATCGCGCGCGCCTGGTCAAGCGCT
>CAZLMT010000028.1:11754-22401 GCA_964560615.1 uncultured Actinomyces sp.
CTCGTGCGCCCGGAGCCACCCGCGCAGGAGCGCGCGCTCGGCGGGCGCCGCCACTCCAAGCGTCGCGATGCCGAGGCGATCCATCACCACTACGACGTGAGCAACACCTTCTACTCCATGGTGCTCGGCCCATCAATGGCTTACACATGCGCGGTCTTCCCGACGGAGGACGCATCACTCGAGCTGGCACAGGAGGAGAAGTTCGACCTGGTGTGCCGCAAGCTCAATCTCCAGCCCGGCATGCGCCTGCTTGACGTCGGCTGCGGCTGGGGCGGGATGGTGCTTCACGCGGTCAAGAACTACGGCGTCAGCGCGATCGGCGTCACCCTGTCCCAGCAGCAGGCTGAGTGGGGCCAGCGCGCGATCGAAGACGCCGGCCTGGGCGATCGGGCCCAGATCCGCTTCAGCGACTACCGCGATGTCCGGGAAAACGGCTTCGATGCCATCTCCTCGATCGGTCTGACCGAGCACATCGGGCGCGCCAACTACGAGTCGTACTTCTCCTTCCTCTTCAGCAAGCTCCGCCCAGAAGGCCGGCTGCTCAATCACTGCATCACGCGGCCCGACGACAAGTGGCCCACGCATTTCAAGCGCAGCTTCATCAATCGCTACGTCTTCCCCGACGGCGAGCTCGCCCCTCCGGGCGAGATCATCACCGAGATGAACTACGCCGGTTTTGAGATCCGTCACGAGGAGAACCTCCGCGAGCACTACGCACTCACGCTCAAGCACTGGTGCGAGAACCTCGAACGCAACTGGGATGCCTGCGTCGCTGAGGCCGGCCTGCCGACCGCGCGCGTGTGGCGCCTCTACATGGCGGCCTCCCGCCTGGGCTTCGACATCAACACGATCCAGCTGCACCAAGTCCTCGGCGTCAAGGTCGGCGAGCGCGGCAAGTCCGGCATCCCGCTTCGGGTCTCGGGCGAAACCTGGTCCCTCACCGCCCCCGAAGGCTGATACGGTCCGGCTCCCGGAGCGTCCGGCATCAAGGCAGGAGTCGACATGAGCGCAATGCAGGATCCGAACGCCGACGGCGAGACCCTCTACCGCGAGTTCGTCGCCGCTGTTGCCGCCAAGGACTGGACCGCCGTTGACGCGATCCTGGCCGCGGACTTCCAGTCTGCGCACACGGACGGCCCCCGCGACAAGGCCGCCGAGATTGAGATGCTCAAGGCCCTGGACCTGGGCACCTACTCGCTCACCGACTTCACGACGACCCGCGGCGGGGACACCCTGGTGGCCACGCATTGGCTCTCGGTCGAGGAGACCATCGACGGCTCGCGCCTGTCGACCAAGCCCGCGCCGCGCCTGACGGTCTGGCGTCAGGGTGGGTCGGGCTGGCAGATCATCGCGATCGCCAACCTCAACCCCGCCTGACGCGTCAGTAGAGCGCGGGGCCGGCGAGGTTCATGCCACCGTCGGTCACGAGCGTGATGCCGGTGATGTAGTCGCCCGCCGGGCTCATCCAGAAGCCAATGACGGCAGCGACATCGTCGACCGACTGCAGTCGCTTGGCAGGGATCACCTGGGCGACCTGCTCGGGGTCGAGTCCGTAGCGCTCCCAGGCCTCCGTGTGGACGATTCCGGGCGCCACCGCGATCGTGCGCACTCCGCGCGGGCTCCACTCTTGTGCCCAGGTCGCGGTGAGGCTCTCCACCCCCGCGCGGGCGGCGGAGGAGTGCGACATGCCGACAATGCCGCGGTGCGGGGTCATCGTCATCGTGATGCTCGCGATCTTGCCGTAGCCCGCCGGCAGCATGGAGCGCTTGGCCACCTGCGTTGAGACGTAGAACGTCGCGTCGAGATTGAGCCGCTCCACAGCGCGGAAGCCGTTGTAGGAGATGTCCTCCGCGCGCGAGACGAATTGCCCACCGGCATTGTTGACCAGCAGGTCGATGCGCTCCATGTCGCCGAGCACGGCGTCAAGCAGGGCATCGACATGCTCGGGCTCACGGATGTCGCAGGGGTACGCCGCCGCCTGGCCTCCGGCAGCCTCGATGGCCGCGACAGCTTCGGCGAGCGGTTCTTCGCGACGGCCGGTGACGGCTACGCGCGCCCCCAGTCGGGCGAGCAGCTCGGCGGTCGCGCGGCCGATGCCGGTGCCGCCTCCCGTCACGAGCGCCGTACGACCAGCAAGTGAGCCGGGGGCGAGGGAGTCGAGTGCATCGGGCCTGCGCGGGGGTGCCATGTCGGCCAGCCTAGTGAGGGCAGGTCAGGCCAGGGCGAGGAAGAGCTTCTCGAGTTGCTCCGCGCTCATCGGTGGCTTCTCACCGCGACCCTCAGCGGTCGCGCACTGCTGCAGGCCGTTGGCCACCACCTTGAAGCCTGCCCGGTCGAGAGCGCGTGACACCGCAGCGAGCTGGGTCACGACCTCACCGCAGTCACGGCCGTCCTCGATCATGGAGATGATGCCGGCCACCTGGCCTTGCACGCGCTTGAGGCGGGTGACCACCTCGCGCCGGCAGACGTCATCCATCGTGATGGGGGCCATGTGCTCACCTGCACCTTCGGGTGGGGACCGGCGGGCCGGCGGAGCCGTCCTGTCGGTCACGGCCGCCCGGCGGACGGCACTGCCCCAAGGATACCCCGGGGGGTAGGGATTCAGCCGATCGGCTCGACGGCGACCTGGCTGGCGATGTCCATGGGCAACTCGACGTACTCCCCCGCCGATCCCACCAGCACCCCGGTGGCCGCGCGCTGTACGCGCACCGCCCCGCCCGGGACCACGCCGGCCCGCTGGAGCAGGGCGACCATCTCGGGATCGACCTGGGCGCTTTCACCGATGCGGCGCACGGTCACGCGCACGGTGTCGTCGACCGCAGCAGCGTCGAGGGTCACCCAGTCAACGCCCCGCGTCGCGGACGACTTGGCGCCCGGGACCAGCTCCTCGAGGCCGGGGATGGGATTGCCGAAGGGTGACTCGGTCGGATTGTCGAGCATCGCCAGGATGCGCCGCTCCACCGTGTCGGACATGACGTGCTCCCAGCGGCACGCCTCGGTGTGGACATCTTCGATGGGCAGGCCGATGACATCCACGAGCAGGCATTCCGCGATGCGGTGCTTGCGCATGACGCGCGTGGCGTACTCGCGACCCCGGGGCGTCAGCTCCAGGTGCCGGTCACCCTCGACCGTGAGCAGGCCGTCGCGCTCCATGCGGGCCACTGTCTGCGACACCGTGGGCCCGCTCTGCCCGAGCCGCTCGGCGATGCGGGCACGGAGAGGGACGATCCCCTCCTCCTCAAGCTCGAACACCGTGCGGAGGTACATCTCCGTCGTGTCGATGAGGTCGCTCACACACGTCATTCAACCCCATGCGCCGACCCCCCGCCTCTCCCCCGGTCGGCTCCTCGCGCTGAACGTCCCGGTTATCGAGACATCCGCAGCCGCATAAGTCTCGATAACCGGGACGTTCGGGTCGCGCGGGGTCGGGATGCCCCCGGGCCCCGCGACCCCTAGCCTGCGAGGGTGCCCGCCGTTGCCTGGTTCCGTCGCGACCTACGCCTGGGCGACAACCCCGCGCTCAGCGCCGCAGCCGCCCTCGACGGGCAGGTCGTGCCGCTCTTCGTCGTCGACCCCGCCGTGTGGGAGCCCGCGAGCGATGTCCGCCGTGCCTACCTCGTCGACTCGCTGCGCGCGCTCGACGCCGACCTCGATGGGCAACTCCTCCTGCAGCACGGTGATCCCGTCGATCGCGTCGTCGCGGTCGCTCGCGCAGCCAATGCACGCGAGGTCCACATCGCCGCCGACTACGGGCCCTACGGCGTGCAGCGGGATGCGCGCGTGCGCGCCGCTCTCGCCGAGCATGGGATCGAGCTTGTCGAGACCGGCTCGCCGTACGCCGTCGCCCCGGGCAGGGTGACCAAGGACGACGGCACGGCGTACCGCGTCTACACGCCCTTCTATCGGGCGTGGATGCGTCACGGCTGGCGCGCGCCCGCGCCAGATGCCGAGGCGACGTACTCCATGCCGGTGGACTGCGATGGCTTCCCCGAGCGACCCGACCTGCCCTTCGCGCTGCCCGCGGCTGGCGAGGCCGCGGCGCTGGAGCGCTGGGCGGCGTATCGCGCCGCGGGCCTCGAGGCATACGACGACACGCGCAACTTCCCCGCGCTCGATGGCACGTCGGCCCTGGGCCATCACCTGAAGTGGGGCGAGATCCATCCGCGCACAATCCTCGCCGACCTCAGCGACTCCGCGGGCGAGGAGACCTTCCGCAAGGAGATTGCGTGGCGGGAGTTCTACGCCGACGTGATGCACCAGCGCCCCGAGAGCGCGCGCGCCTCCATGGACGCCCGCTTCGACGACGACTTCACGTGGGATTCCGGTGCGCAGGCCGACGCGCTCTTCGACGCGTGGGCTGAGGGCCGCACGGGATATCCCTTCGTCGACGCGGGCATGCGCCAGCTCCTTGCCGAGGGCTGGATGCACAATCGCGTGCGCATGGTGGTCGCGAGCTTCCTCGTCAAGGACCTCCACCTGCCGTGGCAGCGCGGCGCAGCGCACTTCATGCGCTGGCTGCGCGACGGCGACCTCGCGAGCAACTCGCACGGCTGGCAGTGGACGGCGGGTTCCGGCACCGACGCCTCGCCGTACCACCGAGTCTTCAACCCCGTCGGCCAGGGCGAGCGGTTCGATCCCGACGGCGACTACGTGCGCCGCTACGTGCCGGAACTCGCCCATCTGCCGGGCAAGACCGCGCACACCCCGTGGGACACCCTGGGGGGCTACGACCACGGCTACCCCGAGCGGATCGTCGACCACGCGACGGAGCGTCTGGAGGCGCTGGACCGATTCGCCCAGATGAAGCAGGCCGGGAGCGGCTGACGGCCAGTGCCCTGGCTCCGGGTCCAGATCCCAACCCGGGCCGAACTTTGGGTAGATGAGGCCCTGGGAGGGCGTGATCCACCCAAAGTTCGCGTGCTCCGCTGAAGCAGGCCGCGAGCGACTGACTTTCCACCTGTCACACTCGACTCCATGTCAGCGGTCGCGGTGCTGTCCCTCAAGGGCGGCGTGGGCAAGAGCACGACCGTGCTCGGCCTGGCCGGTGCTGCCTGGGCGCGCGGGATCTCCACCCTCGTCATCGACCTGGACCCGCAGGCCAATGCCACCGTGGCCCTCGATCCCCCGCCCTTCGCCTTCACGGTCGGCGATGTGCTGGCTGACGGCCGGCCGGGCATCGCCCGCGAAGCCATCGTGGGCACCGGCTGGGGTCCGCCGATCGACGTGCTGCCGAGCGAAGAGGCGGTCGCGCACCGCAATCGCCCCGAGGGCTCCGACTCGGCGACGCGCCTGCGGGTGACCCTCGCAGGAGTCACCGACTCCTACGACCTCGTCCTCCTCGATTGCCCGCCGTCACTGGATGAGCTCACCCGCAACGGCCTCGCCGCTGCCGACAGCGCGCTCGTCGTCACCGAACCCGGCTTCTTCGCCCTGCAGGGCGCGACGCGCGCGCTCACCGCTGTAGAAGCCGCACGCACGTCGGTCAACCTGCGCCTGCGCACCGCCGGAGTGCTCGTCAACCGCGTGCGCGGCAATCTCTCCGAGCACCGCTACCGCATCGAGGAGTTGCGTGGGGTCTACGGCGACCTCGTTCTCGACCCCGTCATCCCCGAGCGCTCCGCGGTGCAGCAGGCGCAGGGCGCGGGCGTGCCCGTGCAGGCCTGGCGCTCCCCCGGCGCCGCCGAGGTCAGCGACGCCTTCGACGACATCCTCGACCGCCTCCTCGCCTGACGGCGTACCGTTACTTGACCGACCTCGGAGGACACATGGCACCGCAGACGCCTCGCCCCGCGCTGAGCCGCGCCCCCGACGCCGACCTGCATCCGGTGAGCGGCCGGCCGCTCCCCGCCCCGATCCCCGGAGGCGTCAAGGAGGGCAAGGGCAAGTCCAAGGCCCAAGTCGTCAAGGCCAAGAGCCTCAAGCCCGGCAAGGGCGCGACAGCCGCCGATGCGATCACGGGCCCACCCAAGGACAAGTACGTCGACCTCGGTGCTCGCGTGCCCAAGTCGGTGCGCAAGCGCCTGCGGGCCGAGGCCAAGGCCCAGGGCGTCGCCCCCGATGACCTGCTCTCACGCATCCTCGACGCCTACCTGCCGTAATCGGCTCCTGCCGAGACCTCCAAGGGTTTTGCGGTCCACCGGGTTCACCCGGTGGCACTTCCCGACCGCAGAACAACAGCCTTACGGCACCGGATGCTCAGCGTCGTATCTGAGGAATGCCGGCACTGCGGCGACGAGTACGCCGGTGAAGACGATGCACAGCAGTCCGCCCGATACGGCTGAGACCGTCTCGCCGAATACCTCAGCGACAGCACCCGCCTCGACATCTCCCAGACGAGGCCCGCCCACGACGACGACGGTGAAGATGCCCTGCAGGCGCCCGCGGTAGTCATCGGGAGTTGCCGCCTGCAGGATCGTCGACCGGAAGATCGCGCTCACGGAGTCAGCGCCACCGGCGATGGCCAGCAGGACAAGCGCGACGGGCAGTGCGCGGACCAGGCCGAATACGGCGATGGCGCCGCCCCAGATGCAGATCGAGATGACGACGGCCAGCCCTTGACGGCGGACCTTGCCGAGCGGACCGGAGAGGACCGTGGCGACGATGGATCCCACAGCGGGCGCGGCAGACAGGAGCCCCACGATGAGGGCGACATCAGCGAGCGAGCCGCCGTACCAGGCGGTGGCAATGGCGGGGAAGAGCGCTCGTGGCATGCCGAAGACCATGGCGACGATGTCGAGGTAGAAGGACATCTGCAGGTTGCGCTTGCCCTTGAGGAAGCGCAGGCCCTCGAGCACGCTGCGCCAGCCCCGTGCCGCATCGGGAGCGACCCCCTCCGGCGGCAGCGAAGGCAGCCGCCACATCGCCCATACGGAGATCGCGAAGACCACGAGGTCGAGGAGGTAGACCGTGGTGACCGTGCCTGTGGCCGCAATGAGGAAGCCGGCGACGACCGGGCCGATCGTGAAGGCGAGGCCCCACGTGAGGGTGTTGAGCGCATTGGCTGCCGGCAGGAGATGCAGGGGCACGAGGCGCGGCACGATCGCCTGCCGCGCGGGATTGGCCACGGCGAAGAAGCCGGACTGCACCGCGATGATCGCGTAGAGGAGTGCGACGGAATCCGCCCCCGCGAGGGATTGCACGACGAAGGCGAGCGTGCTCACCCAGAGCCCGAGTGTCGCGATCAGCGCGACGCGACGTCGGTCGAAGCGATCGACCAGCGCACCGCCGTAGAGCCCCAGCACGACGAGCGGCACGAGCTGGAAGAGCCCGGTGAGGCCGACCGCCCATGAGGAGCCGGTGAGGTCATAGACCTCCAGGGCGACCGCGACCGCGGTCATCTGCTGCCCGGCAGTGCCGACGCTGTGACCTATCCAGAGCCGCCGGAAGGGCGGGCTCTCGCGCAGCGGCGTGAGGTCGGCGAAGATGCGAGCCATCGGCGCTCAGGGTGACAGACGCTCGACGACCCAGGCGCCAGCGTCGTCGAGTGCACCGGCTCGCACGCGCCGGTACCGCAGTCGGTCGTGCAGGCGCGAGTCGCGCCCCTGCCAGAACTCCACCGACTCGGGTACGACGATCCAGCCCCCCCAGAAGTCCGGGAGCGGCACCTCGCCGGGGAAGCGCTCGAGCAACTCCGCATGCCGCTCGTCGAGTACGGCGCGGTCGGCGATCACCTCGGACTGGCGACTCGCCCAGGCACCGAGCTGCGATCCATGCGGACGCGAGCGGAAATAGTCGGCTGCCTCCTCGCGCGGGACCTCCACGGCTTCGCCGATCACCACCACCTGGCGATGCAGGGGAATCCACGGGAAGACACACGCCGCGCGTCGCGTCGCCTCGAGTTCGCGACCCTTGCGCGAGCGGAGGTTGGTGTAGAAGGCGAAGCCGCGCGGATCCGCGTCCTTGAGCAAGACGGTGCGCGCACTCGGCATGCCATCGGACGACACCGTCGAGACCACCATGGCATTGGGCTCGACGATCCCGTCGGCGACAGCATCCGCGAGCCAGCGGCGGAACTGGGCCAGGGGATCGGGGGCAAGGTCGGCCTCGATCAGGGTGCCCCGGTCATAGGCCAACCGCATCCCCCTGAGGTCATGCTCGTCGGCCACGGCCCGATCCCATCACGGCCGGGGTCGGAGCGCCCCGGCACCCGGCCTCCGGGGCAGGGGGGTTGAATGGAGCCATGACCGACTTCGTGCCGGGCCTTGAGGGCGTGATCGCCTTCGAGACGCAAATCGCCGAGCCCGACCGCGATGGTGGTTCCCTGCGCTACCGGGGCGTCGATATCGAGGATCTCGTGGGTCGGGTGTCCTTCGGCAACGTCTGGGGACTCCTGGTCGACAATGAGTTCAACCCGGGCCTGCCCCCGGCAGAGCCCTACCCCATCCCGGTGCACTCGGGTGATGTACGCGTCGACGTGCAGTCGGCTATCGCGATGCTCGCTCCCGGCTGGGGCCTGAAGCCACTCCTTGACATCGATGACGACACCGCACGCGAGAACCTCGCGCACGTCTCCGTCATGGCCATGTCCTTCGTCGCGCAGGCCGCCCGCGGCCTCGGCGTCCCCATGGTCCCCCAGACGCGTATCGATGACGCGAGCACAATCGTGGAGCGCTTCATGACGCGCTGGCGCGGCGAGCCCGACCCTCGTCACGTGCAGGCCGTCGACGCCTACTTCGTCTCTGCAGCCGAACACGGGATGAATGCCTCAACCTTCACCGCGCGGGTCATCGCCTCCACCGGTGCCGACGTCGCCGCAGCCATCTCAGGTGCCATCGGCGCCATGAGTGGCCCTCTCCACGGAGGTGCTCCCTCACGCGTGCTCGGCATGATCGAGGAGATCGAGCGCACCGGCGATGCTGAAGGCTACGTGCGCGGCGTTCTCGATCGAGGCCAGCGGCTCATGGGCTTCGGCCACCGCGTCTACCGCGCCGAGGACCCCCGGGCCCGAGTGCTCCGCCGCACCGCGCAGGAGCTCAACGCCCCGCGCTACGAGGTGGCCCTGGCACTCGAGACCGCTGCGCTCGCCGAGCTGCGTGCGCGTCGGCCCGATCGCATCCTGGAGACCAACGTCGAGTTCTGGGCCGCGATCATGCTCGACTTCGCCGAGGTCCCCGCGCAGATGTTCACCTCGATGTTCACGTGCGCGCGCCTGGCCGGGTGGAGTGCCCACATCCTCGAGCAGAAGCGCACCGGGCGCCTGGTGCGCCCTTCCGCGCGCTACGTCGGGCCGAGCCCCCGCATCCCCGAGTCCGTGCCCGGCTGGGACGCCCAGATGGTTGCCCCCTCGGGGTATACGCCGTCGACGCGGGAGTCCCGTCCGACCTCCGTCAGGCGCTGAGCCACGCACTGCGTAGCCTTGCCGGCGTGACCGACGACATCACCATCCCCGCTGACCTCCTGCCCCGTGACGGCCGCTTCGGCGCCGGCCCTTCGAAGGTGCGCCGCGAGCAGGTGAGCGGCCTGCTCGACGTCGCCGGTACCTACCTCGGCACTTCACACCGCCAGAAGACGGTGAAGTCTCAGGTGGGACGGCTGCGCTCGGGTCTCGCCGACCTCTTCTCCCTCCCCGAGGGGTACGAAGTGATCCTGGGCAACGGCGGATCCACGGCGTTCTGGGATATCGCGACCTTCGGTCTCATCCGAGATCGCGCGCAGTTCCTGTCCTTCGGTGAGTTCGGTGCAAAGTTCGCCACCGCCGCCAAGGATGCGCCCCACCTCGGCGATCCCATGATCATCAAGGCCGACCCCGGTGACGCCCCGGCATTCGTCGCTGAAGCAGGGATCGACGCCTACTGCTCACCGCACAACGAGACGTCCACCGGCGTAGCTATCCCGCCCGTGCGCGTGCCCGGTGCTGATGCGGGTGCGCTCGTGCTCACCGATGCCACGTCAGGAGCAGGTGGCCTGCCGCTCGACGCTTCCCAGACCGACGTCTACTACTTCGCCCCGCAGAAGAGCTTCGGGTCAGACGGCGGCCTGTGGTTAGCACTCATGTCCCCCGCCGCCCTCGCACGGGTCGAAGAGATCTCGGCGAGCGGACGCTGGACCCCCGCCTTCCTCGACCTGTCCATCGCCGTCGACAACTCCCGGCAGGACCAGACCTACAACACCCCGGCGCTCGCCACGATCTACCTCATGGCAGAGCAGGTGGACTGGTTCCTCGGCAACGGCGGCCTGGAATGGTGCACAGCGCGCACGGCGGAGTCGTCGGGAATCCTCTACGACTGGGCCGAGGCGAACCCCGTGGCAAGCCCCTTCGTCGCCGATCCCGCGAAGCGCTCCGCCGTGGTCGCGACCATCGACTTCGACGACAGCATTGACGCAACGCAGATCACCAAGGCCTTGCGCGCCAATGGCATCGTCGATACCGAGCCCTATCGCAAGCTCGGGCGCAATCAGATCCGCGTCGCTGTCTTTCCCGCCGTCGATCCCGACGACGTGCGCCAGCTCACCCGCTCCATCGACTACGTCATCGACCGGCTCGCGTGAGTTGTGAGTAAGGGCCACGATCCGGCCCTGCATGCGCCCACCAGGCCGGTCCGCGACCGGGCGACACTGCTCGCCTACGTCCAACTGGGGCTCCTCGGCTGGTTCGTCTACGGCTTCGGCGCGTCGCTCACGCTCCTGCGCGACGACGAGGGCCTCACG
>CAZLMT010000028.1:22411-23373 GCA_964560615.1 uncultured Actinomyces sp.
GCCAATGGCATCGTCGATACCGAGCCCTACCGCAAGCTGGGACGCAATCAGATTCGTGTTGCCGTGTTCCCCGCGGTTGAGCCCGATGATGTCCGACAGTTGACGCGCTCGATCGACTACGTCGTAGCCCAGCTCACGTGACCGACGATGGGGTGCTGCACCCCGTCGTGAGGCCCATCAGGGATCGCACGACCCTGCTTGCCTATGCCCAACTGGGACTTCTCGGATGGTTCGTCTATGCCTTCGGCGCATCTCTCACGCTGCTGCGCGATGATGAGGGACTCTCACGTACGGCCGCCTCACTCCTGAGCATCTCGCTTGCCGCTGGCGGCACAGCTTCCTCGCCGCGTCTATCGTCCGGCGCTGGGGTCGCGGGGCGATGCTCCGGGCCGGAGTATTGGCCATCGCCACCGGCACCCTGCTCTACATCTCCGATGGACCGCTGTGGTTGGTGGCCACGGGCCCCTTCATCGGTTCACTGGGGGCCAGCTTCTGTGCCGTCGGCGTCAGCGCCTACCTCGAGGCGCGACAGGGTGCTGCGGCGGATGCTTCGCTGGCCGAGGCCAACCTCGTGGCTTCCAGCGCATCACTCATCGGGATCCTCGCTGTCGGCGTCGCGGCGACGACGATCCTGGGCTGGCGCCTCGGCCTGCTCCTCCTCGTCTTCGTGGCCATCGCACTCGAGGTGCTCCGCGGACGAACGGTCGATGCGTTCAACGTCGGCACAGACATGGAGTCCCGTGCGGATGCGCCTCGCCTGCCCGGACTCGTGTGGTGGGCAGTGCTCACGCTCATCCTGCTCACCAGCGTCGAGATCACCCTGCTGCAGTGGGGGCCGGATCTCCTGCGCGAGCGTGGCGGGCTCGAGGCCGGATCCGCGTCGGCGACCATCGCCGCGATCGTCGTCGGCATGCTCATCGGCCGACTCGCGGGCTCGCGGCTCGTGGAGCGGGTGTCGTCGG
>CAZLMT010000029.1:0-5089 GCA_964560615.1 uncultured Actinomyces sp.
GGCTGGTCGTCGACGATGCTGGCCAACATTCGCTATGCGCCCTTCGCCGCGCCGTGGAATGTCGCGGGGATGCCGGGCATCGTCATCCCCATGGGAGTGCACCCGACGGCGGGTACCCCCGTGGCGGCTCAGGTCGTGGCGCGCCGCGGCCGGGAGGCGCTGCTGCTGTCGGTTGCGGCCTGGGTCGAGCGGATGCGGCCCTGGCGTCGCACCGCTCCCGGCTTCCCCGACTAAGTCTGGGTGCGCGAGCGGGGAGTGTCGGGAGCGCCGAGTGCGCGCATGCGGACGGGAAATGGCGAGGTGGGGCTTACGTGGGTGCGCACCCACCGTGCTGCCGGGATGCATGTGGCGAATTGTGCGGCTGAGTGCCTGTGAAATCGATACTGAGCCGCACAATCGGTCGGAATCGACGCAAGAGCCCGAATTCCGCGAGACCGCACGTTCAGGTCACAGTGCGCGAGCGCAGCGTCTCGGGCATGAGGACTACGAAGACGAGGGCCAGCGCCGCGATGGCCGCCCCGAAGGCAAAGGCCCATTCGAAGCCGTAGAGGTCGAGCAGCAGTCCGCCGAGCAGCGGGCCGATGACCGCGCCGATGTCCGACACCATCTGGAAGGTGGCGACCACGCTGCCTCCCTGGCGGCCGCCCATGATGTCGCCGACGACGGCGGTGGGCGCTGAACCGAGGAACGCCGTGCCGATTGACATAACCACCATGCTGAGGAAGAAGACGACGAGAGCTAGGGAGAGCGAGCCCGTGGCCAGGTCGTCGGCGACGAGCAGCAGCATGCCGATGATGGTCGCGATCGTGCCGATGATCATCGCCGGTCGGCGACCGCGCAGGTCGGTGAGACGACCCGCCGGCACCAAGAAGATGGCTTGTACGGCGGCAGCGACGAGGAAGGCCCATCCCGACAGGCTGGGGCCCTGCTTGAGTCCCTCGACGACAAAGAGCGGGATGAGCGCTGCGCGCAGGCCGAAGGCAGTGAGTCCCGTTGCGAGGTTGACCGCGAGCGCAGCACGGTAGGCGCCGTTGCCGAGTGCCTCGCGCAGCTCGGCCCAGCCGCCGGGTCGGACGTCAGGCGCCACATCCCCGGTCGGCTCTGAGGCCACCACGGCCGCTTCACGTTGGGCGAGGCGAGCGGGGGAGAGGAAGACCATGGCGATGACGGTCGCGATGGCGAGCGTGCCGGCGTAGAAGAAGAAGGGTGCACGGATCGAGATCGCGAGCAGGATGCCGCCGACGGCCGGCCCCGCCACGCCGCCGACGAGGAAGCCACCCTGCCAGGCCGCGGAGGCGCGACCACGCTGGTCCGCGTCGACGACCCTCAGGAGCAGTGCCATCGCTGAGACGGTGAACATCGCGGATCCGATGCCGCCGATGCCCCGCAGGATGAGCAGTTGCACGTAGGTTTGGGCCAGACCCGCGAAGAAGCTCGAGATCGCGACGATCGCGAGGCCGGTAGCCAGCACGTTGCGCTCGCCGAATCTGTTTGTCCACGCCCCCGCGAAGGGCGAGGAGACGAAGCGCATGAGCGCGAAGGCGGAGATCACGGCCGAGGCAGCGAGCGCGGTGACACCGAAGGATTCGGCGTAGATCGGGATAGACGGGATGACGATCCCGAAGCCGAGGGCGACGAAGAAGGCGATCGAGGCGAGGACACTGACCTCGACGGGCAGATCTCGCAGCAGCGGGATCCATCGACGCACGATCGACGACCCTACGCGGGGTCAGCGGGACCGGCTTAGCCGACCCATCGGCCCCTTACGCGCTACGCCGTCGCCCCTTGCGCGCACGCACGTAGTCGGTGACGACATAGTCGCCCAGCCGGTCACCGTCGGCAGCAAACACACGCCCCCCATTGCGCCGGGCCATCGCGTCGAGGAAGCGCTCCAGGCGTGGATCGTCTCCGAGTCGGAACCACGAGATGGGCACTCCGCGCCGGGTGAGGCGGTCGACCTCCGCGACGGTGAGGTCGATCGTCTCGCGGTCCGGGGGCCACATGAACCACCAGTCGGGCCCGCCGGAGGGGGACGGGCTGGACAGCAGGTGCGCCGTCGGTTCTCCGTCCGTGACGACGAGGCAGACCGGCTCGGCATCCCGGTGCCGGTCGAGGAAGCGCCCGGCGAGCATGAGCGCGTGGTGGAGGTTGGTGCCCTGGATGTCACTCGCCGCGAGGTCGGGCAGCTCCTCGGGATTCACCGTGCGAGCGAGGTTGGCGAAGGTGATCACCTGCAGGGCATCGAGCGGGTACGCCGATGCGGCAAGGGCCTGGAGTGCCATCGCGGTGGTCTTGGCCGCGCGCCAGGTGTCATTCATCACCATGGAGAAGGACTGGTCGACCAAGAGAGCGACTGCCGCGCGGGTGCGCGTCTCGGTCTCACGCACCTCGAAGTCCTCCGCGCGCAATCCGGATGACCCGTCAGCGAGCCCCCGCCGCACCGCATTGCCCACCGTGCGCACGACGTCGAGGGGCTGCTCGTCGCCGAACTCCCACTGTCGGGACTGCCCGGTGAATTCGCCCGCGGCCCCGGCGTCGTGGATCTCGTGTTCGCCGCGGGGGCCTGCACCCAGGTCGGCGAAGACGCGGCGCAGCGCGGTGCGGCCGATGCGTCGCACTGCCTTGGGGCTGAGCTCGGAGCGCTCGGTGAGGTAGCCCTGTTCGCGCAGCTGCCGCTCGATCTCGCGCAGTCGCTCGATGTCGTCGACCGCCTGGCGCCCGAGTGCGCGCTCCACGGCTTCGACATCTACGTCGTCGAGTGTCGCGCCCGGATAGTCCTGCGACAACTGCGCCTCGAGGGCCTCGAGGTCGGCCATCTCCGCGAGTGCCTCGGTCGCGTCGGGCAGCCCGAGCCCACGCTCGCCCTGCATGCGCTGCCGCCCCTGCCACGGAAGGTCTGGGCGCAAGGCGCGGAGGTGATCCTGCAGCTGCGACATCTCGGAGGCAAGGTCCATGTCCTGCCAGGCCTGCTCCATGAGCCCGGCGAGTTCCTCGCGCTGCTCAGGCGTCATCGAGTCGAGCATGCGCTGCATGGCGGCGGCCCTGCGCGCGAGGTCGTCGAGCAACTGCTCGAAGCTCTCGGGTCGGTCGGGGAAGAACTCCCCGTGCTTGTCCATGAACTGCTCGAAGTCCTCGCTGACGTCCTCTCCGCGCCGATGCTTGTCGAGCATCGCATTGAGGTCGGACAGCATGTCCTTCATCGCCTGCTGCTCCTCGGGAGATCCGGGATTCTGCAGCGCCTGTGACATTCCCTTGAACTGCTGGTCGAGCACGTCGCGGCGGAGCATCTCGCGGATGTCGTCGTACGCCGCCTGCGCCTCGGGGGAGCGCCAGTCGTATTCGGCGAGCTCGCGCACCGCGCGCGAAGTGTCCTCGGGCAGCATGTCGAGCGAGGCCTCACGGAAGCGTGCGTCGTCGGACGGATCGGGGAAGAGCGCACTGCGCTCGTGCTCGAGGGCCTCGTCGAGCTTCTCGCGCACCTTCTCGAGCAGGCCGTCGAGGCGGCCCGACTTCTGCAGCTCGCGCCGGCGCTGCTGCAGGCGTCGCCTGAGGTCGTCGAGCCCCCGTGCGCCCTCCATGCCCCGGCGCAGCATGTCGCGCAGGGCATCGCGCACCGACGAGCCGTCGAGGATGCGATCGGCGAGCGCATCGACCGCCGCGCCTGCATCCACGGGCTCGGCGAGAGGGTCGGGTCCCCCGTGGAAGGCGCCGTACCGGTAGCGCACCTATTCCTCCGAAGACGTGGTGCCGTAGGTGACGCGACCGTCTGACTCGTCCTTGTCGATGCGGCGGGTGAGCCACAGGCCCTCGAGAGCAAACTCGACGCACGCTGCCGTGATGCCCGCGGTCGGCTCTGCGTCAGGTCCCTCGGTCGCGGTGATGAGGCGCCCGAGTCCCTCCCATGCGCCCGCAGCGTTGAGCAGCCCGGTCGCGGTGACGAGGTCGCCGGCCTCGATCGTGCCGCCCTCGTCGAGGAGCGTGACGAGAGGTGTGAGATCAACTCCACCGAGGTGTCGTCGGTAGGTCTCGGCGACCGCCTTGCGTGCGAGATGCTGCAGCACCTCCTCCTCGCGACCCTCCTCGCTCACCTCGAACTCCACCTTGCCGCGCAGGGTGGGGACGACTCCGGCGAGATCGCCCACGCGCGCGACCGGCTCATCGGCGGTGATGGCGGCGCGGCGCAGAGCCGCACCGGCAAGCGCCTCGGCGGCGGCGATCGCGAAGCGCGCCGAGACACCGCTGCGCTGGTCTACGGCGCCGGACTCGCGCACGAGCCGGGTGAAGCGCGCGATGACCTCGAGCAGGTGCAGCGGCACGATGGCGACAAGGTCCGCCTCCTGGGCGATCAGGCTGATCTCATGCTGCACGTCGTAGGGGTAGTGGGTCGTGATCTCCGCGCCGAAGCGATCCTTCATCGGCGTGATGATGCGACCGCGATTGGTGTAGTCCTCGGGATTGGCACTCGCCAGGACGAGCAGGTCCAAGGGCAGTCGCAGGGTGTAGCCGCGCACCTGGATGTCACGCTCCTCGAGCACGTTGAGCAGCGCGACCTGGATGCGCTCGGCGAGGTCGGGGAGCTCGTTGATCGCGAAGATGCCGCGGTTGGTGCGGGGCACGAGCCCGAAGTGGATGGTCTCGGGATCGCCCAGCATCCGTCCCTCGGCCACCTTGACCGGGTCGACATCACCCACGAGATCGCCGACCGAGGTGTCGGGCGTGGCGAGCTTTTCGCCGTAGCGCTCGCTGCGGTGGCGCCAGGTGACAGACGTGTCATCGCCGCGCTCGGCGACGATGCGTCGCGCGTAGGCACTCACCGGCGCCATCGGGTCGTCGTTGACCTCGGAGCCGTCGACGACGGGGATCCACTCGTCGAGCAGCGTCACGAGGGTGCGGATGAGACGCGTCTTGCCCTGGCCACGCTCACCGAGCAGCACGATGTCGTGACCGGCGAGCAGCGCGCGCTCCACCTGCGGAATGACCGTGTCGTCGAAGCCGACGATGCCGGGGAAGGTCGGCTCGCCTGCCGCGAGGCGCGCCACGAGGTTGGCGCGGATCTCCTCCTTGACCGTGCGGGGCTCGTAGCCGCTCG
>CAZLMT010000029.1:5099-19667 GCA_964560615.1 uncultured Actinomyces sp.
GCAGTGCCCCCAGGGTGCGGGGGAGGTCTGCCGGGACAGGGGGAGCGAGGCTCGTCATGACCCGACGGTACGTCAGGATGGTGGACATGGCGCCCGGAGGCCTAGTGGAGGCCCGCTGCGCGGTCGCACTGCGCCGCGGGCTCGAGACCTCCGTGCCGGAGGCCGTGCGCGCGGCACTCGATGATCTCGGAGCTCCTGCGATGCTCGCGATCATCGAGGTGAGCGCGCCGGGAGAGCCCCTCGCGGCCGGACGGGCTCTCGCTCACGCCTCGGCGCTCATCGCCGAGGAATCCCCCGGGTGCGTCGTGGTCGGTTCCAATGCGCACGGCGTCATCGGTCCGGATGGATCCGTCGAGATGCAGCCGGCAGTCTCCGTCTGGCTCGCGCACCTACCGGGCACGCGTCCGCGCGGCTTCCGACTCGCGACCGTCCCTGCGCCGCATGGAGGCCTGGCGCTCACCGGGCTACCCGATATCGACGATGACGATCGCCTCGCCCTGCTTCTCGCGGACCCGTGGACGCTGCCCGCCGACGAGGTGGTGGCGGCTTTCTCCCGCGTCGACGGCCCGTTGCCCGTGGTGGGTGGCCTCGTCTCGGGCGGGCAGCGTCGCGGTGATTCGCGCTTGCTCCTCGACGGAGCAGTCTTCGACAACGGCGGCGTGGGCGTGGTCCTGGATGCCAACGCTCCGGTGCGCGTCGTGGTGAGTCAGGGTTGCCGACCCATCGGCGATGCGATGACGGTGACGGCGTCGGCCGGCACGACCGTGAGCCAGCTCGCGGGCCGGCCGGCCCTGGAGCGGATACGTGACGTCGTATCCGGTCTGGATGACGGCGATCAAGCCCTCGCGGTGCGGGGACTGCACGTGGGCATCGCCCGCGACGACCGGAGCGACGGCGCGCACGCTGCTGACTACGTCGTCCGCGGCATCCTCGGCGTTGATGCGGCCACGGGAGCCGTGACGGTGGGCGACGACGTACCCGTGGGTGCCGTGGTGCGACTGCACCTGCGCGATGCCGACTCGGCTGAATCCGATCTCGAGTCCGTCATGGGCTTCGTGCGCGACGCAGAGAACCCCGCGGGGGCCTATCTCGTCACCTGCAACGGGCGCGGCGGTGCGATGTTCACGACGTCCGATCACGACGCGGCTATCGTCCGTGCGCGCCTGGGCACGTCCTCGGTCGGAGGGTTCTTCGCCGCCGGCGAGATTGGCCCCGTGGGCGGTGCCAATCACCTGCATGGCTTCACCGCGGTCATCCTCGTCGTCGATCGCACATCGAGTCCCACGTCGCCACCGGAGATCCGTCGACCCGTCTCGTCGGAGTCCAACGTGGACGCCGACCTCTTTGACGCAGCGCTGCGCTCGCTCCTCGACCCGCCATGACTGCGCCCGGCCCGACTATCCACAGGCCGCTGCGCGGCGTTGACGACAGGCGGTCGTCTCGGCCTACGGTGGCCCCGTGACCTCACGTGACCAGCATCGCTCCGCTGTGTACGCCGCGGAGGAGCAGTGGGCGCGCCAACTCGCGCGCGGCGGCACCGTGGACTTCTTCGGCTCGCCCCTGCAGGTGCCCACGGAGCGGCGCTTCGCGGATATCGCCTCCGTGCAGCGCTACGTCGAGTCCGTGCTTGCCCTCATCGGTGTCGTCACGCGCTGGCCGGGCGTGCCGCCCGTCCGGGTGCGCGAGCGCGCAGGCACCGGCAGGGCGCACTATTCCGATGGGGTCATCGCGCTGCCCCTTAAGGGACTTGTCGGGGAGCGCTGGGCGGCGCGCGAGTCGGTCGTGCTCCACGAGCTCACCCATCATCTTGTGGCTCACTCGCATCCCGGCGTAGCGGCACACGGCCCGGAGTTCTGCGGCGACGAGGTCCTGCTCGCCGAGATCACGCTCGGGCCCGAGGCGGCGCTGCTCCTGCGCGCGGCCTTCGACGGAGCCGGCATCCCGCTTGCGGAGCGGACCCGGTGAGCCACCTCGATCGCATCGCCGCCCTGCTGGTCAAGGCCGAGCGCAGCGATAATCCGCACGAGGCCGAGGCCTATCTCGCCAAGGCACAGGCGCTCGCGACCCAGGCGAGTGTCGACCTTGCCGTGGCGCGCGCGCTCACTGCACGGCGCGAGGCACGCGAGCAGCCGGTGAGTGCCACGATCACCATCGGCGAGCGCGGCAAGCGCGCCAACACCCACCTGGTGAGCCTCTTCGTGGTGGTCGGGCAGTGCAATTCCCTGCAGGTCGACATCGCCCACAACTCCACCTATGTCATCGCCTACGGCATGCCGAGCGATATCGAGCTCGTAGAGGCACTCTTCGGCTCGCTTGCCACGCAGATGACGGCATCTGCGACGACCTGGCTCGCGGTCGGGGAGTGGAAGGGTGACACCTACGTCTCCCGTGATGGCTGGCGCAAGCCGCACACCGCGCAGACAGCGCGCGCGGCGTTCTACCGTGCCTTCATCGACCGTATCGGCGACCGCCTGCAGGAGGCACGCGAGGCGGTGCTCGCCGAGGCCGAGCGCCAGCGTGTCGAGATCCCTGCGGAGGTGCCGGGTGGCAAGGCCGTCGCGACGACGGGCGCCCTGGTGCTGCGCGGCAAGGAGACGGAGGTGCGGTCGTTCTATCGCAAGGCCTCGACAGCTCGCGGTCGGTGGAGCGGCTACTCCGGCGGGGTCAGCCGGCGTGCTGGCAGCGCGTCGCGTGCCGGACGTGAGGCTGCGGACCGTGCGCGCACCACGAGCGCCAAGGGCATCGGAGCGAAGGGCCCCGGTCTCACCGCGTGATCGGCGTTCACCCTCCCAGAGGTCGCTCGACCTCGATGTTTCGCCTCTACTCGTCTGCCATGTCGAGGGTGAAAGCGGCTAGCGGCGATGCAGGGTCATCTGCGCACCCGACGCAGCCTGCAGCGTGAGCGCACCCCACGGCGACGGTTCGGAGTCGGTGGAGGGCCGGGGTGCCCATCGTTGCGCCAGCGTGGCCAGGACAAGGGTTGCCTCGGTCCATGCGAAGCGCTCGCCGATGCAGCGACGACTGCCCCAGCCGAAGGGAAACCAGGCACCTCGCGGTTGGCTCGGAGCCTCCTCGCTGAAGATCCCATCGTCGGAGATCCACCGCTGTGGACGGAACTCGGATGAGTCGTCCCACCACCGAGGGCTGCGGTGGAGTGCGAACTGGCTCGCGAAGGCGAGGCTGCCGGCCGGCATCAGCCAGCCGTCGATGTCGATGTCGGTGAGGAGGCGCCTGCCCTCGATCCACGCGGGAGGGTAGAGCCTCATGGCCTCGGCGAGTACCGCCCGTGTGCGTGGCAGCCGCTCCATGTCGTCGATGAGGTTCATTGCGGTCGGCTCGGGATCACCGAGCAGCGTCGTGATGGCCCGATTGCGCGCTGCGGCGTCTGCGAACCCGAAGCCATCCTCCTGCAGGGCGAGCAGGATGCTCAGCATGTCGCCGCGTGCGCGATCGTCGACAAGCGTCCCGGGTTCGTGAGACAAGAGCATGCGCGAGCCCAGCGCCGCGATCAGGCCGGCTGCGGTGTCCTGCGTCGTGCGCGCGTCGGTGGGCATGTCCATGCCGAAGAGAGTGGCACCCATGATGCCCAGGGACAGGGCGCCCATGCTCTGCTGCATGTCTATCGTCGCGCCCTCACGCCACGTCTGCTGGAGTTGAAGGGCGCGCTTCGTCATCTCGATCGAGTACTCATCGAGGCGATCGCGGTGGAAGGCAGGCTGGGCGAGTCGTCGGTGGCGCACGTGCGCTTCGCCTTCGCGGTCCTGGGCGCTCGCGTCGACCTCGATGCCCTTGAGGTCGTTCCCCTTCATTGTCTGACGCCCATGATCGATGAAGACACGCACGATGGCGTCCGGATGCGTGAGCGCATAGGCATGCTCGTCGCGCAGGATCATGTGCGCCAGCACGGGGTATGTGCCCTCGATCTCGCACATAAACCACGGTGCGGATGCAGGGTCCGCCATGGCGTGGAGAGCATCCTGCGGCGATGGTCCCGGCGGCCGGGCGACATCGTGGCGATCGTCCCGGGGTTTTGCCCCGGCTTCCGTGCTCGTCACGTCGTCAGTCTCCCAGGGGCGCCGAGGCGTGGCCGAGCCGGTGTCAACGACGACGCAGCACCATGGGCATGCCATCGCGTGAGCGCAGGGTCACGGCCGGGATGAGGGTGATGTCGCTGCCGGGCACGAGCTCAGGCCGCCAACGCTGTGCAAGGGTGGCGAGCACGAGGGTCGCTTCAGTCCACGCGAACTGCTCTCCGATACACCGGCGGTTGCCCCAGCCGAAGGGGAACCATGCGCCCCGGGGTTGACCAGGTGCGTCTTCGCTGAAGTTGCCGTCGGCGTCGATCCATCGCTGCGGACGGAAGGCGAGCGATGACTCCCACCAGCGCGGGCTTCGGTGCATGGCGAACTGGCTGATGAGCGTGATCGAACCCTCGGGGACGGTCCAGCCGTCCACCTCGATGTCGCAGAGGCGGCGCCGGCCCTGGATCCATGCGGGGGGATAGAGCCGGATGGATTCAGCGATGACGGCGCGACTGCGCGGCAGCGACGCCATGTCATCCATCGTTGGGGCGCGCCCGCCGAGGACCGCGTCGAGCTCCTCGTGGAGCCACTCGGCGACCTCCGGATACTGAGCGAGCAGCATCCAGGTCCAGGTCATCGTCATCGCGGTGGTCTCGTGTCCGGCCAGGATGAGGGTCATGGCCTCGTCGCGCACCTGGGCATCGTTGAATCCCGAACCGTCTTCCTCAGCCGCGAGGAGCATGCTGAGCATGTCTCCCGTGTCACCGAGCGCGCGGTGCTCATCGATTGTGCGCTGCACGATCCTGTCGATGCGAGCGAAGGAAGTGAGCGCGCGCTTTCGAGGAGGGCTGGGGATACTCAGTGCCTTTGGGCCGAGTACGAGATAGCGGCCCATCCCGGTGAGTAGCCCCTCGAGTGCTTCGCCGATCTCGTGCGCGTCGTCTGCGAGGTCAGCACCGAAGAGCGTGCGCCCGACGATCGTGAGCGTGAGCGCCGACATATCGGTCTGCATGTCGACGGCCTGGCCGTCGCGCCACGCGGCTTCGTGCTCGAGAGTGAGGGAGACCATGTCGCGCGCGTACTCCGCGACCCGGTCCCGGTGGAAGGCCGGCTGGACGAGTCGGCGATTGCGCAGGTGCACCTCGCCCTCGCTCGTGAGCAGGCCGTTGCCGAGGACGGCCTTCGCGCCCTGCAGGCCGGGGCCCTTCATCGTCTCGCGGCCATGCCCGATGAAGGCTTCGACGATGGCCTCGGGAGAGGTGAGCAAATAGGTGTGCTCGCCGATGAGGTTCATGTGCGCGATGGTCGGATACCTGCGCTCCAGCTCGACCATGAACCACGGCGCGTCATTGCCCGTGATGAACCGCCGGAGGACCTGCAGGCCCCTCGGACCGGGCGGTCGAGCCACATCACGGCGCCGGTCCTTGGGTATGACCACGTCCGTGTGAGCCATCCGCGCCATGGAGACGCGGGCCGTCTCGCGGAGGTCCAGCGACTGGTCGACGGCGGCATTCACTCCACCAGTCTGCACCGGGACATGCCAGGATGCGCCTGTGGGATCCGAGGCATCAGTCACCCTCGCCGATATCGAGGCGGCGGCCGGGCGCCTCGAGGGCGTCGTACGTCGCCTCCCCGTGCACTCGGCGCGGTGGCTCTCCGACCGTGTGGGTGGTGCTGCCTTCCTGGCCACCGAGAATCTCCAGCGCGCGGGTTCCTTCAAGATCCGCGGGGCCTACAACCGGCTCAGCCAACTCAGCGACGCCGAGCGCGCTGCGGGCGTCGTCGCCGCATCAGCGGGCAATCACGCTCAAGGCGTCGCCCTGGCGGCGTCCATGCTGGGCATCCGCTCCACGATCTTCATGCCGCGCTCGGCCAGCATGCCCAAGGTCATTGCCACCCGTGATTACGGCGCGGATGTGCGCTTCCATGGCGCCACGCTCGACGAGGCGATCGTCGAGGCGCGTGCCTTCGCGGAGTCGACCGGTGCGATCTTCATCTCGCCCTTCGACCATGTCGACATCGTCGCGGGGCAGGGCACGCTCGGATTGGAGATCCTCGAGCAGGTGCCCGACGTGCGTACCGTCGTCGTGTGCACAGGCGGCGGCGGCCTCCTCGCCGGAGTCGCGCTCGCCATTGCCTCGCAACGCCCGGACGTCAAGGTCATCGGTGCGCAGGCGGCGGGTGCGGCGGCGTACCCACCCTCGCTCCTCGCCGGGCATCCCGTCCCCTTGAAGGTCATGCGCACCATGGCCGACGGCATCGCGGTGGGGCGCCCTGGAGACGTGCCCTTCGCCCTCATCCAGCGCTATGTCGATGACATCCGCGTGGTCTCCGAGGACATGCTCGCCAAGGCGCAGTTGCAACTCCTCGAGCGCTCGAAGCTCGTCGTGGAGCCCGCGGGCGCAGCGGCCGTTGCAGCCATCATGGACGACCCGACGTCCTTCGAGACCCCCGTGGTGGCGGTGCTCTCGGGCGGCAATGTCGATCCGCTCGTGATGATGCGTGTGATCCGACACGGCCTCACCGCGGGAGGCCGCTTCACCCAGATCACCGTCCACGTCCCGGACCGGCCCGGCTCGCTCGCCGGACTGCTCGCCGAGATCGGGTCCCTCGACGCCAACGTCGTCGATGTCTCCCATCTGCGCACCAATCCCCGGCTGGCCGTCGACGAGGTGGAGATCACCATCGACCTCGAGACCCGTGGTGCCGATCATCGCGAGCAACTGCTCGATCACCTCAGGCAGCGGGGGTACCGCATCACCGAGGTGCAGTAGCGCCGGAGTAGCGTGCAGGCCGTGTCCGACATCATCGAGGCTCGGGGCCTCGTCAAGAAGTACGGCGATGTGGTCGCCCTGGACGGGCTCGATCTCAGCGTCCCGGAGGGCACCGTCTACGGACTCCTCGGCCCCAATGGTGCAGGCAAGACGACAACCGTTCGCATTCTCACCACGCTCCTGCTGCCGGACTCGGGCACGGCGACGGTCGATGGGCTGGACGTCGTTAAGAAGCCCAATGCCGTCCGTCGCATCATCGGCCTCACGGGGCAGTACGCCGCGGTCGACGAGTACCTCACGGGCCGGGAGAACCTCAGGATGTTCGGGGACCTCTACCACCTGCCCTCGAAGTACGTGAAGGAGCGCAGCGACGAGCTGCTTGACCGCTTCGACCTGGCCGATGCCGCCGACCGGTCCCTGCGCACCTACTCGGGCGGCATGCGCCGCCGACTCGATCTCGCGGCGAGCCTCATCGCGAAGCCCCGCGTGCTCTTCCTCGATGAGCCGACGACCGGACTCGACCCGCGCTCGCGCATCGGACTGTGGGAGGTCATCACCGACCTCGTCGCTGACGGCACCACCGTCTTGCTCACGACGCAGTACCTTGAGGAAGCCGACCAGCTCGCCGAGGAGATCGTGGTCATCGATCACGGTCGGGTCATCGCCCAGGGGACATCCGACACCCTCAAGGATCAGGTCGGCGGCGATCGACTTGAGGTCGTCGTCGAGAACCCGGCCCAGATCGACGAGGCGGCCCAGGCCCTGCGCTCGGTGGCGACGGGAGAGGTCACGGTGAATCGAGCGGATCACCGGGTCGTCGCACCGGTGGTCGGCGGCTCCCTCACGCTGGTCGACGCCGTGCGCTCGCTTGACGCGGCGCACGTGGCTATCGCTGACGTCGCGCTACGCCGGCCGACACTGGATGACGTCTTCCTCTCCCTGACCGGGCATTCTGCAGAGGAGGACCAGGCATGAGCACCGCTGTCCCCACGCGTCCGCGCCCGATCATCGGCTGGGGCCTTCACGACGGCCTCGTCGTAGCCCGACGCAATCTCATCCAGACCGTCCGGGTGCCGGAGCTGCTCTTCTTCTCCATCGTGCAGCCGGTCATCTTCGTGCTGCTCTTCGCCTTCGTCTTCGGCGGCGCGATTCCGATTCCCGGGTCGGATCCGACCACGGCGCCGGATGCGAATGTCTACCGGCAGTACCTCATGCCCGGCATCTTCGGTCAGACGGTTGCCTTCGCCTCCGCTGCCGCGACGGTCGGCATCGCCGAGGACATGAAGCGCGGCATCATCGACCGCTTCCGCTCGCTGCCCATGGCGTCGGGCGGTGTGCTCATCGGACGCACCTTCGCCGATGCGACGCGGCAGATCCTGGTGCTCTTCGTGCTCAGCGTCACCGGCCTGCTCATCGGCTGGCGCATCAACGATGGCGTGCTCAATGCCATCTACGCCTACCTGCTCCTGCTCCTCTTCGCCTACACCGTGGCGTGGATCGGATCCTGGATCGGCCTCTACATGCCCAATCCCGAGACGGCGCAGACGGCCGGTCTGGTGTGGCTCTTCCCGCTGACCTTCCTCTCCAACGCCTTCGTGCCCATCACGGCTATGCCGACATGGCTGCAGCCCATCGCCCAGTGGAATCCGGTGTCCTCGCTCGTGTTGGCCACGCGCGAGCTCTTCGGCAATCCCACGGGGATCATCGGCGATATGTGGCCGCAGCAGAATCCGATCGCCTACACCCTGATCTCGTGTGCCGTGCTCATCGCGATCTTCGCGCCGCTCGCGGTGCGCCGCTACCGCACGGCCACGAGCCGCTAGACGTGGCAATTGTGCGGCTGAGAGCGAGTGAGACTCGCACTGAGCCGCACAATTCGAGTGGCCCCTGAGCCGCTACCCGGCGTAGGGCTGGGCAGCGGTGATCTCGACCGTGACCTGCTTGCCGTTGGCGAGCGCATAGGACACCGTGTCGCCCACGCGTGCACCGAGCACGGCCTTGCCCAATGGCGACGTCGGGGAGTAGACCTCCACCGAAGCGTGGGCGGCTTCCTCGCGTGAGCCGAGGAGGAAGGTCTCCTCGTCGCCGAACTCGACGAAGCGCACCGTGACGACCTTGCCCGGAGCGACCTCGTCGTGCTCGGCCTCGGGGGCGCCGATGCGAGAGTTCTCCAGCAGCTGCTTGAGCTGGCGGATGCGGGCCTCGTTCTTGCCCTGCTCCTCCTTGGCGGCGTGGTAGCCGCCGTTCTCCTTGAGGTCGCCCTCCTCGCGCGCTGCCTCGATCCGCTTGGTGATCTCCGACCGCCGGGGACCGGACCGCTCCTCGAGCTCCTGCGCGAGCCGGTCGTAGGCATCCTGGGTCAGCCAGGTGATCTCAGTGCTCATCAGGCCAGGGTACGGCCCACTCCGCTGATCAGGCCCCTGCGGGCGGGGTCCACGGCTGCTCCGGAGGGACTACGCCGGGGGGAAACTGCGCAGGGACGACGCGCTCGGGAGGTGCCCCCGCCTGGCAGGCGAGGACCTCCACGACGTATGCGGGTGCCAGCGTGCGCAGGGAATAGGTCGTCTGGACGTAGGAGGTGCCCCGAGGGATCCCCACGACGGCGTAACCCACGTCCGTGCGGGACTCGTCCTGGGCACGGAGGACGCAGTAGACATCCCACTCCTCCGAGCGACGTATGTCGAAGGTCACATCCACGCGGTCCGCGGCCACGTCGTTCCAGGCAAGGAGGTCGTAGGTGACCTTCGGGGAGACGAGGTTGAGGGTGACGAAGGCGAGGGCGGCGATGAAGGCCGTGATGCCCACGAGCCCGGCGATGAGGGGCAGGGGCGACCTATGGCCGACTCCGTAGCGCGCCTGGAGGTCAGGAGGCAGGCTGCGCCCGTCGATGGCACTGCTCATGGCACCTCCCGTCGCGTGTAGCGCGATCCCTTGGGAGACTAGCGGGGTGCCCGAGCCCCTTCGCCTCATGGCGGTCCACGCCCATCCTGACGATGAGTCGAGCAAGGGGGCCGCGACCCTCGCCCACTACGTCAAGGAGGGTGTCGAGGTCCTGGTCGTCACCTGCACGGGCGGGGAGCGCGGCGACGTGCTGAACCCCGCTGCACAGGCCGACGTCGACGCCCTCGGCATCGCGGAGGTACGCCGCCAGGAGATGGCTGAAGCGGTGCGGATCCTCGGAGTGGGGCACGCGTGGCTGGGCTTTGCGGACTCCGGTTATCCAGAGGGTGATCCGCTGCCGCCGCTGCCGTCAGGCTGCTTCGCCGACATCCCTCTCGACGTGGCGTCGGAGCCGCTGGTGCGACTCATCCGGGAGTTCCGTCCGCACGTGATCACGACGTACGATGAGAACGGCGGATATCCGCATCCGGACCACATCCGCTGTCACGAGGTCTCGATGGAGGCGTTCACCAAGTCAGGCGACGGCGCGGCCTACCCCGACTCCGGTGAGCCATGGCAGCCACTCAAGCTCTACTACAACATGACCTTCACGCGCGACCGCGTCATGACGTTCCACGAGGCGTTGATCGCTTCGGGCATGGAGTCTCCCTACGCCGAGTGGTTGGACGACTGGGATGAGGCCGAGGAGGATCGCGTCACCACGCGCGTGCGCGTCGACGACTACTTCCCCGTGCGCGACGACGCCTTGCGCGCGCATCGCACGCAGGTCGATCCCGAGGGGATCTGGTTCGCCGTCCCCCTCGAAATGCACCGCGACCTTTGGCCCACGGAGGACTACCACCTCGCCCTCTCGCACGTCGAGACATCCCTCCCGGAGTCCGACCTCTTCGCAGGGATCCGGGAGGGATGATGGTGACTGTGACCTCCGTCTTCGCTGTGCTCTTCTTGGAGGAGAGTCCGCTCCCGAGTCCCTTGCCGGAGGAGCCCCCGATCGACCCGTCGCGCGTGACGCCGGGGCTGTTGGCGCTCATCTCCTTCGTCTTCCTGGTCATCGCGATCGTGTTGCTCTATCGATCGATGCGCAAGCAGATCGCCAAGGTCGATCCCAACCTTCCCGAGGGGCCGGGTGACGCCGAGCGCGTCGCGGATGCGCGCTTCACCGAGGAGGCCGAGGAGCGCGGTGCCCAGCAGCAGGACTCCGACGGCTCCGGGGTCGACGAGCCGCCGTCGCGCTGATATGTCCGTCAGCGCGCGGTCCGTCGCGCTCACCGTCCTCGCTGTCGTCCTCTCGGCCCTGTGCATCATCGCCGGCCTCTGGCAGGGGTCGCGCACCCTTGACATCGTCGAAGCGGAGCAAGCCGCCATCTCCGCACCGATCCCCGTGCTCGAGGCTGCGAGCGTCGATGGCTTCCCGGCCACCTCGGTGGGTCGACCGGTCACCGCAGCGGGGGAGTACGCCGACGCCGAGCAACTCCTAGTCGCCCAGCGCGAGCTCGACGGGCGTCCCGGCACATGGGTGATCACCCCCTTCGTCATCGACGGGGTGACGGTCGCGGTCCTGCGCGGGTGGGTGGACTCCCCGTCGAGCCCTGCGCTTGCCGTTCCTGCGGGGCCCGTGCGGCTGGAGGGTGCGCTGCAACCCTTCGAGGACTTCTATGCCGAGCAGGCACGTCGGCCCGATGGATCCCTCGTCGCGGTCTCTCGCTCGGAGATCGAGCGCGCGTGGGGTGGCCAGGTCGTGTCGCTCATCCTGGTCCTGCGGAGTCAGGACCCCGCCTCCATGCCAGCACCCGAGCCCGTGCCGCTCACCGTGCAGACCGCTGACGTGCCCTTCCCTCTGCAAAATGCGGCCTACACGCTGCAGTGGTTCGTCTTCGCTGGCTTCGTCTGGGTGATGTGGTGGCTCTGGGTCATCCGCCGCGATCCGGCAACCACGGATAGCCTGGACGCATGAGCGGTCTGAGTGGCGCCCTGCTGCGCTTTCGCATCATGGCCTGGGTGACCGGCGTCCTCCTCGCCGTCATGGCGGTGGTCTTCCTCCCGCTGAAGTATGTCTTCGGGCTCACCGACGGGGGGATCCTCGGGACGATCTACGCCCTCGGCTGGCAGGCCCACGGCTGGCTCTACGTGCTCTACGTCGCCACCGGGCTCGACATCTGCTTCCGCATGCGATTCAGCGTGGTCCGCACCGTCGCGGTGCTGCTCGCGGGCACGATCCCCTTCGCATCGTTCTTTGCCGATCACTACGTCACGCGCAGTGTGCGCGAGCGCATCGCCGCGCAGACCTGATCGCCTCATCGGCTCCGAGTTAGGCGTGCGGGGAGTCCTCGACGCTCGCGGCGCGATTGCGGTCAGGCCGTGTCGCGAGGAACGAGCCGAGGAGCACGAGCGGGAAGCCCAGCACCAGCCCCCACGTGATCGGTTCGGAGAGCACGATGACGCCGAGCATCACGGCGACAGCCGGATTGAGGAAGGTGATCACGGTCATGCGTGAGGGTCCGACCTCGGCGACCAGCGCGAAGAAGATGAGAAAGGCGATCGCCGTGGCGAGCACGCCGAGGACAACGATCGACCACCAGGCGACGGGGGGCACCGGGGTTGTCGGTCGTTGCACCCATGCGAGTGGCGCGTAGATGATGGCGTTGGCTGCGAGTGCAAGGGTGATGACAGCGAGTGGCGGAGCATCAGCGAGCTTGGTCGAGATGACGATCGGCCCGAGCGCGTAGCCGACGACCGTGACGGCGGCGGCTCCGACCGCCCACCACTGGTCACCGGGGACGTCGAAGCCGACCAGGACCGCAACACCGCTGATGCCGATGGCGAGACCGAGCAGGCGCAGCCCGCCGAGGCGGGCATCTAGCCCGAGACTCCGTGCCAGCACCGCAGCGACAATCGGCACCGCAGCGATGAGCAGCGCCGTGGTCGAGCTCGTCAGCGCGGTCTCGGCGTAGCCCAGCATGAGGAAGGGACCGGTGATCTCCACGAGGCCGAAGAGCGCTATCCAGGGGAGGTAGGGCCGGATGCCGCGGAATTGCCCACGGATGAGCGCCACGGGGAGCAGCAGCAGCGCGGCGAGCCCGACGCGCAGTGCCACCATCACCGACGGCTCGACGTACTCCACGGCGATGCGGATGAAGAGGTACGGCGTCCCCCAGATGATCGACAGTGCGATGAAGAGGGACAGGCCTCGGCGTGACATGGCGCGATCTCGAGTGGCAGACGCGGATCAGAAGGTCGGCATCGGTGACGTGAACGTGCCGATGATGGAGCCGATGAGCCACAGCAGGGCCAGCGCGATGCCGATGTAGCCGGTGACGAGCCCGGCGATGGCATAGCCGCGGCCGGGTGCACCCGTCTTGCCCATCTGGCCGAGCGCGACGTAGCCGAAGACCACGGCGAGGATGGGCATCACGGGGAAGAAGAGCAGACACAGTCCGATGGTCAGGCCGAGGATGCCAAGGATCATCGACGTGAGCGCGAAGCCATTGGCCTTCGGCTTGACGGGATACGCGGGCGGTGGGTAGCCCGGGACGGGCGGGTAGGCATAGGCGCCCGGCGGAGGTCCCGGCGGAGGTGGTGGTGGGGACGATGGCTGCGGCACCGACTGCGGCTCGCCGCTCTCGGGTGGAGTCGCTGCCGTATCGCTCACGGGGTCAGCCTAGGCGCGTCTGCCTCGGGATCGGGGAGGCGCCACTCCACCTCGCGCGCGAAGGGGCGCAGGCCACGACGTTCATAGGTGCTCAGCGCAGCGGGACCGTCGAGCGTGCAGGTGTGCACCCACACGCGGCGTGTGCCCGGCAGGCGCCACGCCTCAGCGAGCACTTCGGCGAGCCACCAGCGCCCCAGTCCGCGGCCGATGGCCTCGGGGAGGAGACCGAAGTACGCGATCTCGACGAGGCCGTCCGCCTGCTGCTCCAACTCGGCGTAGCCCGCGTCGACACCACCCTCCGCGCAGACCAGGAGGTGGTGCTCGGGGCGATCAGCCCAGGCCTGCCATTGGTCGGAAGTCCATGCCTGGCGATCGACCCAGTGCCACGGTGCGCCCACGCGCAGGTAGAAGTCGCGCGAGGGTGTGGCCTTGTCCGTCTCGATGCGGCGCCAGGTGGCTGAGGCAGGGATGGCATCCACGGGGAGGATCTCGTCAGCCGAGGTCATCTCCAAGGACGTGACGGTCACGGCGACGGCACCCTCGGCGGGCCCGGGGAGGAGGCGCATCGGGTCATCGTGCCACCTCGGTCGCGGGGATCTGATGGGATGTGCCCGTGGGTGACGACCTCCTGGTCGATCTGTCGAGGCTGCAGTTCGCGACGACGACGCTGTATCACTACCTCTTCGTGCCGCTCACCCTCGGGCTGGCGCCCTATGTCGCCCTCCTCGAGACCCTGCACTGGCGCACGGGCAAGGAGTCCTACCGCAGGCTCGCCCGGTTCTTCGGATCCCTGCTCATCATCAACTTCGCCATGGGCATCGTCACGGGCATTGTGCAGGAATTCCAGTTCGGCATGAACTGGTCGGTTTTCAGTCGATTCGTCGGGGATGTCTTCGGTGCCCCCCTGGCCATGGAGGGCCTCCTGGCCTTCTTCCTCGAGTCGACCTTCCTCGGGCTGTGGCTCTTCGGGCGCGACCGCTTGCCGCGCGGCGTCCACGTCGCGTGTATTTGGATCTTCACCTTCGGCACGTGGGCATCGGCGTACTTCATCATCGTCGCCAACTCCTGGATGCAGCATCCGGTCGGCTATGAGTTGGACCCGCTCACGGGATATCCCGTGCTCAATGACATCGGCGCGGTGCTCTTCCAGCCCTTTGCCCTCTGGGCCTACGTCCACACCGTGCTCGGCGGCCTGGTGGCGGCCTCGGTCTTTGTCTTTGCG
>CAZLMT010000029.1:19677-22983 GCA_964560615.1 uncultured Actinomyces sp.
CAGTATGTGACAGAGATGCGCTGGGCCTGGCGCACGGCCATCGCGATGGGGCTCATCGCGGCATCGGGACAGGTGCTCGTGGGAGACGTCCTCGGGGTGATCGTCACAGACGTCCAGCCCATGAAGATCGCGGCCGGCGAGGCGCTGTGGGAGACCGAGGGTCCCTGCGCCTCGCTCGGGATCGTGGCGATCATCGATCAGGAGGCCCGCGAGAACACCTGGGAACTCTCGATCCCGTGCCTGCTCTCCGTCGTGGCGACCAATTCCCTCGACGGTGTCGTCGTGGGCGCCAATGAGTTGCAGGAGCAATACGAGGAGCAGTTCGGTCCGGGCGACTACACGCCCAATGTGTGGATCGCCTTCTACGCATTCCGTCTCATGATGGGCTTCGGACTCATCGGGGCCGCGTGGATGCTCGTGGCGTGGTGGCGCACGCGCAAGGGTCGCCTTCCGGAGGGGCGCGTCTTCTGGGCGATCTCGATCTGGATCGTCTTCACGCCGTGGCTGGGCAACATGTTCGGCTGGATCTTCACGGAGAACGCTCGCCAGCCCTGGGTGGTCTACAACATGCTGCTCACGAAGGACGCCGTGTCTCAGATCTCGCCGACGTTCCTCTTCATCAGCCTGCCGATCTTCTTCTTCCTGTACGGCGCCTTCGCGATCGTGGAGTTCCTGCTGCTGCGCCGCTATGTCATCAAGGGTCCTCCGAACGACGATGAGCCCATGGCCGGTCAACCGGCTCCGCCTCGACCGGCTCAGGTGGCGTGATGGGGCTCCCCGAGCTGTGGTTCGTCATCATCGCCGTGCTGTGGACCGGCTTCTTCTTCCTCGAGGGCTTCGATTTCGGCGTCGGCATGCTCTCGCGCTTCCTCGGAGCGGACGAGGCCGAACGAGGCCAAATGCTCACGGCCATCGGGCCCGTGTGGGATGCCGATGAGGTGTGGCTCGTCACGGGCGGTATCGCGATCTTCGCTGCCTTCCCGGCCTGGTACGCCGCGCTCTTCCCTGCGGCGTACCTCCCCCTGCTCATCGTCATCGTGGCGATCGTTGTCCGTGCTGTGGCGATCGAGTATCGATCGAAGCGCCCCGGATCCGCCTGGCGCTCTCGCTGGGACACCGCGGTCGCGCTCGCCTCGCTCCTGCTCGCCTTCCTCTTCGGCCTCTTCTGGGCCGGGATCGTGCACGGCATCCCCATCGATGCGAGCGGCCAGTTCGTGGGTCGAAGCCTGATGTCCTTCATCAATCCCTACTCCGTGCTCGGGGGCCTCACCCTGCTGTCCTTCTCGCTCGCCCACGGAGCAACCTTCCTCGCGCTCAAGACCGCGGGACCCGTGCAGCGCAAGAACGAGGTGTGGGCGACGCGGTTCGACTTCGTCGCGGGAGCGCTCATGACGGCCTTCGCTGCGTGGACCTACTGGTCCTACTCGCGGGATGACGCCGTCGCCCTGGCCATCGGGATCCTCGCGGTCCTCGGCATGCTCGTGGCACTCATCGCCAACCTGCGGACGCGACCGCTCATCGCCTTCTGGGCACACGGTGTCGCCATTGCCGCCTTCGTGGCGTCGATGTTCGTCGCGCTCTATCCCAATGTGCTCCCGAGCACGCTCGATCCCGCCGCGAGCCTCACGGTCGAGGGCGCGGCCGCAAGCCCGTACTCCCTGGGCGTCATCACGGTGGTGGCCGCGGTGGGGCTGCCGATGGTCATCGCCTACCAGGCGTGGTCTTTCTGGGTCTTCCGCAAGCGGATCACCGTCGAGGATGCCCAGCGCTCGCACTACGCCTAGCGGCTATCCCACCGTGAGGACGATCTTGCCCATGACGTCGCCCTCGGCCATCTGGGCGAAGCCCTGGCGCGCTTCCGCCAGCGGGTAGGTGGCCGAAATCTTCGGGCGCAGCCCCGAGGAGGCGACGAGGTCGATGAGTCGAGCGAATTCATCGCGCGTGCCCATGGTGGAGCCGAGCACCTCGAGCTGGAGAAAGAAGACGCGGTTGAGGTCGGCGGGGGGATTGGGGCCGCTCGTCGCGCCGCACACGACGAGTCGCCCGCCGGGTCGCAGCGCCTTGAGCGAATGCGACCACGTCGCCTCGCCCACGCTCTCCATCACGGCATCCACGCGCTCGGGGAGTCGCGCTCCGGGCTCGAAGGCCTCGTCTGCGCCGAGGTCGATCGCCGCTGCTCGCTTGGCCTCATCGCGGCTCGTCGCCCAGACACGTGCGCCCAGCTGCTTCGCCAGAGCAATCGCCGCCGTCGAGACTCCGCCGCCGACCCCCTGCACCAGCACAGTCTGACCGGGCTGGATCTGCGCCTTGGTCGTGAGCATGCGGTACGCCGTGAGCCACGCCGTGGGCAGGCATGCGGCAGAGGCGAAGTCCAGCGCCTCGGGCTTGGCGAGGACATTGCGCGCCGGCACGCACACGTACTCCGCGAGGGTGCCGGGGTAGACCTCCGAGAGCATCGAGCGGCGCGGGTCGAGGGTCTCATCGCCCCCACCCGCCGCAGGATCTCCGATCACGGCGTAGACGATGACCTCGCTGCCATCCTCGAGGACCCCGGCCGCATCGCAGCCGAGGATCATCGGCAGACGGTCAGCGGAGAGCCCCACCCCGCGCAGGCTCCACAGATCGTGGTGGTTGAGGCTCGCCGCGCGAACCGCGACGCGGACCCAGCCCTCATCGGGTGTGGGCGTGTCGAATTCCCCGACGGTGAGGCCGGCGAGCGGGTCGTCCGGATGGATTGAGGTGGCGGCGGCAGCGAGCACGGGTCCTCCTGGACTAGACGGCCAGCTCGCGCAGGCCGGTGATGAGTCGGTCGACGTCGTCTTCATTCGAGTATGGCGCGAGGCCGACACGCACACCGCCGGCGTCCCCGAGGCCGAGCCAGCGCGACACTTCCAGGGCGTAGAAGTTGCCCGCCGGTGCGTTGACCCCGCGTTCGGCGAGGTGTGCAGAGATGTCGTCGGGCGCGTGACCGTCGATGGTGAAGGTCTCGGTGGGCGTGCGGTGCTTGGCGTTGCTGTAGAGCCGAATGCCCGGGATGGTCTCCAGTCCCTCCCGCATGCGTGCATGCAGGTCGTCCTCGTAGTCCTCGAGTGCTGCCATGGAGGCGAGGATGCGCGCACGGCGAGTGCCTTCACCGCCGGGCACCAGGTCGGCCAGCACGTCGACGGCCGCGGTCACGCCGGCGAGGAGCTCATAGGGGAGCGTGCCGAGCTCGAAGCGCTCCGGCACGACATTGGTCGCGGGCAGCAGCTTGTCTGGGTGCAGGGTCTCGAGCAGATCGGGTGATGCGGCGAGCACGCCGAGGTG
>CAZLMT010000030.1:0-8377 GCA_964560615.1 uncultured Actinomyces sp.
GCATTTCGGTGTTTAAGTGGGACGATGTGCTGGGCCACTGGGTGGCGGTGAGCTACGCCAACTTCAACACTTCTGTCGCCGCGATCTGCGGTCAGGCCCCGATCCCCGTGAGTGGCGAGCCACCCGTCACGTCCGCGGAGGACCTCGAGTTGGGGACGTCGCTCGTCGAGCAGCACCGTGCCATCACATTGGGCCAGGTCAAGCAGTCCATGCGTCACGCGGAGGGACAGATTCAACTCGCTGATGGCCAGGGTTGGCCGACGGCCGACGGGAAGCCCATCGAATGGTCTCCGGCATCGGCGTACGAGGCCGACAACATCGGCATCGCCCGAAACGGTGATCTCCTCGTCGCCTCCTTCGATGCCGTGGTGAGGGACATCGTCATGGAGGGGGATGAGTATCGCGACACGGCGTCCCCGCGCCTGCTCACGTATCTGCTCAGCCAGGAGGGGAAGTGGGAGTACATCGCCCTGGCGAACTTCACGGTGCCCCAGGAGATCCCTGCAGAAGTGGACTGCGTCTCCCTGGGCTCCTGATCCCTCACGCCGGTCCAGGCTGGCAAGATAGGGCGGCACGCCTCCGTAGCTCAGTGGTAGAGCAACCGCCTTGTAAGCGGTAGGTCGTCAGTTCAATCCTGACCGGGGGCTCTCGGATCGTTCCGCAATCGCAGGAGGTCACATGCCGGTTTCCACGATGGCGGAGCGGGGTCCTATCGGATCAGGGGCCGCACGCGCCGTCGCTCTCGGCGGTGGCGGAGAGTGGTTCATCGCGTGGATGCTCGGGTATGCCAACGGCCTCCTCGGGGCGGGTGTCGACCTCGCCAAGGCTGATGTCACGATCGGCACGAGCGCCGGGTCTTTGGTGGGCGCAGCCATCAAGGGTGGGCGCCTCAGAGAGTTCACAGCAGCTCTGCAGCAACTCGGCAACGATCCGGCATTGGCCAACAAGGAACTCAACATCAGCGCGGGTGCCCCATCGCAGGCGCGCGCGCGTACGGTGATGGGGGAGACCGAGCAGATCACGCCGGGGACGCTGCAGCAGATCGGGCGCGCGGCTATGGCGGCGCACAACGCGCCCGATGACAAGTACGTCGGTTCGGTGCAGAGGATCCTCGGGCTGACCGAGTGGCCCTCAGGGCACTACACGACGTCGACGGACTGCTACACGGGCGAATCACTCGTCGCGAGCAGCGACTCCGGTGTGACGATCTCCCTGGCGTGCGCGGCCAGTTCCTCTCTCCCCGGCGTGAATGGGCCAACATGGTTGGGAGATCGCCTGTGCATGGATGGCGGAGTGAGCACTTCGAGTACTCATGCGCAGATGCTCGAGGGCGCGAAGTCAGTCCTCATCATCGCGATGTTCGACTTCCAGGCGAATCCACCGAAGCACGTCAACCCGTCATTCGGCATCGCCGAGCGCATCAACCCGGGCACTGCCGAGCGGGAGGCGGCGTACCTGCGGTCCAAGGGGAGCGTCGTGCATGTCGCCATTGCCAATCCCGATCCCGACATTGACTTCATGGATGCGGCCACGATCGGCCCCGCGATCGCCGAGGGGATCGCGCGCGGGAAGGCGGATGCACCCGCCCTCGCACTCATCTGGTGAGCCCCGGCGGCACTCGACGAACTACAGGATCAGGCGAGGGTGCAGGGCCAGGTGACCGTCGTGCGCGGCTGGGGCACCTCGGGGCCATCCAGGTAGGTCTCCCACGGTGCGCCCGTCGGGCGGTGGCCTGACGTGGCGAACCAGGCCTCAATCGCGGCGTACGCCGCAGCGACGTCGGAGTAGGCACCGAGGTGGGTCGTCACGGCCGCCGTGCCGCCCGGCAGCGTGATGGTGTGCACGTCTCCGTCGAGGTCCAGGTCGGGCGGGCACGGGAAGCCTGCCTCGACGCGGAACCCACCATCGACCATGTCGTAGCGGGCGAAGGGCTTGCCGTCGACGGCGACTGCCTCACGTGCCAGTGCGCTGAGGACCTGGTCGAATGCCTGACCCAGGAAGGGCCCGACCTCCTCGACCGTGCAGTCCCGGGAAACGACTGCGGCGTGCTGGGATTCGATCTCTACCGTGTGGATGTCATAGGCCATGTCAGAAGAGTCCCACAACCGCACCGTCGACCAGGTCAATCCGCTCCGCTGCGGGCGCCTTGGGCAGTCCGGGCATGGTCATAATGTCGCCGCAGACCACGACCACGAATTCCGCGCCGGCCGACAGGCGCACCTCGCGCACGTCCAGGCTGTGCCCCGTGGGCGCCCCCCGGAGGGCAGCGTCGGTCGAGAAGGAGTACTGCGTCTTGGCGATGCACACCGGCAGATGGCCGTAGCCCATGTCCTGGAGCTCGCGCAACTGCGTGCGGACCTTGGAGCTGGCAGTCACCTCGTCAGCGCGGTAGACGCGCGTGGCGATCGCCTCGATCTTCTCCCAGAGGCTGGCCTCGTCGGGGTAGACGAAGGTGACCTCACTGGGCTGCTCGCACAGTTCGACCACCGCGCGGGCGAGATCTTCCGTGCCGGCGCCACCATCGGCCCAATGCGTGGCGAGCACGACCTGGGCGCCCGCGTCGGTCACGAGGCGGTGCAGGAGGTCGACCTCTCCTTGAGTGTCCGAGGTGAAGTTGTTGATCGAGACGATGACGGGCACGCCGTAGACGTCCCTGACGTTCTCGATGTGGCGCCGAAGATTGACGATGCCCTTCTCGAGTGCGCCGAGGTCCTCCTCGGTGATCGTCTTGAGGTCGCCTCCGCCGTGGTACTTCAGCGCGCGGATAGTGGCGACGATCACGGCGGCCGAGGGGCGCAGGCCCGACTTGCGACACTTGATGTCGATGAACTTCTCCGCGCCGAGGTCAGCGCCGAAGCCGGCCTCCGTGACGACGTAGTCGGCGAGCTTGAGGGCCGCCTTGGTCGCCACGACGGTGTTGCAGCCATGCGCGATGTTGGCGAAGGGGCCACCGTGCACGAAGGCGGGGGTGTGCTCGAGGGTCTGCACGAGATTGGGCTGGAAGGCGTCTTTGAGCAGCACGGTCATGGCGCCGTCGGCGTCGAGGTCGCGTGCGCGGATGGGCTGCTTGTCGCGGTTGTAGGCGACGATGATGTTGCCCAGTCGCTCCTTGAGGTCCTCGAGTGAGGTCGCGAGGCAGAAGATCGCCATGACCTCCGAGGCCACGACGATGTCGAAGCCGTCCTCGCGCGGGTAGCCGTTGGCGGGGCCGCCCAGGCTGACGACGATGTCGCGGAGCGCGCGGTCGTTCATGTCCATGACGCGCTTCCATGTGACGCGACGCACGTCGATGCCGAGGGCATTGCCGTGGTGGATGTGGTTGTCCATGAGCGCCGCGAGGAGGTTGTTGGCCAACCCGATCGCACTGAAGTCACCGGTGAAGTGGAGGTTGATGTCCTCCATGGGCACCACCTGGGCGTAGCCGCCGCCAGCGGCACCGCCCTTCATGCCGAAGACTGGCCCGAGCGAGGGCTCGCGCAGGCAGATCATCGCGTCCTTGCCGATACGCCGAAGCCCGTCGCCGAGGCCAACCGTCGTCGTCGTCTTGCCCTCGCCCGCCGGGGTGGGGCTGATGGCTGTCACCAGGATGAGGTGCGAGCCGGGTCGCTCCGGCAGCGAGTCGAGCCAGGCGTTGGAGACCTTGGCCTTGTAGTGGCCGTAGGGCTCCAGGGCCTCCTGCGGGATGCCGAGGGAGGCGGCCACCTCGGAGATGGGATCCATCTCGGTGGCCTGGGCGATCTCGATGTCGGACGGCATGACTCTTCCTCTTTCTAGGACATATTTCTAGGACTTAGCGGCGCGGACGGCTTCGACGAGTGCGGGCATGACGGTCGCCGCATCGCCGATGACGGCGTAGTCGGCGAACGACATGATGGTCGCGTCCGGGTCGGTATTGATGGCGATCATGGTCTTGGCGTTCTTGCAGCCGGCGATGTGCTGGGTCGCGCCGCTGATGCCGATGGCGATGTAGAGGTCGGGAGCCACCTTGGTGCCGGTCTGTCCCACCTGCTCGGCATGGGGGCGCCAACCGGCGGAGGTGACCACCCGCGAGCAGCCGACCGCTCCGCCGAGCAGGGCGGCGAGCTCCTCGAGCGGGCCGAAGCCACCCTCGCCCACGCCGCGGCCGCCGGAGATGACGACCTTGGCCTCGGCAAGGCTCACACCACCACCGCCACCGCCGACACGATCGACCACGCGCACGGCGAGGTCGGCATCGGTGAGCTCGGGAGCGAACTCCACGACGGCCGCGGGGCCGGAGCCTGTGACCGGATCGGGCGCGAAGGCATGCAGGGCCGTTGTGGCCATGAGCATCGGTGCGTGGACGCGGGCGTCCTCCAGCACATTCCCGGCCCAGCGATTGCGGGTCACGGTGGAGACCCCGTCCCCGAGGGTGATCGCCGTGCAGTCGGCGGCGAAAGGCTCATCGAGGATCGCGGACGCATGGGCGAGGACCTCGTTGCCGCGAGGGGAGCCGACGGCGAGGACGGCGGCCGGGGCAAGCTGCCGAGCCATCTGTGCGATGGCCCGACCCGAAGCCATGGGCGTGTAGTCGCCGATGCGCGTGTCGACGGCGACATGGGTCGTCGTGACACCGAACTCACCGAGGCGTGCGGCCGCAGTGACGGCGTCGGCCCCCACCATGACGGCCTGCACATCGGCGTCCAGGCCGCGCGCAGCCGCGACAGCCTGCAGCGAGAACTCGTCCAGGACCCCGCGATCGTGATCGACATAGACGAGGATCATGTGAGCACTCCGATCTCCTTGAGGACTTCGACGATCTGGGGAGCAGCCTCGGCACCGGTGCCGAGGACCTTGGCGCTGCTGGTCTCCTGCGGGGGCAGGGCCAGCTTGACCTTCTCCATGCGTGCCGGCCGTGACTCGGGCGTCACCGAGTCGAGCGGCTTCTTGCGGGCCTTGATGCGGCCGGGCACAGAGGGATAGCGCGGGATGTTGACGCCGTCCTTGACTGCAATCACCGCGGGCAGGTTGACCTCGTAGACCTCGCGCTCGGAGCCGACGACGCGCTCGCAGCGCGCGACACCGCCCTCGACGCTCAGGCCCTTGACGTTGGTGACGATCGGCCACCCGAGGGCGTGCGCCATGCGTACGCCGACCTGGTAGCCCGACGCATCCGCCGACTCTGTGCCCACGATGACCGCGTCGAAGCTGGTCTCGTCAGCCGTGATCGCGGCGGCGAGAGCGGCGGCGGTTGCCTGGCCGTCCCAGTCCGCGCCGTCGGTCTCGAGCAGCACGCCGCGGTCCACGCCCACCGCCATGACCTCGCGGATCTGCTCCGCGGAGTCGGCGGTGCCGAGCGAGAACGCGATCACCGATCCGTCGCCCTCGGCGAGCTGGACGGCGGCCTCGACGGCGCACTCCTCGTGCGGGCTGAGGGTCCAGCCCATAGCGCTGCCGCTCGTGTCGATCGCGGTCTCATCGGCGGTGAGGCTCCACATACCGGGTGAGAGCGGGATTCGCTTGATGCAGACGGCGATGTTCACGACATGATCCGATCGTTCGCTGGGTCGAAGATCGCGCCGGAGCCCTCGACGGTGACGGGGTACTGATCACCGAGGTACTCCACGACCAGGTGCGTGCCGGGCGAGGAGTACTCCGGGGGCAGGTAGGTCATGAGGACGTGCTTGCCGACCGAAGGGGCCGAGCCCGCGGAGGTGACGTAGGAGCGGCGACCATGTGAATCGGTGATCGGCTGACCGTCCTTGGTGAGGATCGGCTCGCCACCGAGCATGTAGCGCTTCTCGCCGGTGGAACTGGTGTGATCCACCACGGTCAACCCGCACATGACCGCGGCGACCGGCTGTTCGCGATGTGCCAGGTGCGCAGCTTTTGGTCATCGACGGTGAGCAGGCACATCGTGGCCGCGGGTGCCGACTCGCGGTGGCGCAGGTGCGCCTCCTTGCCAATGAAGTCCGCGTCCTTGATCTTCTTCGGGCTCATGCCGGCCTCGACGACGGTGAAGTCGCCCTCGAGCTCGGGACCGTAGGCGCGGTAGCCCTTCTCGAGGCGGCCGGTGGTGCCGTAGACGCCGATGCCCACGGGGATGAGGCCGTGATCCTGGCCGGCGGCCCAGACCGCATCCCAGACCGCCCCGCCATCGGCCATGGGGACGTAGATCTCCCAGCCGAGGTCACCGACGTAGGAGATACGCGAGGCGAGCACCGTCTTGCCCGCGATCGTGATCTTGCGGCAGGTGCCGAAGCCGAAGCCCTCGTTGCTCACGTCGGCATCGGTGACGGCCGAGAGGATCGCGCGGGCGTTGGGGCCCCACAGGCCGATGGTGGAGATGTCATCGGTGAGGTTGGTGAACGTCGCGCCCTCAGCGGCGTGGTCCTTGAACCACTTGAGGTCGCTCATGCCGTGCGCACCGCCGGTGACCACGCGGAAGTGGTCATCGCCGAGGCGCATGACGGTGAGGTCAGAGCGGAAGCCGCCATTGGGGGCGAGCACCGGGGTGTAGACGACCTTGCCCACGGCGACGTCCATCTGGCGCATGCACACGCGCTGCACGGTCGCGAGCGCGCCCGGGCCGGTGATGTCGAAGAGTGCGAAGGCGGTGAGGTCGACCAGGCCCGCGGTCTCGCGCATCTGCAGGTGCTCGGCGTTGATGATGGGCGACCACCAGCGCGACTCCCACTCGGCGGTGCGCGGCATCACGGCGTCGCCGTACTTCTCGACGAGCCCGGAGTTGGACTCGTAGTAGAAGGGGCGCTCCCACTGGACCGTCTCGTAGAAGACGGCGCCAAGCGCCTTCTCGCGCTCGTAGTACGGCGAGAGTCGCACCTCGCGGTTGGACGCCCACTGCTCGGCGGGGTGCACGATTCCGTACGTCTTATTGAAGCCCTCCGACGTGCGGTCCTTGATGTGCTTGGTCGTGGTCTGCCCGGGGTAGAAGCGGGCGATGTCGGAGGCGTGCAGATCGATCTCGGGCTGGCCGAGCACCATCCACTCCGCCATGGCGCGTCCGACACCCGGACCCTCCTTGACCCACACGGCGGCGGCGGACCACAGGCCCTTGACCTCGGGCGTCTCGCCGAGGATCGGCATGCCGTCGGGGGTGAGGGAGAGCAGGCCGTTGATGGCGTACTTCTCCTGGGCGTTCTCATCGCCGACGATCTCGGGCATGAGCTCGAGTGCGTGCTCATCCTGATCGGCGAAGTCCTCCGGGGTGAAGGGGAACTCGGTGGGGGAGAGCGCGGCCTCGGCGTTCGAGGGGATGTCCTCTGCGTCGTAGAGGATCGGGCGGTGGGCGTAGGAGCCGATCTCCAGGCCCGTGCCGTGCTGGCGCTCGTACATGTTGGTGTCCATGTCGCGGACGATGGGGTACTCGAGATCACCCTTGGCGTCGGCGAACATCGCGACGGGGCCGATGTCCTTCATCTGGTGCACGGCGGGGGTGAGCGGGATCTCGGCGCCAGCCATGGCCGCGATCTGACGGCTCCAGCACCCGGTGGCGATGACGACGTACTCCGCCTCGATCGTGCCCTGATCGGTGACGACGGCCTTGATGCGGCCGTCGGTGACGGTGAGGTCCTCGACCTCGACGTTGGCGAAGGACTGAAGCGCCCCCATCTCGATGGCCTTCTCGCGCATGAGCGTGCCCGCACGCAGTGAGTCGCACACGCCGACACCCTTGGTGTAGAAGCCACCGAGGATGACCGTCTCGTCGATGAAGGGGACCATCTCCTTGACCTCGTCCGGCGTGAGCAGACTCATGTCCTCGATGCCCCAGGACTTGCCCGAGGTGATGCGGCGGGTGAGCTCCTGCATGCGCTCGGGGGTGCGGGCGACCTCGATGCCGCCGGACTCGAAGAACGTGTCGAGCTCCTTGTACTGCGCGAGGCTGTCGAGCGTGAGCTGCGCCATCTCCTTGTTGTGGTCGACGAGGAAGATGAAGTTCGACGCGTGACCGGTCGAGCCGCCGGGGTTGGGCAGCGGGCCCTTGTCGATCTGGACGATGTCGCGCCAGCCCAGGCGCGCCAGGTGGTAGGCCACGGAGTTGCCCACGATGCCGGCGCCGATGACGACGCACTTGGCCTTGCTCGGCAGGGTGCTCATTGTCTTCCTCTCGGATGGTGCGGTGTGGGGTGAAGCGGTCTAGATAGCCCGTCGTACCTCGGCTTCGAAGCCGTGGACGTGGGAGGACATGACCTTGGCTGCCCGGTCGGCGTCGCCGTCGCGGATGGCCAGGAGGAGATCCCTGTGCTCTGCAACTGCGTCCTCGAGGTGCATGACCCGGTCGAGGGCGAGGAACCAGATGCGCAGGGCGTGCATGTAGTGCTGGTCGCACATCGACTGGAGGAAGTCGTTGTGGGCGCAGTGGTAGACGTGATGGTGGATGCGCTGATCGAGTTCGATG
>CAZLMT010000030.1:8387-11351 GCA_964560615.1 uncultured Actinomyces sp.
ACAGGCAGTCGTGGAGGGCTTCTATCGAGTGGATCCGCCTGCGCAAATCCTCCATCAACTGTGCGGATGAATTATCTACAAGGTCAGCGCTTTTCAGGTCGATAAGGCTCTCGATGATGGTAAGATTGTTCTTGATACGATGGTGCATCTGACGCATCAGGCTTTCCTGCAGACGCGCTTTCTCGCGCAGCCCCACCCGCCCCTGCTGGACGCGCTCGAGGTTGAGGCGGTGGATCGCCACGAGGCGTCGCACGCCCTCCTTGACCGGCTCAAGACCGACCAACCCGTCGAGCTCGGCGAGCAGGGCGTCGATGACGATCAGGTCGTCGTCGGTACGTCGCTCCGCGGCCAGGCGCGCGGCGAAGGGCTCCATCTCCTCCCGCACCTCGGACAGCGACGCGAGGTCGCGCGGGTCGAGGGCGGCGACGAACATCCCGCGGCGTGGGTAGACCTCGACGAGCCGCTCGTGCGCGAGCGTGCGCAGGGCCTCGCGGATGGGGGTGCGACCGAGGCCCAGACGCTCCTGGAGTTCGGGCTCGCTGAGCACGGAGCCGGGAGGGAGCTCGAGGGTGACGATGCGGGCGCGGATCTCTCGGTAGGCGAGGTCCGCCTGCGACTCTCCGCCCCGGAAGTCGGGCTGCACGAGGACGGCGGAGGTCACAGAGACAGATATATCAGTTGTGCGGCCAGTTGTACATCAGATTCCCCAAGATTGAATCCAGGCCTCCGGGTCAGCCCATCAAGCGTCGAGAGGTCAGTTGTCGATGACTTCCTCCCCATGGAGCCGCCCGACTACTGGCCACTCGGCGCGGGGTCGGGGGGTCAGGTGAGGAGGTCGGCCAGGGGCGGGCCGAGGCGGCCCGGGGCGTCGACGATCTCCAGCGGCAGCCCGAGCCGGTCGGCCGCCCGCCGGGCTGCGCGCTCCAGGTCGGGGGTACGCCGACCCGCCAGCCACACCACTCGCGTGTAGTGGCGGAAGTAGTCGTCCCGCAGGTCCGGGTGGCGGTCCAGCCCCAACTCGCGCCAGACGACGCGATCGAAGGACAGCACGAGGAAGTCGGTGAGCACGTAGGTGCCGGGCTCGGCCTCCCAGATGTCGGTCATCTCCTGCTCGCCGGCGTACAGGTCGTAGCAATGGCGCCCCGGCAGGCGCTGCACGCCGAGTCGCTGGCACACCTCGTCAAGGGCGCCGTGCGTGCCGCAGTCGGCGTAGCCGATCGCGATCTCGTCGTAGTCGACCTTCAACTCGAGGACGAGTCGCTCGACCTCGGGAGCGATGCGCTCGGGCCGGTTGTGCAGCAGCGGCGGCAGGGGATGGATCGCGACATCCGCACCGGACTCCTCGATCCACGCCGAGGCATCGGCGCTGAGGGCGCCGCAGAGGATGAGCGCGCGCCTAGGAAGTCGCTTTCGAAGGGGCTCCGCCCCTTCGAGGAGCGACCTAGGGGAAGGCGAGCTCATCGACGAACCGGTCGTTGAAGTCGGTGCGATCGGACAGCTCGACGTAGTGGATCTCGTCGAGCAGAGCGTGGGCGCCATGTCGCTCGGAGTCCGATCCTCATCACGGGAATCTGCGGCACCAGGCCGATGCCGATGGCACTGCTGGCCGAGAGGTAGGTGCCGAATGAGCCCGCGAGCAGCACCTGCTGGATCTCCGACTCCTCCACGCCGAACTCCTCGAGCAGGAGCTTCCACCCGGTGGAGATGGCGGCCTTGGCGAACTGCAGCTCGCGCACGTCGCGCTGGCTGAGGAAGACGTCGTTGCCCTCGCCGGACTCCTCTGCCGTCGCGAGCACGAAGAGGCGCTCACCGTCGCGCTCGACGAAGCGGTCAGCGAGGTCAGGGCGCAGCTCGGTGATGCGGTCATCGGTGAGGAAGCGACCGGAGGAGTCGAGCAAGCCGGTGCGCGCGAGCTCGGCGATGACATCGACCAGGCCCGAGCCGCAGATGCCGATGGGTGCGACATCGCCGATGACCTGCAGGGTGATGCCGTCGTCGGTGATCGAGACGACCTCGATGGCGCCGGGTGCCGCGCGCATGCCGCAGCGGATCGACGCAGCCTCGAACGCCGGCCCCGCGGGAGCGGCGGTCGACATGAGGCGCTCGCCGTTGCCCAGAACGATCTCGCAGTTGGTGCCGATGTCGATGAAGAGGCGCAGGCGCTTATCGCGATCCATCCCGGAAGCCAGCACTCCGGCGATGATGTCGCCGCCGACGTAGGCACCCAGGTGCGGGAAGAGCATCGCCCGCGCCCGCGGATGCACGTGGACGCCGAGGTCGGTGGCGAGCAGGTCGGAGTAGGACGCCGTAGCGAGGATGAACGGGGCCACACCGAGGGGCTCGGGGTCGATGCCGAGCACGAGCTGCGCCATCGTCGCATTGCCGGCCAGGGCGACCTCGTAGACGGATGCCGGGTCGACGCCCGCCTGCTGGCAGACGTCCTGGGTGAGGTCGTCGAGGGTGGCCTGCGCGAGTTCCTGCAGTTTGGGCAGTGAGTCGGGATCGAGCATCGTCGCGCTGATGCGACTGATGACATCGGCACCGAAGGGCTGCTGCTGGTTGAGCATGGATGCGACGGCGATGGGTGCGCCGGTGGTGAGGTCCATGAGAGTGGCGACGGCCGTGGTGGTGCCGAGGTCGTAGGCGACGCCGTACGACGTGCCGGTCGTGTCACCGGGCTCCACGGCGATGAGCTCGGTGCCGACGATGACGGCGGTCACTTCCCAGTTCGATGAACGCAGCGTGCGGCCGACCGTGCGCACCACGTGCGGATCAACCGTCAGCTCGAGGTCGTCGATCTCATCGAGTACCCGCTGCACGTCGGTGCGCTGGTCGGAGAGCGTGGCGTCGGTGAGCTGCATGAAGCGCTTCTGCACGGCCGGGCGCAGGATCACCTGGCGGCCGACGCCCACCGTCGCGGCCTTGGGGCGCGTGGTGAGCTCGGGCACGTCGACGGTGAGGTCG
>CAZLMT010000030.1:11361-22693 GCA_964560615.1 uncultured Actinomyces sp.
CAGCCGCCAGCCCTCCGCCAGTTGCTCTGCAGAGAAGGCGCGCTCGTCAAGGGCGGTGATGGGCATGCTCGCGTCGAGCACCTTCACCTTGCACTTCTTGCACGTGCCGTGTCCGCCGCAGGTCGAGTCGATTGCGACGCCGTTCCAGAGCGCGGCATCGAAGACGCTCACGCCATTGGGTACGCGCACCGACTTGCCCGCGGGCTCGAAGGTCAGGCTGACGCGCGCCGGCCCGGAGGGCGCAGCGGTCGCGTCGTCGAGTGCGGTCATGCCTGAGCGGCCGCCTCGGCCGCCTGTGCGGCGGCCTGCTTCGCGCGGTGCCCCGCAATCCAGGTCGCGCCCCACTCGTCATTGCCCATCATGAGATCCGCGCCCTTGATCGCGTCCACGATCTGCGGGGTGCGCGAGTCCATGATCGCGCTGGTGAGGCCAGCCTTCATCGCCATGGGCAGGAAGACGGCGTTGAGCGTGTGGCGGTCGGGCATGCCGAAGGACACATTGGACGCACCCAGAGTGGTGTTGACGCCGATCTCGGTGGAGATGAGGTGGATCGCCTCCATCGTCTTCATTGCGAGCGTGTGATCCGCACCGATCGGCATCGCCAGGGGGTCGACGACGATGTCCTCGATCGGGATGCCGAACTCCTCGGTCGCGATGCCCACGAGCTGCTTGGCGAGCTCCAGGCGACGGTGCGGATCCTCCGGGATCGCCTCCTCGTCATTGGGCAGCGCGATGACGGCGGCGCCGTAGCGCTTGACCAGCGGCAGGATCGCGTCGATGCGCTCGCGCTCCATCGTCACGGAGTTGACCAGGGCCTTGCCTTCGTACGCCGCGAGGCCGGACTCGAGCGCCTCGACGATCGAGGAGTCGATGCACAGGGGCACATCGGTCAGGGACTGCACGAGGCGCACGGCATCGCCGAGGAGCTTGACCTCATCGATCAGGGGAGCACCCATGTTGACGTCGAGCATCATCGCCCCGCCAGCGATCTGCTGAGCGACGTCGATCTCCACGGCTGAGAGGTCCTCGACACGCAGCTGCTCCTGGAACTTCTTGCGCCCCGTCGGATTGATGCGCTCGCCGATGATGCAGAAGGGCTGGTCCGGGCCGATGGTCACGGTCGACGTCGCGGAGCGGAGGACGGTGTGCATGGGACTCCTATGCGGTGGTGGTGCCGGCAGCGGACGCCACCGGGTCGAAGGCAGGGCCGATGCCTAGGTCGCGGACCAGTCGCTCAAGGGAACCGTCGTGCCGGAAGTCGGTGAGGTGGATCCCGGAGACACCGGAGAGGGAGAGCGCGTGGCGACTCAACTCGAGGGTCAGCTGGTAGGACTCCTCGGCGATGGCATCCTTGTCACCGGCTCCGGCGACGCGCGCGATCATGTCGGCAGGGATTGAGATCCCCGGCACGGAGTCGTCCATGAAGGACAGCGCCTTGGCCGATTTGGTGAGCACCACCGTCGGGAGGAGTGACGTCGTGCGCGTGACGCCGTGCTCGACGCAGCCCGCCACGAAGTTCTCGAGACGCTCGGGGTAGTAGCCGATCTGTAGCTGCAGGAAGCGCGCCCCCGCCTCGGACTTCTTGAGCGCACGCATGACCCGGTAGTCCAGCGGGGGAGCGAAGGGGTTCTCCACCGCGCCGACGAAGAGCTCGGGGGGTTGCTTGATGGCGCGGCCGGAGAGGTAGTGGCCCTCGGCCAGCCCGCTCGCGACCTTGATGAGCTGGGTGCTGTCGAGGTCGAAGACGCGCCGCGCCTCGGGCTCATCGCCCGCGGTGACGTCATCGCCCGTGAGGCAGGCGATGTTCTGGATGCCGAAGAGGCTCGCGCCGATGATGTCGGCCTGCATCGCGATGCGGTTCTTGTCGCGGCACACCACCTGCATGATCGGCTCGAGCCCGAACTGCGACATGGCGATGGCGATGGAGGTATTCGACGCGTGTGCATGGGCGGCGGGGTTGTCCGTCGCGTTGACGGCGTCGACGAAGGGGCGGAGCTCGTCGGCCGCCTTCTCGACCGCGGCGAGGCCACCGCCGTCGATGCTGGGGAACTCCGCGGTCACGACAGGGCGATTGCCCTCCGCGAGGAGGGTGGCGAGACGGCTCATGAGTGGAAGCCCTCCGGGAGCGTCATCGGCTCGTCGACCTCGACCATGCTCGCGCCGGGCACGGCGGAGTGCTGCTCGCGCGAGTGCCCCTGCCAGCCTGCCGGCGTACGCCTATCCCGCCCATTGATGAGGTTGATCCACGACGAGGTGCCCTGGAGGCGGTTGTCGACCGGTGGGCGCAGCTCGTTGAACTCCTCCTCCCAGTGGTGCGGGTTGAGAGGGGAGTGCGAGCGCTCCTCAGCCTTGACCCAGACGCACCGCATCTCTGGCTTGACCTCGCAGTGGCCGTCCTCGCGCACGCCGCCGCAGGGCCCGTTGCGCAGCGTCTTGGGGCAGGTCATCGGGCACGTCATGCCGGTCGAGTGCAGGACGCACTGGCCGCACATGCGGCAGTCCCACACGGGCTTCTTGACCGCGTGCTCGAGCAGGGGAAGCAGCTTGGGCACTAGCGGGCCGCTCGCCTCGCGGTGACGAACTCCTTGGCGCGGCGCACCGCGGTGGCGGCGTCTGCGGCGTAGCCGTCGGCCCCGCAGACATCGGCGTACTCCTGGGTGACGGGCGCGCCGCCGACCATGATGACGACCTTGTCGCGCAGGCCGGCCTTCTCGATCGCGTTGATATTGGCCTTGAACATCGGCATGGTCGTGGTGAGGAAGGCCGACATGCCGACGATGTCGGGCTGATGCTCCTCGATCGCGGCGACGAACTTCTCCGGCGGCACCTGCACGCCGAGATCGATCACGGTGAAGCCCGCACCCTCGAGCATGATGTTGACGAGGTTCTTGCCGATGTCGTGGACGTCGCCCTTGACGGTGCCCATGAGGAAGGTGCCCACGCTCTCGACGCCGGTCTGCGCGAGGAGCGGCCGCAGCAGATCGAGTGCCCCGGCCATCGCCTTGCCGGCGATGAGCATCTCGGGCACGAACCAGTCACCGCGCTCGAAGCGAGCGCCCACCTCCTCGAGCGAGGGAATGAGTGCCTCGAAGAGCATGCGCTCGGGCGGCAGGCCGCTGTCGATGCCGGTCTGGGTGAGTTCCAGCACCGCGGGCTTGTTGCCCACCATGGTCTCGTCGTAGAGGCCCTTGAGGATCTCGTCCGGAGTCATGCCGCTCCTGCCTTTCGTGCGGTGGGTGTGGGGATTTTCGTGCGAAGGGGACGAAGTGCCACGGCGATCGCTTCCGCCGTGGCGCGCACGGCCTGAGCGACCGCTGGGATCTCGCTGGCGGTGAGGCGCACGCTCGGGCCGGACACGGAGACGGCGGCGACCACGGTGCCGTCAGCCGACCGGATGGGGGCCGCGACCGCGACGAGACCGGGCTCGAGCTCAGAATCCACGATCGCTACGCCGTCGCGCCGCACCCGGTCCAGGGCTTCGGCGAGCTCCGCGCGCGAGGTGATCGTGCGCTCGGTGACGCGCGGAAGGCGCCCGGAGGGCATTGGCGTGCCATGAGCGAGGAAGACCCGGCCGAGCGCGCTGCAGTGGAAGGGCACGGGCCTATCGAGCCAGTTGACGGCACCGAGGAGGTAGGTCGAGTCGACCTGCGCAATCTGGCGGACCTCTCCTGCGAGAGGGATGGCCAGGTTGACGGTCTCGCCCGTGTCCTCGCCCAGTGCGTCGAGGTAGGGCTGCGCGATGCGGACGAGGTCATCCTCGGGGCGCACCGAGAGCGCGTAGTCGGTGATCGCTGCACCGGGCTGCCATGCGCCTGAGGTGGTGCGCTGGAGAAGGCCGTTGCGCTCGAGGCTGGTGGTCAGGCGAGAGAGCGTGCTCTTGGGGAGTGCCGTGCGCGCGACGAGGTCGGCGAAGGTCACGGGATCGGTCGAGCCGAGGACGGCCGTGAGCACGGCGGCGGCGCGATCCACCGCCTGCGTGCCGACCGGTCCGGCCATGTGCCGATCCCTCCCTGCGGCCCGTGCGGGCCGAATGAAAGTTCCACTATATGGAACCGCACTTCCAAAACTGGAGTGTAGGATCCCGTCACCAACCGGTCAAGGCCTAACCGGCCACGGCGAATCGGGAGAGTCGATGTTCGAGAACACCCTGCCGCGCTACGAGATCCTCTCCGAGGAGTCCATGGCGGTCCTCGACAAGGGCTGGCGCCGCATCGTCTCGGAGCTTGGCATCGAGTTCATGATGCCCGAGGCCGTCGAGCTCTTCAAGGCCGCCGGCATGCGCACCGATGGCGACAAGGTCTTCTTCGATCCCGACTTCGTGCTCGAGCAGGTCGCCAAGGCACCGCGCGAATTCGACATCCAGGCGCGCAACCCCGACAACACCGTCCACATCGGTGGCAATTCGATGGTCTTCTCGAGCGTTTACGGCCCGCCTTTCGTCCGCCAGGGTGATGTGCGCCGCGACGCGATGATGGAGGACTACCGCAACTTCGCGAAACTCGCGCAGTCCTTCACTGCCATGGACAGCGTGGGCGGTGTCGTCTGCGAGCCCAGCGATGCTCCGCTGGACTCCCGCCACCTCGACATGCTTTACGCCGCCATGACCCTGACGGACAAGATCTACATGGGCAATGTCGTCAGCGGCACGCGTGCACTCGACACCATCCGCATGAGCGAGATCCTCTTCGGCAGCCGCGAGTCCATCGAGAAGACTCCGGTGTGCATCTCGCTCGTCAACTGCAACTCGCCCCTGCGCTGGGACGACCGCATGCTCGAGGCGCAGTTCGAGTACGCCAAGGCGATGCAGCCGGTCATCCTCACGCCGTTCCTGCTCATGGGGGCGATGTCTCCCGTCTCCATCCCGGCGACCCTGGCGCAGCAGATGGCGGAGACACTCACCGGCATCGCGCTCACGCAGCTGATCCGCCCGGGTGCGCCCGTGGTCTTCGGCAGCTTCCTCTCCAACATCGACATGCAGTCGGGCTCGCCCCAGTTCGGCACCCCGGAGTCCGCGATCGGCCTTCTCTGCACGGGTCAGATCGCTCGCCACTTCGGGCTGCCCTTCCGCACGGGCGGAGGCCTCAACTCCTCGCAGACGCCCGATGGGCAGGCGATCTTCGAGTCGCTCATGACGATGCTCCCGACCTTCCTCGCCGGCACCAACTTCGTCATGCACACCGCCGGCTGGCTCGAGGGGGGCCTCGTGGCCAGCTACGAGAAGTACGTCATCGACGTGCAGATCCTCGAATCCCTGCAGCGCGAGTTCACTCCGGTGGACTTCAGTGAGGAGGAGCTCGCCTTCGGTGCTCACGAGGAGGTCGGCGCGGGCGGTCACTTCCTCGGCGCCGAGCACACGATGGAGCGCTTCCGCACGTGCTTCTACCGACCCTTCCTGTGGAACTCCGACAACTACGAGCGCTGGATGCGACTCGGTGGCAGGGACACCGTCGAGCGCGCGCGCGAGATCTACGAGAAGAAGCTCGAGGAGTACGAGCAGCCGCCGCTGGAGGAGTCGATCCGCGCGGAGCTCGAAGAGTACGTCGTACGTCGTCGCGCCGAACTCGGCGACTGAGCCGAAGTCGATCGCCTAGGGTGTCGGCATGCCCAAGGGATACGACTACATCATCGTCGGCGGGGGTTCGGCAGGCTCGGCGCTCGCAGCGCGATTGAGCGAGGACGCGTCGACCACGGTCCTCCTGCTCGAGGCCGGCCGCCCGGACTATCCCTTCGACGTCTACGTCCACATGCCCGCTGCCCTGACCTTCCCTATCGGCAACCCGCTCTACGACTGGATGTACGCCTCGCAGCCCGAGCCGCACATGAACGGACGGCGGGTCAATCACGGCCGCGGCAAGATCCTCGGTGGGTCCAGCAGCATCAACGGCATGATCTTCCAGCGCGGCAACCCGCTGGACTACGAGCGTTGGGCCAGCGATCCCGGCATGGAGACCTGGGACTACGCCCACTGCCTGCCCTACTTCAAGAAGATGGAGGACTGCCGGGCTGGTGCCGATGAGTGGCGGGGCAAGGGCGGCCCACTCATCCTCGAGCGCGGCGAGGCGAAGAACCCGCTTTTCGCCGCGTTCTTCGCCGCCGTCCAGGAGGCCGGTCACGAGATCACCGCCGACGTCAACGGCTATAAGCAGGAGGGCTTCGCGGCGTTCGACCGCAACGTCCACAACGGCCGTCGTTACTCCGCGACCAAGGCGTACCTGCGACCGGCGAAGTCGCGGCCGAACCTCACCGTCAAGACTCGCGCGCACGTCACTCGCGTCGTCATGGACTCTTCGGGTGGGACACCGCGTGCTACGGGAGTCGAGGTCTCCGTCGGCGGCAAGCGCCCGATCCGCGTGCGCGGTTCCGAGGTGATCCTCGCGGGTGGCGCCTTCAACTCGCCCCAGTTGCTCCAGCTCTCGGGAATCGGAAACTCCGAGCACCTGCGCTCGGTGGGCGTGGATCCCGTGCACGACCTGCCCGGAGTGGGGGAGAACCTCCAGGATCACCTCGAGGTCTACGTGCAGCACGCGTGCACGCAGCCGGTGTCCCTCAATCCCAATCTGCAGTTCTGGCGTCGGCCCTTCATCGGGGCACAGTGGCTGTTCCTGCGCTCGGGTCCGGGTGCCTCCAACCACTTCGAGGCGGGCGGCTTCATCCGCAGCAACGACGATGTTGCCTACCCCAACCTCATGTACCACTTCCTGCCGATCGCCGTGCGCTACGACGGCACCTCGATCGCCGAAGGCCACGGCTACCAGGTGCATATCGGCCCGATGTATTCCGATGCACGTGGCAAGCTCTGGATCACCAGCGCTGACCCGATGGCCCCGCCCTCATTCGTCTTCAACTACCTGTCGACCGACCAGGACAAGCGTGAATGGGTCGAGGCGATCCGCAAGACGCGCGAGATCCTCGACCAGCCGGCCTTCGCGCCATACAGCGCGGGCGAGATCTCGCCCGGGCCTCAGGTAGAGACGGACGAGCAGATCCTCGACTGGGTGCGCAAGGACGGTGAGACGGCGTATCACCCCTCTTGCACTGCGCGCATGGGCATCGACGAGATGTCCGTGGTGGACCCGCTCACGATGCGCGTGCACGGCACCGAGGGCCTACGCGTCGTCGACGCCTCGGTCATGCCGTACGTCACCAACGGCAACATCTATGCGCCGACGATGATGCTCGCGGAGAAGGCTGCCGACATCATCAAGGGCGCGACCCCGCTGGCCCCCGAGCACGTGCCCTTCTACCGCCACGGCAAGGAAGCGAAGGCCGATGCCTGATCTCTACATCGACGGTGCCTGGGTCCCCGCGGCCGCGGGCGGCACGCGCGAGATCCGCTGCCCAGCTGACGGGGAGGTCGTCCGCGTCGTCGATGAGGCGACGGCTGTCGACACCGAGCGCGCCATCCTCGCCGCACGTGCGGCATTCGACGATGGCCGCTGGTCGAGTGTCCCCGTGACCGAGCGGGGCAGGCTGCTCGCCCGTGTCGCGGATCTCCTTGAGCGCGATGTCGACGTGATTGCCCGTCTGGAGTCCCTCGACACCGGCAAGCGCCTGGTCGAGGCCGAGTACGACGTTGCTGACGTGGCGAAGTCCTTCCGCTACTTCGCCGGCCTCGCTCAGGGCGACGCACTCGGCGGCCGTGTCGTCGATGCGGGCAACGCGGATGTGCGCTCGCGCATCGAGTATTCGCCCGTCGGCGTGTGCGGACTCATCACCCCCTGGAACTACCCGCTCCTCCAGGCAGCGTGGAAGGTGGCTCCCGCCCTCGCGGCCGGCTGCACCTTCGTCATCAAGCCGAGTGAATTGACGCCGAGTACAACGATCCACCTCATGCGACTCTTGGAGGAGGCAGGCCTACCACCCGGTGTAGGCAACCTGATCCTGGGTGCGGGCGCGACGGCGGGTGCCCCGCTCGCCACGCATCCCGACGTGGACATGGTGTCCTTCACGGGCGGGGTAGTGACCGGGCGACGCATCATGGCCGACGCCGCCGCGACGGTGAAGAAGGTCGCGCTCGAACTCGGGGGCAAGAATCCCAACATCATCTTCGCCGATGCCGACCTCGATGCTGCCATCGACAACGCGCTCACGGCGGTCTTCCTCCACAGCGGCCAGGTCTGCTCGGCGGGGGCACGGCTGCTGGTGGAGGAATCGATCCACGACCGCGTCGTCGACGAGATCGTGCGCCGCGCCCAGCGCATCCGCCTCGGCGGTCCCTTCGACCCCGATGCCGAGACCGGCCCGCTCATCTCCCCCCAGCACCGGCAGAAGATCGAGAAGTACGTGGCGGGGGCTCTCGGGGAGGGAGCCGTGCTCCGGTGCGGCGGGAGCGCCCCCGATCCCATCGAATTCCCCGCGCTCGCGGGCGGCTGCTACTACCTTCCCACTGTGCTCGATGGCTGCCGGACCGACATGACCTGCGTGCAGGACGAGTCCTTCGGGCCCGTGCTCACGGTCGAGACCTTCTCCACCGAGGAGGAAGCCATCGCGCTGGCCAACGACACGGTCTACGGCCTGGCGGGCGCCGTGTGGACGTCGGATGCGGGGAAGGCGGAACGCGTCGCGGCTGCACTGCGTCACGGAACCATCTGGATCAACGACTATCACCCCTACCTGCCTCAGGCCGAGTGGGGCGGCTTCAAGCAGTCAGGTGTCGGTCGCGAGCTCGGGCCGAGCGGCCTGCACGAGTATCTCGAGGCCAAGCACGTGTACCGCAACCTCTCACCGGCCCCGAGCGGCTGGTTCTCCGAGGAGGCATGAGATGACGAGTCCGACTGTGACTGCGGGTTCGCCTGCGATCTCGGTGCGCCACCTGTGGAAGGTCTTCGGCCCGCAGGCCGACAAGATCGTGGGTACGCCGTACGCCGATCTTCCCCGCGACCAACTGCTCGCGGACACGGGGTGCACCGCGGCCGTCCGTGACGTCACCTTAGATGTCGCCGAGGGTGAGGTCTTCGTCGTCATGGGACTCTCCGGCTCGGGCAAGTCGACACTCGTGCGCTGTCTCACCCGTCTCGTGGACTCGACGGCAGGCGAGGTCATCATCGAAGGTGAGGACATCCTCAAGGCCAATGACAAGCAGTTGCGGCACTTGCGACGCACGGAATTCTCCATGGTCTTCCAGCACTTCGGCCTCCTTCCCCACCGCAAGGTGATCGACAACATCGCCTACCCCCTCGAGATCCAGGGCGTGAAGAAGGAAGATCGCTATGCCCGTGCGGAGGAGGTCATCCAACTCGTGGGACTGGCGGGCTACGCCAACTCCTACCCCGAGCAGCTCTCGGGTGGCATGCAGCAGCGCGTGGGCCTGGCCCGTGCCCTCGTCGTAGATCCAGACGTGATGTTCCTTGACGAGCCTTTCAGTGCGCTCGACCCTCTCATCCGCCGCGATATGCAAGATGAGGTCATCCGACTGCATCGCGAGCTCGGCAAGACCATGGTCTTCATCACCCACGACCTCAGCGAGGCGATGAAACTCGGTGATCGGATCGCCATCATGCGCGATGGCGCGATCGTGCAGATGGGCACGGCGATGGACCTCGTGCTCCATCCCGCGGATGCCTACGTCGAGGACTTCCTGCGCGACATCCCCAAGAGCCACGTCCTCACTCTCGAGACCATCGCGCGCCCGCTGCGTGACGGAGAGTCCGGCGACGGCCCCGCCGTAGCGGGAGACACCATCATCAAGGAGGCGACCCACGCGATCATCGCGTCCGTTGCCCCCGTGAGAGTCATGAGCGGTGGTGCCCTGGTCGGCTACGTCGGCAGTGACGACGTGCTCACGCTCATCGCCGGAGATCGCGACTCGGAGTTGGGCGACTAGGGATGGACGTCAAGGCCGTCCTTCGACTCAGGTGGGTCCAGGCTCTCATCGTCCTCGTCTTATGGGCCGTGACGGCGACGGCCCTGAAGGGGGTGCAGACCCAGGAGTTGTCGACGGCGACCGATTCGCCGTTCACGGCGATCATGCGCGACCTCGCTGCATCCATCCGTGGCAACCGCACGGAGAGTTTCCTCTTCGTTTACGTCTTCAACCCCCTGCGGGCAGTCCTCTCGGGCTTCATCGAGATCTTCATGGGCGTCATTGCCGTGCCGGCAAGCGGCAATCTCATCCCACTTCTGGGGTGGTTCGGCACCCTCGCGGTCATCGGCTTCATCGTCTACGCGACATCGACCCTGCGCATGGCGATCATCAGCATGTTCCTCATGCTGCTGTGCGGCATGCTCGGTATGTGGCTCCTCACCATGGAGACCCTCGCGATGACGATCGGTGCCGTCGTCCTCTCGCTCGCTATCGCACTACCGCTGGGTGTGTGGGCCGGCCTCAACGACCGGGTGATGAAGGTCCTGCGTCCGTGGCTGGACCTCGCGCAGGTCCTGCCCACGCTCGTCTACCTCGCGCCCCTCGCGCTCGTCTTCCTCATCGGCATCGCCTCAGCCACGATCGCGACGATGATCTACTCCATCCCCATCTGCATCCGCATCACCGCTCATGCGATCAAGAGCCTCAAGCAGGGGCCGATCGAGGCCGCCGAGTCGGCGGGATCGACGCGATGGCAGGTGCTCACCAAGGTGCAGTTGCCCATGGCCAAGAGCACGATCATCCTCGCGGTCAACCAGACGACGCTTGCCGCGCTGTCCTTCGTCGTCATCGCTGCGCTCATCGGCGCCCCCGGGCTGGGCAAGCCCGTCATCGAGGCCCTCACCATTCGCGATGTGGGCGACGGTGTCGTCGCGGGCCTTGCCGTCGTCCTGCTCGCGGTGATGCTCGACCGCTCCACGAGCGCGGCGGTCAATCGCGATCAGTCGGGCTACGCCGCCGCTGACGCTGCGAAGGTGCGCCGACGCATCGGCCTCGCGATCTTCGGCGTCCTCACCCTCATCGCCATCTACCTCTCCCGCTACCTGCTGTCGTTCGCGGTCTTCCCGGAGCAGCTCATCTTCGGGGAGTACGTAGCCGAGGCGGCCAATGCCGTGTCCGACTGGATCACCGACAATCTCGGCTTCCTCACCGTCACCGGCAGTGAGCAATTCACCATCTGGGTCCTCAATCCGCTGCAGGACGTGCTCGCGAATTCCCCGTGGTGGCTCACGCTCATTGCCATCACCCTGCTGGCCTTTATCCTCGCTGGCCGCACGGTGGGCATCCTCGTCTTCGTGCTGCTCGCGCTCGTGATGGCGACCGGGCTGTGGAACGACACGATGCTCACACTCGCCATGACACTCATCGCCACGGGCTTTGTCGTGATCATCGGCATCGTGCTCGGCGTGTGGGCAGGTCGCCGCGCGCGCGCGGATAAATTCCTCATACCCTTCCTTGACGCGGGCCAAA
>CAZLMT010000031.1:0-1155 GCA_964560615.1 uncultured Actinomyces sp.
CGGGGCAGCCTTCTTGACCGGGGCAGCCTTCTTCGCGGGGGCCATGTGCCCTCCCTCCCCCTCTGACAAGGAGCGACCCGCCGAGGGACCGGCGGATCGCGTGAGTCCCTGAGGCTAGGGCCCGGCGGCTTCCTCGGCAAGCACCGAGGGCACCCACGATCGGCATCGCCGTGGTGAGCCGATCGTTAGTCGGGCGGCAGGATTCTGGTCTTCATCCGCCTGACGGGAGATCCCCTGCTTCTCTATGCGAGGGCTCGAAGCATGTGCTCTGCGGGACAGCGCAGAGAAGGCCTTACGTTCCTGTCGGGCAGTCGCGCCCGGTCCCCAACCCGCCCGGATACGGCTCGCGGGGCTGGGCGATGTATCCGTTGAGTGAGGAAAGAAGGCCCGTCGAAGTTGAGCGGACCACAAACCCGAACGGCTCCGACGAGATGGAGCCGTCAGAGAGCATGATGCAGTGCTCCCAGGCGAGCTCGATGCCTGGGTACTGCTGGGCAAGTGTCTCGATGCTGCCAACTCCTGCGGCGAAAGCGAAAGCCGATCCGTCGAGCACGCGGGCGATGCCTGACTCCCCACTGTCGACGTACTCCAGAGTTGTTGTCGAAATGCCAGCCTGCTTCAGGCGAGCCTGCAGATCAACATCTGCGGTTGTCCCCTTTGTCGTCAGCACCGTTTCGCCTTCGAGGTCTTCGATACTGGCGAGCGCGGCGCCCTTCTTCACAGCGAAGCCGTGGGCAACCGTGTAGTAGGTGTCGGACCAGCTGGCGGTCTCGCCTGTCTGTGCGACCCGTTCATCCGTTCGCGTGATGCCCGTCCCGGCGATGTCACATTCATTTGAGCCTGGGCGCATCCAAATGTTGTCGAACTGCGGGATATCGATGACCTGGAACTCAAGTCCCTGCTCGTCAGCAAAGTCTCGGAGGAAATCGACGTCCCAGCCAGTCCATTCGCCGTCGTCACCCTTCTCGGCGAACGGTGCAAAACCGGGGTAGAGGCACACAGAGAGCACGCCCGGCTCGAGCGTTTGGCCTTCTGCGGTCGAGCCGTTTCCGCTACAGGCGGTGAGCGCCAGAACCGCAGCGGTCAACGGAAGAAGGATCCGGCGCATGCCCACACGATTTCACGTTCACCCAGTCGCAGGTTCGTCTGAAGCTG
>CAZLMT010000031.1:1165-2637 GCA_964560615.1 uncultured Actinomyces sp.
GTGGCGGTCGGGCGGGCTGACGGCACCTTCCACGTGCAGTCCGGACACCACCCACCCCCTGGGGAGCGGTCAACCCTCAGCGGGCCCTCATTCACGGTCTCACGTCCGGTTGAATTCCCGCAAAAGCGGTATATTCTGCCTTGCTATGTCTCAACTGCGGATATCTGAAGCGGCCACCTACCTCGGGGTGAGCGACGACACCCTCCGGCGCTGGATCGAGGCGGGCCGAGTCGCAGCGACCAGCGACGCCTCGGGGCGCCAGGTGGTGGAGGGCGCGGAGATCGCCCGGATCCTGCGCGAGACCTCCCCCACGGTCACGGCAGAGACCGCGCCCATCGTGGGCCGCTCGGCACGCAATCGCTTTGCCGGCATCGTCACCCGCGTCGTCAAGGACACCGTCATGGCCCAGGTGGAGATCCAGGCAGGGCCGCATCGACTCGTGTCGCTTCTGAGCACCGAGGCGGTCGACGAGCTCGGTCTCGAGCCCGGATCGCTGGCCATCGCCACCGTCAAGGCGACGAACGTCGGCGTCGAGGTGCCCGGCGCATGAAGGCACATCGAGCACTCAGCACCGGTGCGGTCATCGGTGCGCTCATGGCCGTCACGGTGGCATGCGGACCACAGCCCACGTCGACGACCATCACCGTCGGCGCGGCTTCATCCCTCACCGAGGTCCTCGTGACCATCGGGGATGAGTTCATGACGGCCAACCCAGACATCACGGTGACCTTCTCCTTCGCCGGCAGCAGCGCGATCGCCGAGCAGATTCGCGGTGGCGCACCCCTCGATGCCTTCGCCTCCGCGGGCACGTCGTCCATGGAGCCACTGGCCACCGAGGGACTCGTCACCGACGTCACGGCGTTCGCCACCAACACGCTCATGATCGCCACTCCCCCGGGCAATCCGGGAGGCATCGCCAGCCTGGCCGACCTCCCGGGCGCCACGGTCCTCGTCTGCCAGGAGCAGGTGCCCTGCGGGGTGGCGACGGCGAAGCTCTTCGAGCTCAATGGCCTCGACATCGCTCCCGTGAGCTTCGAGCCCGATGTCGTCTCCGTCCTCGGCAAGATCGAGGCCGACGAGGCAGACGCGGGCATCGTCTATGTCACGGATGTGCTTGCCGGCGGCGCCAAGGTCGAGGGAATCGAGATTCCCGCCGCGGATAACGTCACGACGACGTACCAGGGGGCCGTCGTGCGTGACGCCGCGCAGGCCGAGGCGGCCGCACTCTTTGTCGCCTACCTCACCGCACCGCAGGCGCAGGCTGCATTCGCCGCGGCCGGATTCGCGCCCGCTCCATGAGCACGGCCTCGCCCGCGCGACGGCGTACGACGCCCGTGCCCATCGGCGTCCTCGCCGCCATCGGTGTGGCCTTCCTCGCCATCCCCCTCGTGGGACTCCTGCTCACCACCCCGTGGTCGCGCCTGCCCGAACTCCTCACCTCACCGGTCGCCGCGGAGGCACTGCGTCTGTCG
>CAZLMT010000031.1:2647-6396 GCA_964560615.1 uncultured Actinomyces sp.
CCTCGCACGCGCCCACCTGCCCGGTCGCACCCTCATCAGAGCCCTCGTCACCCTGCCCCTGGTCCTCCCCCCGGTGGTCGGGGGCGTTGCCCTGCTGCTCGCCTTCGGTCGGCGCGGACTGATCGGGCAGTACCTCTACGACTGGTTCGGAGTGCAACTGCCCTTCAGTACGGCGGGCGTGATCATGGCCGAGGCCTTCGTCGCCATGCCCTTCCTCGTCATCACGGTCGAGGGAGCCCTGCGCAGCGCCGATCCGCGCTTCGAGGAGGCGGCGGCCACGCTGGGCGCCAAGCGGTGGACGATCCTGCGTCGCATCACGCTGCCCCTCATCGGACCCGCGCTGCTCGCGGGCACGATCCTGGCGTGGGCCCGCGCCCTCGGCGAGTTCGGCGCGACGATCACCTTCGCGGGGAATCTGCCCGGGGTCACGCAGACGCTCCCGCTTGCCGTCTACTCCGCTCTCGACACGGATCGCGAGGCGGCCATTGCCCTTAGTCTCGTGCTCCTCGTGGCATCCCTCGCGGTCCTGCTCCTGCTCCGCGACCGCTACCTGCGCGGCGGATCCTCATGAGCCTCAGTGCCCGACTGGAGCTCACCCGCGATGTGTTCACACTCGACATCGCACTCGATGTCGCTGCAGGAGAGACCATGGGCTTGCTCGGGCCCAACGGCTCGGGCAAGTCCACGACCCTGCGCTGCCTCGCCGGCCTCGAAGCACCTCGCGCCGGCCGCATCGACATCTCGGGCGTGACCGTCGAGGACACCGCCCGCGGGATCGATCTGCCTCCGGAGCGGCGCTCCGTGGGATTCGTCTTCCAGGACTACCTCCTCTTCCCCCACATGACCGTGCTGGACAACGTCGCCTTCGGCCTGCGCGCACGCGGCGAAGCCCGTCAGGCAGCCGACACACGCGCGCGCCAGTGGCTCGATCGACTCGAGATCGGTGACCTGGCCCCGCGCAAGCCCGGCCAGCTCTCGGGCGGCCAGGCACAGCGCGTCGCACTCGCGCGCGCCCTCGTCATCGAACCCGATCTGCTCCTGCTCGACGAGCCGCTGGCCGCACTGGATGCCGGCACTCGAGCCTCGGTGCGCTCACTCCTGCGACGCCACCTGGCCGACTTCCGCGGAGCGGTCGTGCTCGTCACGCACGATCCGATGGATGCCATGGTGCTGGCTGACCGCGTCGTCGTGCTCGAGGACGGGCGCGCCGTGCAGGAGGGGACTCCCGGTGACGTCGCGCGACGACCGGAGTCCGCCTACGTCGCACAGCTCGTCGGCGTCAACATGCTGCGAGGCCAGGCGGACGCCGGAGTCGTCACCCTTGATGACGGCGGCGAGATTCGAATCGCGGATCAATCGATCGAGGATGCCGTCATCGTGGCGCTGCGACCCGAAGCCATCTCCGTGCACCTGCAGCACCCCGAGGGGAGCGCGCGCAATGTGTGGCAGTCGCGTGTCAGCAGCCTCGAGGCACGGGGAGATCTCGTGCGCCTCGAAGTCGACGGGCCACCCGCACTCACGGCGGTCATCACTCCGGCGGCCGTGGCCGACCTGGGCCTGCACGAGGGTGCTGATGTCTGGCTGACGGCCAAGGCCACAGACCTCGACGTCTACCCCGCCTGATCAGCCCTCGCGGCGCTCGCGCTGCTTCTTGATCTCGTACTTGCCCAGAGCAGCGAGATGCACCTCATCCGGCCCATCAGCGAGACGCAACGTGCGGATGCCAGCCTGCATAGCCGCGAGCGGGGTGTCCTGCGAGACGCCCATGCCGCCATGTGCCTGGATCGCCCGATCGAGGATGCCCTGCACGGTGATGGGTGCGGCGACCTTGATCGCCTGGATTTCGGTGTGGGCCCCGCGTCCGCCGACCGTGTCCATCAGCCAGGCAGCCTTGAGGGTGAGCAGGCGCAACTGCTCCACCTCGATCCGCGAGCGCGCGATCCACTCGCGGATCACGCCCTGGTCGGCGAGCGGCCTGCCGAAGGCAACGCGGCCATCGACCCGCTCGCACATGAGCTCGATGGCGCGCTCGGCCATGCCGATGCTGCGCATGCAGTGGTGGATGCGACCCGGGCCGAGCCGGCCCTGCGCGATCGCGAAGCCGGCACCCTCCACCGCGAGGAGGTTGCCCGCGGGCACGCGCACGTCGGCGAAGCGCATCTCCGCGTGACCGCCATGGTCGTGGTCGTCGTAGCCGTAGACCTCCATGGCTCGCACGATCTCCACGCCCGGAGTGTCGCGCGGGACGAGGATCATCGACTGCTGCTGGTGCCGATCAGCGGTCGGATCCGTCTTGCCCATGACGATGAAGACCGCGCAGTCAGGGTTCATCGCCCCGGTGATCCACCACTTGCGCCCGTTGATGACGTAGTCGTCGCCATCGCGCACGATCGAGGTCGAGATGTTCGTCGCATCAGAAGACGCGACATCGGGCTCGGTCATGGCGAAGGCCGAGCGGATCTCGGCCTCGAGCAGCGGACGCAGCCACTGCTCCTTCTGCTCGTCGTTGCCCGCGAGGACGAGCACCTCCATATTGCCCGTGTCGGGCGCGGCGCAGTTGAAGACCGCGGGCGCCAGGCCCGGACTGCGACCCATGATCTCGGCCAGGGGTGCGTACTGGAGATTGGTGAGCCCAGCGCCGAACGGCTCCGTCGGCATGAAGAGATTCCACAGTCCCTCGGCGCGCGCCTTGCCCTGCAGATCGCGCAGGATCGGGTCACGGCTCCAGGCCCAGTAGTCACCCTGCCTGCCCACGGTCGCGTAGAACTCCGCCTCGCGCGGGTAGACGTGTGCGTCCATGAAGGCGAGCAGACGCTCGCGGTAGTCCTGCGTGGTCGCGTCGTAGCCGAAGTCCATGGCGGTCCCTCCTGCCCCGAGTGTGTCAGCCCCGCAGGCGCAGCGCTCCATCCCCGCCCACCTTCGTTGAGTGGCGGCTTTGGAGGGCGGCACAGCGCTCGGCGACGTCAAGGCGATGACCCGGGTAGGCTTCCCCCTCGTCCCCGATCCGGAGGTTTCCCATGTATCGCCAGGTGTCGACGCAGGTCGACCTGCCGGCGATGGAGCGGGAGATCCTCGATCTCTGGGCAGCGGACGATGTTTTCGACCGCAGCCTCGCCCAGTCCGAGGGCCGCCCCATGTGGGTCTTCAACGAGGGTCCTCCGACGGCCAACGGCACCCCGGGCACCCACCACATCGAGGCCCGCGTTTTCAAGGACATCTTCCCCCGCTATCGCACGATGAAGGGCTACCACGTCCCCCGCAAGGCGGGCTGGGACTGCCACGGCCTGCCCGTCGAGCTCGCCGTGGAGAAGGAGCTCGGCTTCACGGGCAAGAAGGACATCGAGGACTACGGCATCGCGGAGTTCAACGCCCGCTGCCGGGAGTCCGTCTTGCGGCACGTGCACGAGTTCGATGCGATGACGCGCCGCATGGGCTTCTGGGTCGACATGGATGACGCCTACTGGACCATGGATCCCCAGTACGTCGAGAGCGTGTGGTGGTCGCTCGCGCAGATCTTCAACAAGGGCCTCCTCGTCCAGGACCATCGCGTCACGCCCTACTGCCCGCGTTGCGGCACGGGATTGTCCGACCATGAGCTCGCCCAGGGCTACGAGACCGTCGTTGACCCCTCGGTCTATGTCCGCTTCCCCGTGACGGGCGGTGCACTCGCCGAGCGCTATCCGGGTGCCGCGCTCCTCGTCTGGACGACAACCCCCTGGACGCTCGTGTCCAATACGGCCGTCGCCGTC
>CAZLMT010000031.1:6406-15987 GCA_964560615.1 uncultured Actinomyces sp.
TACGTCGTCGCGCGCACGGCGGACGGCGAGACGCTCGTGGTCGCCGAGGCTCTCGCTGACGCCACGCTCGGTGAGGGCTACACCGTGCTCGAGCGCCTCGTCGGCCGCGATCTGGAGCGCACCCCCTATCAGCGCCCCTTCGACATGGTGGAGATCCCCGACGCCCACTACGTCGTGCTCGCCGACTACGTCACGACCGACGATGGCTCGGGCCTCGTCCACCAGGCGCCTGCCTTCGGCGCCGACGACCTCATCACCTGTCGCGCCTACGGCCTGCCGGTCGTCAATCCCGTCCGCCCCGACGGGACCTTCGAGCCCGAGCTCGCCCTGGTCGGCGGGGCCTTCTTCAAGAAGGCCGACGACACCCTGGTCGCCGACCTCAAGGCCCGTGACCTTCTCTTCAAGCACGTCGGCTACGAGCACTCCTACCCGCACTGCTGGCGCTGCCACACGCCGCTCATCTACTACGCCCAGCCCTCCTGGTACATCAAGACCACGCAGATCAAGGACGAGTTGCTGCGCGAGAACGAGGGCACCAATTGGTACCCCGAGACGATCAAGTGGGGCCGCTACGGCGACTGGCTCAACAACAACGTCGACTGGGCCCTGTCGCGCAATCGCTACTGGGGCACCCCGCTGCCCATCTGGCGGTGCCCCGAGGGGCACCTCACGGCCATCGAGTCACTCGCGGACCTCGGCCGCAGGAGCGGTCGCGATCTCGCGGACCTCGACCCCCATCGCCCGTTCGTCGACGAGGTGACCTTCCCCTGTCCCGAGTGCGGTGAGACCGCCACGCGCGTGTCCGAGGTCATCGACTGCTGGTACGACTCCGGCGCGATGCCCTTCGCGCAGTTCGGCTACCCGCACCGGGGTGCCGAGGAATTCGCCGCGCGCTATCCGGCCGACTACATCTGCGAGGCCATCGACCAGACGCGCGGGTGGTTCTACACCCTCATGGCGGTGGGCACGCTCGTCTTCGACCAGTCCTCCTACAAGAACGTCGTCTGCCTCGGCCACATCCTCGATGAGGATGGCCGCAAGATGAGCAAGCACCTCGGCAACGTCCTCGAGCCCATCCCGCTCATGGACGAGCACGGTGCCGATGCCGTGCGATGGTTCATGCTCGCCTCCGGCTCGCCGTGGCAGGCACGCCGCGTCGGCCACGCCGCCATCCAGGAGGTGGTGCGCAAGGTCCTCCTCACCTACTGGAACACCGCCGCCTTCCTCTCCCTCTACGCGCGAGCGACCGACTGGACCCCCGGCGACGCAGCGCCGCCCGTCGACAAACGACCCGCACTCGACCGCTGGGTGCTCAGCGAGGCGCACCGACTGGCCCGCGACGTCGACGCCGCCCTCGAGGTCTTCGACACCCAGCGCGCGGGCCGGCTCATCTCAGCATTCGTCGACGACCTGTCGAACTGGTATGTCCGCCGCTCCCGGCGGCGCTTCTGGGACGGCGATCCCGCCGCCCTCGCGACCCTTGACGACGCGCTGCGCATCGTCACGCTGGTCATGGCTCCCTTCACCCCCTTCGTCACCGAGCGGGTGTGGCAGGACATGGTGCGCTCGGTCGATCCCGACGCACCGCCCAGCGTGCATATGGCGTCGTGGCCCGCGGTCGACGACACCGTCATCGACGACACCCTCGCCGCGCAGGTCGCACTCGTGCGCCGCGTCGTGGAGCTCGGCCGCGCCGCGCGCGCCGCCTCGAGCGTGCGCACCCGCCAGCCCCTGGCTCGCGCACTCGTCTCCGCACCCGGTTGGTCCTCACTCCCGGCAGAGCTCGTCGCCGAGGTTGCCAGCGAGCTCAACGTCCTCGACATGGCGAGCCTGTCGGCCAGCGAGGGCGACCTGGTCGACGTCACCGCCAAGGCCAACTTCCGCGCCCTCGGCAAGCGCTACGGCAAGCAGGTGCAGGAGATCGCGGCAGCGATTGCCGCCACCGATGCCGCCGCACTTGCCTCGGGCCTGCGGTCAGGTGCAGCCCAGGTCAGCGTCGACGGCATCGGTGTCGTCGAGCTGACCGAGGACGACGTCGTCATCACCGAGACCCCGCGCGAGGGCTGGTCGGTCGCGAGCGGCGAGGGCGAGACCGTCGCACTCGATCTCGAGCTCACCGAGGAACTGCGCAGGCTCGGCGTCGCGCGCGAAGCCGTGCGCCTCATCCAGGAGTCACGCAAGTCCGCCGGCCTGGAGATCTCCGATCGCATCGCGCTGCGCTGGCAGGCGAGCGACCCGATGGTCGCCGAGGCGATGCGCGAGCACGGTGGGCTCATCGCCGGCGAAGTGCTGGCGTCCGAGTACGCCGAGGGCGAGCCCGAGGCAGGCGATCACCACGGCGCCGATGCCGACCTGGGCCTTGCCTTCGGCCTTCATCGGGCCTGACGGCGCCCACTAGCCTTACGAGCGATGCCCACCATCGACGTCCCCAACATCGCCGCCAACACTCCCCTGTGGCTGGCGCTCATCACGACGTTCGTCGCCGCCATCTCCGGCGCGATCCTCGGCCGCCAGCCGGGCAAGGTGGGTTACGACATCGTCGGGGTCACCGTCTTCGCCTTCGTGCTCGGGCTCGGCGGAGGCATCACGCGTGACGTCCTGCTGGGCAATCTGCCCCCTCTCGCCCTGCGTTCGCCCTGGTACGTCGTCACGGTGCTCGGTGCTGTCGTCACGGTGCTGCTCATCGGACGCTGGATCCCCGTGGACGGCTGGACCTTCATCCTCCTCGACGCGCTCGCCCTCGGGCTCTACGCCGTCATTGCTGCGCAGCTCGCCGTGGAGTTCGGCCTGCCCGACATCGGTGCGATCACGGTCGGCTTCCTCGCGGCTGTGACCGGTGGCGTGCTCGTATCCCTGCTGCGCGGCGAGACTCCGCAGATCCTGCTGCCGAGCCAGCCCTATGCACTGCTCGCCGTTGTGGGTGCCACCGTCTACGTGCTTCTCGACACATTCAACGGCGGGGTTGCGGCATTCGCCTGTCTGGCCTCCGTCATCGTGTTGAGGTTCGTCACCCTCAAGTGGAACCTGCGCACACGCAGCGTCAAGCCCCTGCCGGGCGCGAAGCCTGACACGACCGAAGGCGGCACCCAAGGAGGCTAGGCGCCGGGCTTGGGCTCCACGGTCGCAACCTTGTCGAGCTCGGCCAGCTGGCCGGAGATGGTGTCGCGCAGCTTGGTGCGGTAACTGCGCTCGAAGGTGCGCAGGTCGTTGACCTTGGTCTCGAGCGCCGCTCGCTGCTCATCGAGCCTGCCGGTGACCTTGCTCGCCTCTTCGCGGGCCTTCGCGAGCATGGCATCGGCCTCGCTCTGGGCGGAGGCGACGGTCTCATCGGCGGTGCGCTGCGCTGCTTCGAGCATGGCAAGGGCACGCGCGGGGGCATCGCCTCCGGTAGAAGGCGCCGTCGCCGGAGCAGGCGCAGGGGTGGCAGGTGCCGGAGCCGGAGCCGGAGCCGCCATGGCGGCGGCGGCTGCAGCAGCGGGCGCTGCCGCCGGGGCCATGGTGTTGGCCGTCGCCATCCGCCGCGCCTCGGTGAGCTTGGTCTCGGCCGCCTTCTCCTTCTCGGTGGCCTCGGCGAGCTTCCTGTCCGCCTCGCTTGCCTTCTTGTCTGCCTCGGCGAGCTTGGCCTGTGCTTCGCCGAGCTTCTTCTCAGCGTCGGCCGCCTTCCTCTCTGCCTCGGCAAGCTTCTTCTCGGCATCGGAGGAAGTGACGGGTGCGGCAGGCTTCTGAGCCAGCTGCGCACGGAGGTCGTCGTTTTCGACCGTCAGACTTCCCAGCGAGGACTCCACCTCGTCGAGGAAGGAGTCCACCTCATCCATGTCATAGCCCGTGCGCATCTTCACGGTGTTGAACTGCTTTTCGTGGACCAGCTGCGGGGTGAGAGTCACGATGCCTCCTGGGGACTGCGCGCGCTACAGGGCGAGGGCGACGTTGATGAGAATCTGGACGGCGATGATGAGGATGAGGAAGGCGAGGTCGAACTGCACTCCGCCAAGGCGCAGCGGAGGAATGACACGGCGCAGGAGGCGAAGCGGGGGGTCGGTGACGGTGTAGATCGCCTCGGCGATGACGAGCAGGGGACCGCGCGGCTGCCACGAACGGGCAAAGATCTGCACGAAGTCAAGGATGAGTCGACCGATGAGGACCAGCCAGTAGAGCCAGAGGAAGGTGGCGAGCACTTGCCCGACCAGCGCCACCGACCTGTCCCCTCTCTACTCACGCGCACCCGCGCGTCAACTCTGGTTGAAGAAGCCGGTCTGCGCGAGTTGAGCCCGAGCCTCGGCACCCACCTCGACGTTAACAGGTGAGAGCAGGAAGACCTTGTTGGTCACCCGCTCGATGGTGCCGTGGAGGCCGAAGACGAGTCCTGCGGCGAAATCGACGATCCTCTTGGCGTCGACGTCGTCCATCTCGGTGAGGTTCATGATCACCGGCACACCCTCGCGGAACTCCTCGCCGATGCGGCGCGCGTCGTTGTAGGTGTGAGGATGGATCGTTGTGATGCGATTGAGGTCCACGGCAGGGACCGGAGCCGGGCGTGAGCCCGCACTCGTCATGGGCGAGACGTTGCTCGGCTCATCGCGGTAGAGACGGCGTGGTTCGCGGGGATCGACCACCGTGACCGTGCGCGGCTCGGGACGGTCAGGCTGGCGAGCGGCGCGCTCCGTCGAGCGGTCGGACGACCGGGTACGCCGAGCGGGAGCCGGCTCGTCGTCGTACTCCCACTCGTCTTCCTCGAAGTACGCGTCCTGGCGATCCTGGTTATCCTCCACGAGCCCGAGGTAGACCGCCATCTTGCGCATCGCGCCCGCCATGGGACTCCCTTTCTCGCCCTCCGTGGTCGCGGCGGCGTCCCCCTAAGTTAGCCGAGCGGAGGCCTTGTCCCGAGGACCGCGCTCCCCACGCGGAGGTGTGTCGCGCCCGCGCGGACCGCCTCCTCAAGATCCTCGGACATCCCCGCGGAGATGAGGCGAGCGCTGGGGTAGTCCCGGCACAGGTCCTCGGAGATGGCTGCGAGGCGCTCAAAGGCCTCCGCGGAAACCCCGCGCTGGCCGGCGGGGTCGTCTGACAGGGGTGCGACGCCCATGACTCCGCGAAGCATCAGGTGCTCACTGCGCGCGACGAGGTCGGCGAGCTCCGCCACGTCCACCGGACTGACACCCCCTCGACCGGTCGCACCTGAGGTGAGGTCGATCTCGAGTAGGCAGCCGACCTGACGGCCCGCCCTGCTCGCACCACGCTCGAGGGCCGCCACCAGCGACGGTCGGTCGACGGAGTGCACGAGGTCGGCGTACCGAGCCACCGAGGCCGCCTTGTTGGATTGAAGCTGCCCGACGAAGTGCCACCGCAGGTCGAGGTCACCCGTGGCCGCAGCCTTGGGTGCCGCCTCCTGATCGCGGTTCTCGCCGAAGTCGCGTACGCCGAGTGCGGCGAGGCGCCGCACGTCTTCGACGGGCCAGGTCTTGCTGACGACGATGAGCGTCACTTCGCTCGGATCACGACCGGCGACTTCGCATGCCGCGTCGACACGAGCTCGGACAACGTCGAGGTGCTCGTGGAGCTCCTGAGTGCGGTCATCGGTGGTCATCCGCTGTCCCGCATGACAATCACGCCGACATGCCGGCCCGTCGTGGTATCCCGGCGATAGGAGTAGAGGTGCGGATCCTCGAAGGTGCACCCGCCCACGATCTCGCCCGTGACCCCGTGCTGACGGAGTTGGGCGAGCACGGCGGCGCGCACGTCCACGGCCGGGGTGCCCTGGCGAGTGCGGGCTGCCGCCTCCGGCACCGCATCGGCCACCTCGTCGCGGACCTCGGGACTGACCTCGTAGCAGCCGGGGCAGATCGCCGGTCCCACCCACGCGCCCACTTCCCCCCGGGGCGCGAGCCTCTCCAGCGTGGCCCCCACGACATCGGCGACGACCCCGCGCCACCCCGCGTGCACCGCTGCCACCTGTCCCCCGCTCAGGTCGGCGAGGAGCACCGGCACACAGTCGGCCACCTGGACGGCGATCGCGAGGCCACTCTCGTCCGTGATGATCGCGTCGGCCGGTGGTGGCTCATGGGGGATCGCACGCAGGTGCGCGACATCGCGCCCATGCACCTGCTTCACCAGTGCGAGGCCGTCGCACCCCACCATGCCTGCGACCTCGCGCCGATTAGCAGCGACAGCATCGGGCTCATCGCCCACCGATCCCCCGAGGTTGAGCTCGGCGTAGGGACCGATGCTCTGACCGCCGAGGCGGTCGGTGAAGAGCCACTCGGCACTGCGCCCGGCATCCACGACTCGACCGCGGGCGAGGACACCCACGGCAACGACTACTTGAGGAAGTCGGGGACGTCGAGATCGTCACCCGCATCGTCGAAGACGATCGTGCGCGGCTGCTGCACGGGACGCTTCGGAGGCTCCGGGGTGACGGGGATCTCAGCGCTATCGCTCGATGCCGACTGCTTCGCGGCGACGGCCGCAGCGAGCGGCGTCTCCTCGGCGATCTTCTTGGTGACCGGCTGCGCGCGTCGCGCGGGCGGGGCACCACCGTCGAAGCCCGCGGCAATCACCGTGACGCGGACCTCGTCGCCGAGGGTGTCGTCGATCACGGCACCGAAGATGATGTTGGCATCGGGATGTGCGGCGTCCGACACCATGCGCGCGGCCTCGTTGATCTCGAAGAGCCCGAGGTCGGAACCACCGGAGACCGAGAGCAGCACGCCGTGAGCCCCCTCGATGCTCGCCTCGAGCAGCGGGCTGGAGATGGCCGCGGTCGCCGCCTCGATGGCGCGCTCCTCGCCACGGGCCGAGCCGATGCCCATGAGCGCTGAGCCGGCACCCTGCATGACCGACTTCACGTCGGCGAAGTCGAGGTTGATCAGGCCGGGGGTGGTGATGAGGTCGGTGATTCCCGAAACACCCTGCAGCAGCACGTGATCGGCCTGGCGGAAGGCATCGATGACGCTGATGTTGCGGTCGGTGAGCGACAGCAGTCGGTCGTTGGGGATGACGATGAGGGTGTCGACCTCGGCACGCAGTGCATCCACACCTGTGTCAGCCTGCGACTGGCGGCGACGGCCCTCGAAGCCAAAGGGTCGGGTGACGACGCCGATGGTGAGCGCGCCGAGAGACTTGGCGATGCGCGCGACCACGGGTGCGCCGCCGGTGCCGGTGCCGCCTCCCTCGCCCGCGGTCACGAAGACCATGTCGGCGCCGCGGAGCACCTCTTCGATCTCCTGGGCGTGGTCCTCTGCCGCCTGGCGGCCGACCTCGGGATCCGCTCCCGCGCCAAGACCGCGCGTGAGCTCTCGACCGATGTCCAGCTTGACGTCGGCATCGCTCATGAGCAGCGCCTGAGCGTCGGTGTTGATCGCGACGAACTCCACGCCCTTGAGGCCCACGTCGATCATGCGGTTGACGGCGTTGACGCCGCCGCCGCCGATGCCGACGACCTTGATGACGGCCAGGTAGTTCTGCGGTGCAGCCACGGGTGCATCCCTTCGATCCGGTCCGCGAGCGTCCTCACGGGCCGTCGGCGCTGGCACGCGTAGATCTCAACTTCAAGTCGAAGATGAAATCCTTAGATCCGGTGCCTCTTGCGTCGAGGTTAAGGGTCAACCTCATATCGAGCAAGAAGCCACGCCTGTCACACCTCTCACAACATTCCACGCCGAGTGGGACTACGACCCCCCACGCCGAGTGGTCAGTTGTTGAGGTCGCCATAGGGGGCGCTGGACTCAACAACTGACCGCTCGCGGCGGGGCGGGGCAATCGGCGCCGACTCAGGGGTACGCCGCCCCGACCTCCGCCCGGACCTCGCCGGTGAGCGCGAGGACGTCCTGCGCACTCCCGGGGCGCCCGCAGACCCGGGCCGCCCAGGGGTCGGGATCCAAGACAGGCCCCGTCGGTGATCCGGAGATGCGCTCCGGGTCCGCGTGCGACAGCCCGGGGTGGTCGATGACGTTCCACCCCCGAGCAGCCAACTCGGCCGTGGTCGCTCCCTGGCGGTTGCACCGCGAGGGCCGGCAGCGGTGCACGACCGCCCGATCGCGCAGGCTGTCCTCGAGCGCGGGCAGGACACCCGCGAGCAATCCCCCGACGGTGTCGACCGGGTCCAGCAGCACCAGCCCCGCGACACCGGCGCTGTCGCCGGATCGCGCCTCGAGGCAGGCGGCCGCGTGCGCGACCACGGCTCCCCCGGCGGAGTGGCCCACCATCGTCCAGATCGCGGGCGCACCGACGCCGACCCCGCGGGCCTGCGGCAGACCCACCTCGACCGCACGCGCGATAGTCAGGCTCGCGGCGGTGAGCCACGTCGCATCGTGCATCGAGCGCCGCGGCCGCCACCAGGCGATGTCCGGGCGCACCACGGCGATGCCGTCACCGGCGAGCAGCTGCGCGAGCCCAGCGAGGGCGGAGGACCGGCGAGCGAAGCCGTGCTGCACCCACGCCCAGCCGCGCGCCTCGCCGATCGGCACGGTCCACGTTGTGCGCACCCGACCGCCCACTGGCACATCGAGGTCGAGCACGAGGTCCACGAGCCCAGCCTGCCATCGCGAGGCTGCGGGACCAGTACGCCGCGGGCACAATGGGGCATGGCCGCAACGAGGACGCGTCACAGGCGCCTGTCGACGTGGTACGTCGTCGTGCCGCCTTTGGCCGCCGCGGTCCTCGTCCTCACCTGGAGCACCCCCCTCACCGCGTTCATCGCGGCCATCGTCGCCATCGTGCTCGTGAGCGCAGTCCTCGCGGCGGTCCATCACGCGGAGGTCGTTGCCCTGCGTGTCGGCGAGCCGTACGGCAGCCTCATCCTCGCGGTGGCGGTCACCGTCATCGAGGTGGGCCTCATCGTCTCCCTCATGGTCTCGTCGCCGGAGACAACCTCGGCGCTAGCCCGCGACACCGTCTTCGCCGCGATCATGATCACGATGAACGGCATCCTCGGGGTGTCGATCCTCGTCGCCGTGGCCCGCCACGGCCTCACACCATTCAACGCCGAGGGCAGCGGTGCGGCACTCGCGAGCGTCGCGACGCTCGCCGCGCTCACCCTCGTGCTGCCCAACTTCACATCGAGCGAGCCGGGCCCGGTCTTCTCCGGTCCGCAGCTGGTCTTCGCCGCGCTCGCGTCCCTGACGATCTACGGCGTCTTCGTCCTCACGCAAACCCGCCAGCACCGCGACTTCTTCCTGCCCGTGCTCCCCGACGGCGTGCCGCCCGATGCCGACGACGATCCCGAGACCCACGCCGCACCGCCCACGGGGCGCGAGGCGGCGATCAGCCTCGTCCTGCTTATCGTGTCGCTCACTGCGGTAGTGGGCCTGGCCAAGGTGGAGTCCCCCGCGATCGAGTCGCTCGTCGGCAATGCCGGACTGCCCCAGGCGGTCGTCGGCGTGATCATCGCCCTGGTGATCCTGCTGCCCGAGTCGCTGGCCGCGGCGCGCGCCGCCCGGCGCGGACGCCTGCAGACGAGCATCAACCTCGCCTTCGGCTCGGCCCTGGCTAGCATCGGCCTCACCATTCCCGCCCTCGCCGTGGCCTCGATCTGGCTTGAGGGCCCGCTCCAACTCGGCCTCGGCCCGACGCAGATCGTGCTGCTC
>CAZLMT010000031.1:15997-22114 GCA_964560615.1 uncultured Actinomyces sp.
CTCACGGTCATCCCCGGCCGGGTCACGCGACTCCAGGGCGCGATGCACGTGGTGATCCTCGCCGCCTTCCTCGTGCTGTCCGTCAACCCTTGACCTCCCCCACCGGGACCCCAGGATGCGGCGGGATCGCGCACACGGAAGAGTGAGGTCACCAGGCCGATCTCGGGAGGTCACATGGGTCTGGCAGGGGCGGAGATCCGCCGTGCCAAGCTGCGCTTCACGCTCCTCACGGGAGCGGTCTCGCTGCTCGTCTTCCTCGTCCTCCTGCTCTCCACGCTGTCGGCGGCCCTGGTCGGGGCGCTCGTCGGCGCACTGGAGGGACTGCGGGCCGACGGCCTCGTCTACGCCGACTTCGCCCGCGACAACATCTCCGCCAGTCGCATGGACCCGCAGGTCGCCCAGGCGGTCGCCGCCATCGACGGCGTGACGGCCGCGTCACCCATCTCCACCTTTACCACCGCGGCATCGATCGGCGGCTCACCCGCCGACGTACAGGTCTTTGGCTTCGTCCCTGACGCTCCCGGCGCACCGTCGGGACTCTCCGATGGTGTCCTGCCGAGCGCAGCCGGTGAGGCCGCGGTCGACGGCGGAGGTGTCGCGATCGGCGACGTCATCACACTCGATCCCGCAGGCACCGAGCTCACCGTCGTCGGCCTGCTGCGCGGTGCGCAGTTCAATGCCATCCCGACGATCTACACCGGTCTCGACACCTACGACGAGGCCTTCGCCGCGACGAACCCGGGCCTGCCCTTCGTGCCCATCAACGCCGTCGCCTTCGACGCCGCCGACCCGGCAGCAGTCGCGACCGCCATTGAGGCTGGCGTGCCGGGGGTGAGTGCCTATTCCCGCGACGAGGCGGTGTCGCTGATCCCCGGTATCGAGTCGATCTCCCAGAGCTTCGGCATCCTGGTGGGCCTCACCTTCGTCATCGGCATCGTCGTCATCGGCTTCTTCTTCCTCATCCTCACTGTGCAGAAGCTCAAGCCCTTCACGCTCCTGCGCGCGATCGGCACGAGCACGGGCAGGCTCGCCGCGACCGTGGCGATCCAGATCAGCCTCGTCGTGCTCTTGGCCTCCGCCATCGCCGTGGGCCTCACCCTGCTCGCGGTCCAGGGACTCAACACGGGCCTGCCCGTCACCATCGAGCCCGGCCTGATCATCGGAGTCGTGCTCAGCGTGTGGATCTTCTCTCTGCTCGCCGGGCTGCTCAGCATCCGGCGCATCGCGCGCATCGATCCGGCTTCTGCGGTGGGTGCGCGATGAGCGGACCCGCAGCACTGCTCTCTCGCGGAGAGCTCACACGCACCAAGGGCCGCTTCGGCGCGGTGGTCGGCGCTCTCGCACTCATCGTCTTCCTGGTCCTCGTGCTCGGGGCCCTCGCCGATGGCCTCTTCTACGGCGCGACGGGAGCGGTGCGCTCGACCAATGCCACGGCCTATGCCTTCTCCGACGACGCCGAGGGGTCGCTCATCCGCTCGCGCATGGACGAGTCGGATGTCGCAGCTCTCGCGAGCGCGCCCGGTGTCGAATCGGCGGGCCCTGTCGGCGTGCTCCTCACCGGCGGCACCGGCCCGGAGGGCGACATCGATCTCGCCGTGTTCGGCCTCGAGGTCGGCGGCCCCGGCACGCCCACCACCCTCGTCGATGGCCGCATGCCCGACCCAGGCGAGACCGGAGTCGCAGCGGTCGACACACGCCTGCAGGACGTCGGCGTCACCCTCGGCTCGCAGGTGGCGGTCGGCGACGTCGGCGTCGAGGTCGTCGGCTTCGTGTCGGACGCGGCCTACCAATTGCAGCCCACCGTGTGGACATCGGTCGCTGACTGGCGGGCGATGCGCGACGCAGTACGCCCGGAGCTGAGAGGCCAGCCCACGGCGATCAACGCCATCGCCCTCATCACCGAGCCCGGTGCCGACCTCACTGCGATCGCCGCAGCTCTGCCGGGCACATCCGTGCTCACCGCGGAGGCCGTCGGCCTGGCGATCCCGGGCGTCGAGCAGCAGAGCTCCACCCTCAACTCGATCATCTACACCACGCTGGCGGTTGCCGCCCTCGTTGTCGCGCTCTTCTTCGCCCTGCTGGTGCTGGAGAAGCGCGAGCTCTTCGCAGCCCTCAAGGCCCTCGGCACGTCCACCGGGGCACTGGGGCGTGCGGTGATGGTGCAGGCGATCGTCGCCTCGATCCTGGGCGTGATCATCGGCGCGCTCGTGGCGAGACTCTTCGCTCTGATCATTCCCGCGACGGTGCCCACGCTCTTCCGCACCGACACCCTGATCCAGATCGCCGTCTTCACCCTGGTCGCCGGAATCGTCGGCGCCGCCTTCTCCCTGCGCCGCCTGGCGCGCATCGATCCGGCCACCGCCATCGGAGGAACGCTATGAACGACCCCGTCGCCGCGAGCCCTGACGCTCTGCTCCAGGTGCGCAACGTGAGCAAGGTCTACGGCAGTGGCCACACCGCCGTCACCGCCCTCGACGACGCGACCATGGCGGTCGAGCAGGGTGAATTCGTCGCGCTCCTCGGCCCCTCCGGCTCGGGCAAGACCACCCTCATCTCGATCATCGGTGGCCTGCTCGCCGCCACGTCGGGCAGCGTCACCCTCGGCGATGTCGATGTCACCGCGCTGTCCAAGCGCGAGTTGACGAAGTTCCGGGCAGAGCGCGTCGGCTTCGTCTTCCAGTCGGCCAACCTCGTGCCCTTCCTCACCGCGCGCGAGAACCTCCTCTACGTCGCCACGCTGGTCAAGACGCCCAAGAAGGCCGCGCAGCAGCGCGCCGATCAGCTCCTGGAGGAGCTCGGGCTCGCCGACCGGGCCAAGAACCTCCCCGAGCAGCTCTCCGGTGGCGAGCGTCAGCGCGTCGCGATCGGCCGCGCCCTCATGAACGATCCCGACCTCGTGCTCGTCGACGAGCCGACCGCCGCACTCGACACCGCGCTCGGCCGCCAGGTCGTGCAGCTCCTGCGCCGTGAGATCAAGGATCGCGGCAAGACCGGGATCATGGTCACGCATGACCTGCGCATGGTGGAGTACACCGACCGCGTCTTCGAGATCCTCGACGGCCACCTCACGCATGTCGAGGAGCCCAGCACCCTCAAGCACTAGCCGCCGGCGTTGACGGTGCGGCAGCCCTTCGGTCAGCCGCGCGGGGTGTCCGAGGTCGCAGGCACGCCAGGCGCGGAGACGTCGTAGTACTTCGCGTCCACCTGGAAGAGCGTCTGCAGCACCCGCGCCTTGAACTCCCCGTCCTGCGCCGAACCCCACATCACCTCGGAGCCATTGCGCAGGAGGAGTGTCACGTCATTGCGCGTCGACGCCTCGATGCCCACGACCTTGCGCCGGATCTCCTCGGGGAGCTCGCGGGCCACGATGACGGCCGCACCCACCCCGTCGCCCGTAGCGCGCACGACCGGAAAATCTCCCTCGATCGTTGCCACATTGCGGATCACCGCACCGCTGGCATCCACGACGTCATAGCCGCTGCCGCTCGCCACGAGGGCGACAGGGGCACGCCGCACGACATCGATGACGATCGCATCGGGCCATGAACGACTCACCGCCACCGATTCCACGCTGGGCAGTGCGGCGATGCGCTCCTCAACCGCCCCGGTGTCGACGCGCAGCAGGGGCGTGCCCGTCTCCACCTGCGCGGCCACACGCACCTCGTCGGGGGTGAGCGGCCCGGCGACCGCGGGCGCGGAGCTGACCGTGACCTGCACCTGCGTCACGGCGAGCCACGGCGAGAACCACAGGAGCCAACCCAGGGCCAGGGCGATGGGGACGATGATGACGACCGGGATGAGCCAGCGCTTCACGCACGCTCCCGCAGCATCTCGACGATCTGGGGAGCAAGCAGCCCGACATCGCCCGCGCCCATCGTGAGCACGACATCGCCGGGGCGTGCCCGCTCGACGACGACGCGCGGCACCTGCGCCCACGACGGCTCGAAGCACACGCGGTCGGCCGGCAGCGGCACGGCGGCTGCGATCACGGCACCGCTCGCCCCGGGGATCGGCTGCTCACCCGCGCTGTAGACCTCCAGGACGACAACCTCGTCGGCCAGGCCGAGGGCCTCGCCGAATTCGCGGGCGAAGACCGCGGTGCGGGTGTAGCGGTGACTCTGGAAGGCGACGACGACACGGCCATCGCCGGCGACCTCGCGCGCCGCGCGCAGCGTCACCTCGACCTCGGTGGGGTGGTGGGCGTAGTCGTCATAGACGCGGATGCCGTCGACCTGGCCGCGCAGCTCGAAGCGGCGCTGCGTGCCCGTGAAGGCGGCAAGCCCCTCGGCAGCCTCGGCCAGGGAGGAGCCCAGCACGGAGACGACCGTCCAGGCCGCCGCGGCGTTGAGGGCGTTGTGCAGTCCGGGCACCTGCAGCGTCACGGTGCCGCGCCGCATGCCATGGTCGACGACGCCGAAGGACCAGCCGCGCTCACGTGCGACCGGATCGGTGATGCGCACGTCAGCATCAGCGGCCTGTCCGTAGGTCACCACGCGTACGCCGTCCGCACGGGCGCGATCAGCGACGCGCCGCGCACCCGGGTCGTCGGCGCAGATGACCGCCACGCCCGCCGTCTCCTTTGTCGCAGCGCAGAAGCGCACGAAGGCGTCCTCGATGCTCGCGAGGTCAGCCCAGTGGTCGAGGTGGTCCGCTTCGACATTGGTGACCACCGCCACCTGCGGCGTGATGGCGAGGAAGGAGCCGTCGGACTCATCGGCTTCGACGACGAAGTGCGGGCCCGTGCCCCAGTGCGCGTTGGTGCCTGAGGACTGCAGCTCGCTGCCGATGGCGAAGGACGGGTCCTCGCCACAGGCCTGAAGTGCGACGGTGACCATCGAGGTGGTCGTGGTCTTGCCGTGAGTGCCGGCGATAGCAATGGGCTGGCGACCGGCCATGACGGCGTTGAGTGCCTCCGCGCGGGTCCACACGGGCAGTCCGCGGCGGCGCGCCTCCACCACCTCGGGATTGGTCGGCGGGATCGCGGTGGAGGCCACCACGACCGACGCGACGGGCTCACCGTCAAGGCACTCGATGCCGTGGCCCACGTGCACCTGTGCCCCGAGGGCACGCAGTGCCGCGAGCCGCCGCGACTCCTTGGCGTCGCTCCCCGAGACAGGCACACCCTGGGCCAGCATGAGGCGTGCGAGTGCCGACATGCCGGCACCACCGATGCCGATGAGGTGCACGCGCGTGACGCCGTCGAGCGAGGGGGCCACTACGCACCACCCGCGGAGCGCACCATGTCGGCGAGACGCTCGGCTCCGTCGCGCACTCCGTGTGCCGATGCCGCGCGGCCCATATCTGCAAGCCGTTGCGGATCGGCGATGAGGGGCAGCACCTGGGCGCGAAGCGCACCGGGGGTGAAGTCGGCATCCTCGATGAGGAGACCGCCACCCGCCGCGACGACCGGCTGCGCGTTGAGGCGCTGCTCCCCATTGCCGATGGGCAGGGGCACGTAGACGGCGGGCAGGCCCACGGCGGCAAGCTCCGCGCAGGTCATCGCACCGGCCCGCGTGATGGCGAGGTCGGCGGCGGCGTAGGCGAGATCCATGCGGTCGATGTAGGGCAGCGTCACATACGCGATGTCGTCGTTGTCGACAGGGACCACACCCGTCGCACTCTCCCCCACGGCATGCAGCACCTGGACCCCGGCGGCGCGCAGATCGGCTGCGGCGCCGGTCACCACTTCATTGAGCCGCTTCGCACCCAGCGATCCGCCGAAGACCAGCAGCGTGGTCCGGTCCGGGTCGAGCCCGAAGTGCGCGCGGGCAGCAGCCCGCTGCTCGGAGCGATCCAGCGTGACGATCGAGGTGCGCATCGGCATGCCCATGTACGTCGCGCCGGGGATCGAGCCGGAGACGGCCTCGGCGACCCACGGTGTGAAGCGAGCACCGAGCCTATTGGCCATGCCTGCACGCGCATTGGCCTCATGGATGACGATCGGCACTCCTGCCGATCGCGCGGCGAGGTAGGCGGGGGCCGCGACGTATCCACCGAAGCCCACGACGACATCGGGCTTCTCCTCCGCGAGGATGCGGCGCATCTGACGCACGGATCCGGCCATGCGCGGCGCGACGAGGAGTAGGTCCTTCGACGGCCTGCGCGGCATCGGCACGG
>CAZLMT010000032.1:0-4295 GCA_964560615.1 uncultured Actinomyces sp.
CGGCATGCGCGACCAGGCGCGGCATCAGCTCATCGACGATCTGCTCGCCCGCGTCGCCATGAACCCCCGCGGCCAAGAGTCCGGGCAGCGCATCGGCAAGCGCCAGCATCTGCTTCGGGTCGTCGTACTCCACGAGCAGTGACATCGGGCCGAAGCACTCTTCCATCAACTCGGGCGTCGCAATGACCTCGGCAATGGGCACGGCGAAGAGCGTGGGCAGGACCGTGTCGGTCTCCTGCTCCCAGCCACCACCGTGCAGGACGTCGACACTCGCGAGATCGATGCGCTCGCTCACGCCATGGAGGAAGGCCTCGCGGATGGGCTGGGTGAGCATGCCCTGGCCGGGCACGCCGCCGACTGCGGCGACTGCCGCCGCGCGGATCGCCTCATCGCGCGGGGCGACGAGCAACCCGGGCTTGGTGCAGAACTGTCCAGCGCCGAGGGTGAAGGAGCCGACCCAGCCCTCGGCGATCGCCGCACCCCGCTCCGCAGCCGCCTGCGGCGTGACGAACATCGGGTTGATGCTGCCGAGCTCGCCGTAGAACGGGATCGGACGCGGACGGTCAGCGGCGAGGCGCGCGAGTGCGAGTCCCCCGCGCTGGCTGCCGGTGAAGGCCACCGCTTCGATGCGATCGTCGTTGACAAGGTCGATGCCGTCCTGCAACTCGTGCGACACCATCGTGAGCACGCCACGCGGAGCACCTGCATCGGCAAGCGCCTGCTGCGCGACCGCCATGATCGCGTCACTCAGCCGCGGGTGGCCCGGATTGGGCTTGACCACCACCGGGCAGCCCGCCGCGAGCGCGGATGCGGTGTCGCCGCCGAGCGTGGAGAAGGCGAAGGGGAAGTTGGAGGCGGCGAAGACCGCGACCGGACCGAGCGGCACATTCATGCGGCGCAGGTCGGGCCGCGGCGGGGTGACATCCGGAAGCGCCTTGTCGAGGACGACGCCCAGGAAAGCACCGTCGCGCACGACCTGGGCCATCAGACGCAACTGACCGCTCGTGCGGCCGACCTCGCCGCTGAGGCGATCGACGCCCAGGCGGCTCTCCTCGATCGCGATAGGCACGAGGTCATCGCGCGCAGCATCGATCGCGTCAGCAATGGCCTCGAGCAGCGCGGCGCGCGTGGGCAGATCGGTCTCGGCGTACCACTGGCTCGCGGCTTTGGCTGCCGCGCAGGCCTGATCGACGCTCATGACTGTGCTCATGCCACTCCCTCTGCAATGCGGGCGCTCACGACCGCGTCTTCCCATGCCATGCCCATGCTCTTGAACACTCGCGAGCCCGTCGCCGGCACGTCGACAGACCGCCGAGCGATCTCGGTGAGGTCGGCGGCGATGTCGTCGGGTGTCATCAAGCCCGCGGTGATCGCGCACACGACATCACCCGCCTCACGCAGCGCCGACTCGCGCTCCTCGACGACGACGAAGGAGCGACCCACCAGCTCGCTCGGGATCTCGCAGCAGGTGGGCGAGTGCGTGCCGACCGCGACAGCGGCCACATCGCCGCGCGCATCGGCGGCGCTGAAGAGCGCAGAGGTCGCCGTGGTCGCGCACACGATGATGCGTGCCTCGCGCAGGGCCGACGCGGCGTCCTCGGTGCGGACCAGGTCGATGACGATGTCGGGATGACGCTCGCGGGCGGAGGCCAGCAGCGTCTCGGCGCGCTCCGGGCGGCGCGCCACGATGGTGACGTGGCGGATCGGCCACTCCGCGATGATCGCGTCGATGTGCGCGCGCGCCTGGGGGCCCGCGCCATAAACGACGAGGGTGTGGCAGTCGGGCTTGGCGATCGCGCGCAGGGCCACAATGCTCACGGCGGTCGTGCGCATGACGGTGAGCGCAGCGGCGTCCATGACCACGCGTGGTGCGAGTGACACCGGGTCGAAGACCACGTGCACGCCCTTGATCCGCGGATCGGGTCGGTCGGCGTCGTGGTGAATCGTGACGAGCTTGACCGTCGGCGTGCCGGTGACGCGGCTCGGCATGAGCAGCAACTCGCCCGGGGGCAGGTCGACGAAGATGCGCGCGGGATCAGGCTCGCCGGGAAGGCCTGCGATGAGAGCAGCTTCGAGCGCATCCGCGCATTGGCCGATAGTCGCTGCGGCGTACGTCGCCTGCTCGTCGAGGAATCGCACGGATGTCACGGGGTCACCCTTCCACTGCCTCGGCCGCGAGTGCGCCCAGGGGCACGGGCACTGCGACCGGTCGATATGACGCTCCCTGGAGCGACGAGATGTCGTCGAATCCGCAGAGCCCGTCGACTGCTGCTGCGCACATCCGCCCTTGGCACCAGCCCATGCCGGCCCTGCTCAGCAGTTTGACCGTGCGGGCGTCGCGAGCACCGAGTGCCACCGCCTCGCGCACGCGCGACACCGGCACCTCCTCGCAGCGGCACACGAGAGTGTCCTCGCGAACGCTGTCGACCCAGCCGGTGCGCACGGGGAAGGTGGCGTGCAGGCTCGCTGCGAAACGCCGCCAGCGGGCCACATCGCGGCGTGCCCCGTCGAGCGCGGACGCCGACAGTGCGCTGCCTCGCCCTGAGCGCCTCGCCGCCGTAGCTCCCGCGACGAGACCCTCGACGCGCGCGGCATCGACACCGCCGATGCCTGTCGCCTCCCCCGCCGCGAGCAGACCGGGCACCGACGTCACCTGATCGTCGTCGACGTGCACTGCTAGTCCGCCATCGGCGCCGGGAACTATGCGCGCCCCCACCTGCGCGGCGAGATCAAGCTGCGCGACGAAGCCGAAGCCCACGGAGACGGCATCGCACTCGATCACGCGCTCGGTACCCGGGATGGGATGCCATTCCGCATCCACGCGGGCGATGCGCACGCCGGTGACGCGGTCGTCTCCCACCGCCTCGACAATGCGGTGGCGGCGCAGGTAGGGCACGCGGTGGCGGGCCAGCGCGGTGACGAAGCGAGTGAGGTCACCGGTCTTGCCGAGCCCGGCTGTGAGACCGCGCATCTGGCGAAGACTTCCCACCACCGGGTCGTTGGCCTCGACCACCGCAGCCACGTCGGCACCGTGCTCGAGCAGGGTGGCGGCGACAGCGAGCAGGAAGGGCCCCGTGCCCGCGACGACAACGCGTCGACCGGGCAGCACTCCCTGGCCCTTGACCAGTGACTGCGCGCCACCGCCCGTCATCACGCCAGGGAGGGTCCAGCCCGGGAATGGCAGTGGGCGGTCGAAGGCCCCGGTCGCGAGGATGACGGTGCCCGCGCTCATGGCGTCGACGTCATCGCGGTGCCGATCATCGCCCCGCGTGCGCACGACGAGGTGCTCGCTCTCGCGCTCAAGTGCATACGCGGTGGTGCGCGGGCGGTAGTCGACCGCACCGGCAGCGATGAGGCGATCGAGATCGCCCGCGAGAGCGGCGTACGACAGACCCGATGCGGGCAGGGATGACATATCCGCTCCGCGGTAGTACTGGCCGCCCGGCCTCTCCCCGGTATCGACGAGCGTGACGCGACATCCTGAGCGCGCGGCGACGACGGTGGCCGCCACTCCTGCGGCACCTGCGCCGATCACGGCGATGTCACACTCACGCGCCATAGCCGGTGCCCTCCTGACGCATCACGCGATCGCCTTCACACACCTGCGCGAGGCAGGCGCGCACATTGGGCTCATCGTTGACAGTGACGAGGCAGTCGAAGCAGGCGCCGATCCCGCAGAAGACCCCGCGAGGCTGATCGTCAAAGCGCGTGCGTCGCCACGACATGATCCCGCTGCCGATAAGGGCGCCCGCGATGCTCTGGCCATCCGCGGCCGTCATCGGCGCTCCATCGAAGGTGAACGCAATCTCAGAGGACACGGCTCACCTCGAATCGCTCGGGAGCGAAGGGAGCCAGATCGAGCGATGTCGAGGCTCCGATGATCGACTCCGCGATGAGCACGCCGGTCGCAGCTGCGAGGCCGATACCGGCTCCCTCGTGACCACACGCGTGCAGCAGCCCCGGCACGCGCGCGTCAGGGCCGATGACGGGGAGATGATCGGGGCAGTAGGGACGGAAGCCGCCATAGGTGCGCAGCAACTGCACCTCGGCGAGGAAGGGGAAGATCTCGATCGCCTGGCGTGCGAGTCGGCGCACGACGGCCCAATCGAGTGTCTTGTCGAAGCCGACTCGCTCCCGACTGGCGCCGATGAGCACGGTGCCCGACATCGTGCCCTCGATCACCGCGGAGGTCTCCAGGCCAGCGCTGTCCGAAGCGACATTGGCGACGTAGTCGGCGGCGTAGACCTTGTGCCGCACCATCACGGTGAGCGGCTCGGTCACGAGGATGAATCCGC
>CAZLMT010000032.1:4305-15804 GCA_964560615.1 uncultured Actinomyces sp.
GGTCGACGCCAGCCAGCGCTGCCACTTCACCACCCCACGTGCCCGCGGCGTTAACGACGGCGCGTGTCGCGATCGCACCGCCCGATGTGCGTACTCCGCTGACCGCACCGGAGGAATCCCGCTCGATCGCCGTGACATCGCATCCGGTGACGACGCGAAGCCGACCCGTCGCGACACCCGCCTCGATGATGCGGGCCGCCGCGAGCATCGGCTGCACCTGCATGTCCTGGGGGTAGTAGACGCCCCCGGCAAGCTCACGGGAGATGTGCGGCTCATGGTCGGGGAGAGCAGAGGCGGCGACCTCCTCAGCAAGGACGCCGCTGTCGGCCTGGGCGCGCGCGAAGGCACGAAGGTGATCGAGAGTCTCACTGCGTGCAGCAACGACGAGGCCGCCCTTGGGATCCAGCTCGAAGGAGTCGCCCAACTCACCGGCCATCTCCGCCCAGAGCTGCCTGCTCAGCAGTGCGAGGTCGAGCTCAGGGCCGGGCTCCTTGTCGGAGACGAGGATGTTGCCCTCGCCCGCGCCGGTCGTGCCGCTCGCGACGGCTCCGCGATCGACGAGCACGGTGTCGACACCCGCCTGTGCGCAGGCCCGCGCGCAGCAGGCGCCGACGATGCCGGCACCGATGATGACGACGTCGGCGATCACCCGCGATCCTCACGTCGACTCGCCCAGATGCCTCGCACGTGGTCGAGGTGGTGGGCCATCACCCGCTCGGCCGCGCGGCGATCCCCCGACTCCAGCGCATCGATCAGGCGCATGTGCTCGGCGGCGGAGTCGACCAGCACTCCGTCCGCAGCCAACTGCTCGAGGCCGTAGAGCCTGCTCTGATCGCGCAGGCGACCGACCATCTCGACCAGTCGAGGATTGCCTGCTTCGGCCAGCAGGGCCAGGTGCAACTCGCGGTCTGCCTCGACGTAGCCCACGACATCACCCCGTCGGGCCGCATCGCTTACGGCATCGGCGAGTGCGCGCAGGCGACGGAGGGCAGCGCGGTCGATGGCACCTGCGAGATCTCCCACCGTCGGCACCTCGAGCAAGCGGCGCAACTCGGTGATCTGATCGAGTTCGGCATCACTCAACTCGACGACGCGGAAGCCCTTGTTGGGCACCGCCGACATGATCCCCTCGTTGACCAGATCGAGCATGGCCTCGCGCACGGGAGTGGCCGACACTCCGAACTGCTCGGCGAGCGCCGGGATGCTGTACGTCGTACCCGGCGCCATGCGCCCGGAGACCAGTGCGGCGCGCAAGGACTCGGCCACGCGCTCGCGCAGGCTGGTGCGCTCGCCGATGGACGGCAGGCCCTCGGGTGCAGCGGTCACAGCAGGAAGCCCGCCGGGAAGGGATCGTCGTCGGCGAGAAGCACCTGCGACAGCGCGGTGAGCCAGGCGCGCCCCGTGATGAGCGGGACGATCGCGGGCAGACCGGCCACCTCGGTGGTCTCGGCGATCCGGCCGACGAAGTGCGTGCCGATGAAGGACTCGTTGACGAAGTCCTGGCCGACGGCCAGTTCGCCGCGCGCGTGGAGTTGGGCGAGCCGTGCCGAGGTGCCGGTGCCGCAGGGAGAGCGGTCGAACCACCCCGGAGAGATGACCATCGCGTGCCGGGAGTGGGCGGCGTCCGACCCTGGGGCCAGCACCTGCACATGCCGCAGTCCGCGGATGGCGGGATCGACCGGATGCACGGGCGCGTCCGCGGCGTTGATGGCTCCCATGAGGGCCATGCCTGCCGCAAGGATCGCGTCCTTGTTGTCCCTCGAGAATTCCACGCCGAGGTCCTCGGCGCGGACTATGGCGTAGAAGTTGCCGCCGAAGGCGATGTCATAGGCCACCGTGCCGATGCCCGGCACATTGACACTGCGGTCGAGACCCAGGACGAAGGAATCGACATTGCGCAGCGTCACCGAGCGCGCTCGGCCGCCCTCGACGGCCACCTCGGTGACGACCAGGCCCGCGGGGGTGTCGAGGCGGATCGTCGTCACCGGTTCAGTCACCGGCACCATGCCGGTCTCGACGAGCACGGTCGCGACGCCCATGGTGCCGTGGCCGCACATGGGCAGGCAGCCCGTCACCTCGATGTAGAGCACGCCCCAGTCGGCGTCAGGTCGTGAGGCCGGCTGCAGGATGGCCCCGCTCATCGCCGCATGGCCACGTGGCTCGAACATGAGCAGGGTGCGCAGGTCGTCCATGTGCTCCATGAGATGGAGCCGCCGCTCGCTCATGGTGGCGCCGGGCACGACGCCGACACCGCCGACGACGACACGCGTCGGCATGCCCTCCGTGTGGGAGTCGACGACCTGCAGGACGCGCTTGGCCTGCATGTCAGGCCGTCGCGAGTCCCGCGTCGATCGCCACCTGCGTGGCAGCGCGCACGACCTTCTCCTGCTCGGGCGTGAGCGGCAGGCGAGGCGGACGGCAGGGGCCGCCGTAGCGACCCACCATGTCCATGGAGAGCTTGATCGCCTGCACGAACTCCGTCTTGGAGTCCCAGCGCAGGAGCGGGTGCAGCGTCCGGTAGAGCGGCACCGCAGTCGCGAGGTCGCCAGCCATCGAGGCGTCGTAGAGCGCGCGCGAGGCGGTGGGAAGTGCGTTGGTGTAGCCCGCGATCCAGCCCTTGGCGCCGGCGATGGCGAGCTCCAGGACGACGTCGTCCGATCCGATGATCACATCCAGGCCGGGTGCGTACTCCGCGATCTCGTAGGCGCGACGCGAGTCACCGGTGAATTCCTTGACCGCCACGATGAGGCCCTCGGCGTAGAGCTCACCGAGCAGGCGCGGGGTGAGATCGACCTTGGTGTCGTAGGGATTGTTGTAGGCGACGATCGGCAGTCCGGCCTTGGCCACCTCGCGGTAGTGCTCGACGACGATGCGGTCATCGGCGCGGTAGGCGTTGGGGGGCAGCAGCATGACGGCCACTGCGCCTGCCTCTCCCGCCTGCTCTGTCCAACGACGCGACTCGTGTGCGCCGTACGCCGCAACACCGGGCACGACCACACCGCCTGCAGCCTTCGCTGCGGCGACCGCGGTCTCCACGACCTTGGCGCGCTCGTCGTGCGTGAGCGTCTGGTACTCCCCGAGCGACCCGTTGCACACCACGCCGTCGCTGCCGTTGTGCACCAGCCAGTCGACATGGTCGGCGTAGCGGGCGTAGTCCACGGCGCCGTCGGCGTCGAAGGGCAGGGCGGTCGCGGTGAGGATGCCGCGCCAGGGCGTCTCGGTCATGGGGTCTCCCGGGTCGGTGCTTCAGATGGGCCACGAAGTGGGCCCAGCGAATGGGCTCAGTGGAATATTACATACCACCGCGCCCCCGTCAACCCCGCCCCCATTTGTCCCGCTTAGCGGGAGAAACGGTCAAAACGAGGGTCTTCGAGGGCCCCTAATGACCATCTGTCCCACGAGCGGCCTCGCTCACGCGGTCCTTCAGGGCTGGTCCGAGCGCCCAGGCGGTGATGGCGAGCCAGGCAAGCATCCCGACGTGAAGCACGTCGTTAGCGGAGAAGTAGATGCCCGAGGCCCACAGCGACTCGGTGATCCCGAGCGCGAAGTAGACGAGATAGGCGACCTGCACGAGCACGAGGAGCACGAGCACCCACAGGATGCGGCGCGCGAGGGGCTCCTGCCAGCGCCGGATCGCGAGCACCGCCGCGATCACCAGCGCGGGCACGGCAAACAGCAGGAGCAGCTCGAAGGACAGCAGGAAGGCACTCGGCAGCAGGATCCCCGCGACCGTCACTGCCACATAGACGATGAGATTGAGTACGGCGTACACCGTGATGGCGCGACGAGTTCGCTCGGTGGCGAGCGCATAGGCCACTGCCACAACCATGGCACTCATGCTCGCCACCTGCATGAGGCTGTAGGCGATCTCGTATCCGTTGGTGAGCGTGCAGAAGTCGCGGCCCGCACACTTGAGTTCGTAACTGAAGGCCTGGTAGCTGATGCCGGCTGAGCCCGCGGCGAGGCCGCCGAGGATCAGGGATACGCCGAACCACGTGCGCGAGCGCTGACCCCTGCGCGAGACGAGGAAGTAGACGCCCACGCCCAGCCAGAGCAGCGCGAGGGCAAAGACGAGCGCGCTGCTCCACGGTTCAGTGACGACGACGTTCCCGATTTCGACGCACGGTCGCTGTGCGCACCACTCGGCAGGTGTCGTCGGTGGCTGGTAGACGAGCTCATCGATGCGACCCAGTGCGGCGAGACTCACGGCCACGACCCTCTCAGGCCCTACCCCCTCGGCGGTGGTGGGGAGCCGGCCCGCCGAGGACGCCGGCGTCAAGGGCATTGCTAACCTGCTGGACAGGTCGAATCATCACCGGCACCAACGCGCTATCAGGGGACTCAATGCGCCACCTCAGCCGGATCGGATCAGTCGCGGCAGTCGCAGCGGTCGGCCTCACGCTCCTCGCACCCGGGTCTGCCGGTTCGCCAGCGCTGGCAAGTGCCACTACCAACACCACGCCGGCGTACTCGCTCACGCCTGGCCCTTGCGCGCTGCCCACGCTGAAGGGTTGGGCGTGCTCGACGCTGAGTGTGCCCATGGACTGGTTTGACTCCGCCAACTCCGACCGGGCGCAGATCGCCGTCGCCGTGCACCGCGCGACGGGGGCACGACGCGGCACCCTCACGCTCAACCCCGGCGGTCCCGGCATATCGTCCATTCTCACCTCCGACGTGATCATGACGAGGCTGCCTGCCACGGTGAAGCGCCACTTCGACATCGTGCTGTGGGATCCCCGTGGCACCGGGCTCAGCACGCCCGTGCCCACCGGATGCACGACGAACCCCAACGCGCTCCCGGTGATTCCCGCGACCGGCCCCATCGACTGGAGCAGCGTCACGCAGACTTTCCTCGCGGCGCAGCGGGCGGCCAATCAGCAGTGCTACGAGGCCAACCTCGATCTTGCTCCCTACCTCGGCACGCAGTTCGTCGTTCGCGACCTTGACGCCCTGCGCCAGGCCCTCAACGTGCCCCGCTGGACCTACTGGGGGATGAGCTACGGCACGCGCATCGGCCTGCTCTACGCCCAGCTCTATCCCTCGCGGATTCGCGCGCTGCTCCTCGATGGCCCGGTGCAGCCCAACTCCTCCATCACCGACATCGCCACGAGTCGCGGGGCGACCTTCGAGGCGGCGCTCGCCATGCTCGGCGCCATCATGGGCCCGGTTCGCGCCGCTCGGATGTATCAGGTCATCGACGCCCTGAACTTGAGGACCTATGTCGACAGCAAAGGGCGCACCGTCACGCGCGAGTCCTTCCTCGCGAAGATGATGCGCGCTGCGGGGTCGCAGGCGCTGGTCCCCAAAGCCGCGGACCTGGTCGACTCGGCGTACGCGGCGCTCTTCGGCTCGGCGCGCAGCGTGACCCCACGCGCCGATGAACCCGACCAGGGCTACACGTACGCGCGGCGATTCATCAACTGCGGGGATTACCGGGATCGCCCGAGCGTCGCGCAGGCATCAGCCATCGCGGAGACCAGCGCCGAGAGCGGCACCATGCGCGCGGGTCAGGCCGCCCTCTTCTGGCTGGGTTGGTGCGCGGGGCTTCCGGCCGCCGAATATCCCGTGTCTCACGTGCACTCCCCCATCACCCTGGTCAATCCACCAGTCCTGCTCAAGGCGCTCGGGGACGACGCCACCCCCTGGGTCTGGGCCCGGCAGATGGCTAACTACTTCCGTGGCGCGTCGCTCATCACCTACGAAGGCGTGGGCCACGTGCTCTACGGCAGGACCCCCTCACGATGCGTCAACGGCGCGGTCACGGCGTACCTCCTGCGCCTGAAGTCACCGGGCAACCTCACCTGCCCCTACGTGCCGAGCTAGGTCACGTTGCGGTTCAGCGTCCTGCGGTGCGATAAGCACCGGGGGTGAGCCCCAGCACAGCCCGGAACTGCCGCGTGAAGGAACTCTGGTCGTAGAAGCCGCAGGCCGAGGCGACTTCTCCGGCAGTGAGCGACGTAGACGACAGCAGCCTTACCGCGTGCTCCAGGCGCAAGCGCTGCAGCACGCCCCGGGGCGACATCCCGAGCGTGCGCCTACTGAGCCTCTCCAATTGCGTCGTCGAAAGTCCGGCGATCTCAGCGATCTCACCGATCCGCCAGGGATGGGCGATGTCAGCACGCACCGCATCCAGTGCTGCCGCCAGTCCCGAGTGCGCGCTGCCCATCTGCGACTGCAGGTCGACAGACATCACAGCGACTCCCACAACCGCGCCGTCATCAGCGACGAGCCGCGTCTTGGACGTGAGATACCAGCCCAGCCGTCCATCCGCGCGCACGATGAGCTCCAGGTGCCCCTGCAGCGGCTTGCCCGAGCGCAGCACGTCTGCGTCCTGCGCCGCATAGGACTCAGCCAACTCCGGAGCAAAGAAGTCATCGACCGTGCGCCCCACGATGTCGCGAGCACGTCGCCCCACGCGCTCGGCGAAACCGCGATTGACATAGACATAGCGGCCCGCGGTGTCCTTGGCCGCAGCCATCACCTGCGGCAGTCCATCGACGAGGTCGACGAAGGTCCGCAACTCTCCTGTCCTTGGTATCGATTCGACACTCACGGGGTCACTGTGACACAAGACCTCGGGCTCGGGAAGCGGTGAACTTCTCCCATGACGATCGCCCCCGAGCGAAGCCTTGCCCCGACCGCGGAACGTCGCGCCCGTGAACTCCTCACCGCGGCACTGGCGGGCACGACCCGCAAGGAACGTCGCGCAGCACAGCGCCTCGGCAAGCTCCTGGCCGACGACGACGGTCGCGACCTCATCCTCGACCTCACAGATCAGGTGCTGCGCATCCGCGATCGCCGCAGGGCAGCGCGACGCCTGCGCGACCTCGTCGCTCAGGGCGCACCGGCATCGCTCAGCCCTATCGACCGACTCGGACTCCGCATGCTCGGGGTCGTCGCGCCCTACGCGCCGCGTCTTGCCGGGCGTGCTGTCGACTGGCGTGTCAACCAGGAGACCACCGGCGTCATCCTCCCCGGCGAAGACGCACCGCTGACGCGCTACCTCGCGCGACGTCGCGCCGACGGCTTCCGTCTCAACGTCAACGTGCTGGGCGAGTCGATCCTGGGCGACGACGAAGCCGCAGCCCGCTTCGATCTCGTCGCATCCCGAGTGCGCCGCCCAGACGTCGACTACGTCTCCATCAAGATCTCCGCGCTGTGCGCCAATCTCGACGTACTCGCCTGGGACGACTCCCTGGAGCGAGTGACCGAGCGCCTGGCCGCCCTCTATCGCATCGCTCAGGAGCACGGCACCTTCGTCAACCTCGACATGGAGGAGCACCGCGATCTCGAGCTCTCGGTCGAGGCATTCGTCCAGGTCCTCGATCAGCCGGAGTTCCACCAGATGCCCGCGGGCATCGTCCTCCAGGCCTACATCCCCGACTCCCATGCCGCCCTCGACCGACTCGTCACGTGGGCAAACGAGCGCTACGCCGCGGGTCGTGCGCCCATCAAGATCCGGCTCGTCAAGGGCGCCAACCTCGCGATGGAGCAGGTCGAGGCCGAGCTGCACGACTGGCCTCAGGCTCCCTACTACTCCAAGGCCGATGTCGACGCGTCGTACAAGCGCATGCTCGAGACCGCCCTGCGCACTGCTGATCCGGGCGCACTGCGCCTCGGAGTCGCATCGCACAACCTCTTCGACGTTGCATGGGCGCTCACCCTGCGCGACTCGCTCGATGATCCGCAGATGATCGAGATCGAGATGCTCGAGGGCATGGCTCCGGCGCAGGCGCGTGCCGTGCGCGATGCCGCGGGCTCGCTCCTGCTCTACGCCCCCGTCGTGGAGAAGGCGGATCGGGAAGCATCGATCGCCTATCTGTCACGACGACTCGACGAGAACTCAGGCCCTGAGAACTTCCTGCGCTCGCTCTTCGATCTCACACCCGACTCCCCCACGTGGGATCACGAGCGCGATCGCTTCCGGGCCTCCCTCGCTCGTCAAGACCAAATCGAAATCGTCAGCCACCGCGACCAAGACCGTCGCAGCGAGCAGACCGTCTTCCCCGTTGACGGGAGCTTCGCCAACGTCGCCGACACTGACTTCACCACTCCCGGCAATCGGGCCTGGGCCGAAGCGATCCTCGCCATGCCCGCGCCTACCGAGCCCAGGCTCACGACAACCGCCCCCGAGGTCAACGACGCAGTGGCGCGAGCACGCGCAGCCCAGGAGCGATGGGCACGCACGTCGTGGCAGGAGCGCAGGGAGACACTGGCACGCGTGGCCGAGGTCATGGCGGCACATCGCGCCGACACCCTCGCCGCGATGGCGATCACCACGGGCAAGACATTGCGTGAAGGCGACCCGGAGGTGAGCGAGGCAATCGACTTTGCCCTCTACGCCGCTCATCTGACCCTGCAGCATGAGGAGCTCACCGAGCGGCTCGACTGGCAGCCGCACGAGGTCGTCCTCGTCGCCGGGCCGTGGAACTTCCCCTACGCGATCCCCGCCTCTGGGCTCGTGCACGCACTCGCTGCCGGCAGCGCCGCGATCCTCAAGCCAGCCCCCGAAGCACGCGCGGTCGGCGCGCTGCTCGTTGCGCAACTCCACGAGGCTGGCGTCGACCCCGACTTGGTCCAACTCGTGGCCACCCCCGACGACGAAGTGGGCAAGCACCTTGTGACGCACCCGGACGTGAGCGAGGTCGTGCTTACCGGATCGCTGGCCACTGCCGACCTCTTCCTCGGATGGCGCCCTGACCTGCGCCTGCGCGCGGAGACCAGCGGCAAGAACTCCCTCATCATCACCGCAGCCGCCGATATCGACCTCGCGATCAAGGACCTGGTGAAGTCGGCCTTCGGCCATGCGGGCCAGAAATGCTCCGCCGCATCCCTTGCCATAGTCGAGGCGAGCGTCTACGACGATCCGTCGTTCAAGCGTCGCCTCGCCGATGCGGTGCGCTCACTACGCGTCGGCTCCGCCACCGATCCCGCGACGATCATGGGGCCGGTCATCAACCCCCCGAGCGGCCCACTCGCGCGCGGCCTCACCGAACTTTCCCCCGGTGAGGCCTGGCTCGTCGAGCCCAGGGCACTCGACGATTCCGGTCGACTGTGGTCACCCGGGGTGATCTGGGATGTGCGGCCGGGTGCGTGGTTCCACCTCACGGAGTGCTTCGGTCCGATCCTCGGCGTGATCCGAGCAGAGGATCTCGACGAGGCCATCAAGATCCAAAGCGCCGTTCAATACGGCCTCACCGGTGGCCTCCATAGCCTCGATCCCAAGGAGATCGACATATGGCTCCAGCGTGCGCAGGTGGGCAATGCCTACGTCATCCGCCACATCACCGGCGCCATCGTGCAGCGCCAGCCCTTCGGAGGCTGGAAGCGATCCTCGATCGGTGGCGGCGCGAAGCCCGGTGGCCCGAGTCATCTGCACAGTTACGGCACCTGGCAGCCCCGCAATCTCGACGTCGACCGGGCCCGTCAGTCATTCGCTGACGCGTGGGCGGACCGCTTCGGCGTCGATACCGATCCCAGCGGCCTGAGGTCCGAGAGCAACGTACTGCGCCACCACCCCCTTCAGGGTGTCGTCGTGCGCGGTGAGACTTCAGGGGCGGCGTACGACGTCGCGATGCTGGCAGCCCAAGCGACCGGGACACGTGTGATCTGGTCGGATCCGCGAGAGGAGAGCGACCAGCACCTCGCCGCGCGTCTCCAGGCATCCGGCGTCGAGCGGCTCCGACTTCTCGCGCCTGCATCCGATGAGCTACTCGCATCAGCTCACGCAGCGGGTATCGCCGTCGACCGTCAGCCCATCACCGACGCCGGTGAAGTGGAGCTACCACACTGGCTCAAGGAGCAGGCGATCTCCGTCACACGTCATCGTCACGGCCGACTGCTGCGCTAACTCGCCGAGTGCTGAGTTGCGGGCTGCGACACGCCGTGACGCGTCTTCACAAGCCGGCACTCGACGCCGCGGCCTAGCGGCCGTTGCTGCCCGCGAGGCGCTTGGCCATCTGGTCGACCTCGTTGACGAGGGAACCACCCAGCAACAGCGCGCCGGTGTCGTCGATCTCCTTGAGCTCGGCGACGGAGCGACTGCGCTCCTCCTCGACCACCTCAAGCGCCGCGAGGACTCCCGTCGCGGGGTCGCCGTCCGCAAGTGCTCGCTCCATCGAGTCGGCATGCACCGAGAGCGCCTCGCCGGTGGAGGAGAGCATCTGGCCCACGCCCTCGGGCAGGCGCACAGCCCCGCGTGACGTGGCATCGAAGAGCCCACGCGCGATCGAGTTGACGTGGTCACTCGTCTGCTGGAGCAGGGAGAACTGTTCGAGGATCGCGCGACCCACGGCTCGCTCACTGCCCACGCTGAATCGACGGCCGAGGCCCAGTTCCTCGATCTCCTCGCCGAGGTGGCGTGTCTCCACCGCGAGGGTGCGCGCCTCCGTGAGCCACTCGGTCGCCTGGCGCCGGTTGAGCCTGTCGCCCGAGACATCACCCATGGCGGAGAGCAGGGTTCCGAGACGCCCGCCGATCTCGGCGAGCCGCTCGGTCACGCGCTCCTCAGGCCGCTCCGGATGCGCGATGAAGGAGAAAACGAGGCCGATCGCGACACCGAGCAGCGTCGCGACGATCCTCGTCACGATGACATCGTCGGTGAGTGCCTCGCCCATGAAGTAGACGAAGAGCGCGGTGACCGGGATCTGCAGGGAACCCTCGGGCCCCAGCCGCATCATCCGGCCGATGATGAGGGAGACCACGACGAGTACGCCGACGGTCCAGACGTGGAGGCCCCACCACTGATAGAGCGCGAAGGCCACCACGAGTGCCGCGGCCGTCGCACCCACGAGCGATAAGCCCGTGCGCATGGAGCGATTGAGGGACAGCGCGACCGTGATGACAGCGCCCACAGCCGCGGGGACGGGCGCGGCGATGTTGAGCAGAATCGCGGCCACCCAGGCAGTGCAGGCCGCCAGGGCGGTGATGCCGATGAGCCACGCGGTCGGCCATGTGCGCGCCGCACCCCGCAGGAACTTCTGAGTCAGGGAACCCTCCGGCGCACGCCGGACCGCACGGTCGAGGGCATCTTGGATCGACCGAGAGATGTCGCGCACGAAGGTGCCCGGCGTGCGCACATGGGTACGCATGCCCTTAGGCGGAGTCGTGGCGAGCATGTCTCCAGCGTCCTCCCCTGCCATCAGGCCGCCCACCGCGGCCCCCGAGGAGGGTGACGGCCCTCACCCCGGAATGGTTCCCTCAGCGACCTCCGCCTAGGGCACGACAAGAACAGGGACGTCTGAGCGATCCACGAGCTTGGGGGCCACGGCACCGAAAAGTGCCGCGCGGATGCGCCCCGACTCGCCGTATCCCACGACCAGCATGCGGGGCTTGCGCTCCTCCATGATCGTCTCGAGGGCGCCGACGGGATCCGCATCGACCAGGATCGCCTCTGCGTCAACGCCCGCCTCGCGAGCCATCATCACTGCCTCATTGCCCGCAGGAGCGAGTTCCTCAACGATCGCCTCCTCGGTGATGTCGTACTCCTCACCCATGCCA
>CAZLMT010000032.1:15814-21780 GCA_964560615.1 uncultured Actinomyces sp.
ACGATGAGGAGCGTCTCCTCGAGGTCACACGCGAGTGCAATGGAGGCCTGCAGCGCACGACGCGCGCTCTCGCCACCGTTGTAACCCACAGCCAGGCTCATCGCTCATCTCCTCCTTCGGAGACGGGCACCAGATCCGGATTGACCACGGTTGGCCGCTCCTTCCAGAAGGGCCTGTCGGCGATGCGAGAGGCGATCATGAAGACGATTCCGAGCGCGAAGAGGAAGATCCCGATGACGAGGGGAGGCCCCAGGCCAAACCATGAGACGCCGCCGTAGGAGTTCTCCGGGTTGGACATCTCGACCACTGAGAGGCCGAGTAGCCAGATGAGCATGACCGCTCCGATGACAGGGCCCAGGCCGATGAGGAAGAAAGACTTCGCACTCGTCAGCAGGAGCTTCCGGTAGTACACGGCGCATGCGATTCCCGTCAGGGAGTAGTAGAAGGCGATGAGCAGCGACAAGGCAGTGAGCGAGTCGAAGAGCGCGTTCTCGCTGATGAGACTCGCCACGACGTACCAGACGATGGCAACGATCGCGACCCACCAGGTCGAGACAGCCGGAGTGCGGTGCTTGCTCGAGACCTGGCCGAAGTAGGCGGGGATGGCCGTGCGGCGGGCCATGGAAAGCGCTGTGCGCGAGGCGGGGATGATCGTTGTCTGCGTGGAAGCCACGGCCGACATGGCGACAGCGAGCAACACGATCCAGCCCCAGCCTCCCAGTGCCTCGCGCGCGATGAGGGCGAAGGCCATCTCCTCCTCTCCCGCGTTATCCGCAAGGAAGGCCGGACCAACCAGCATGAGGACAGCAATGGCGACACCGAGATACGTGGCCAGCAGGATGAACGTCGAGACGATCGCAGCACGACCGGGAGTACTGCTCGAGTCAGTGGTCTCCTCATTGAGATTGACCGCTGACTCCCAACCCCAGTAGGCGAAGACACCGAGGAGCAATCCCGCAGATAGCGCCGCGGTGCCTGCAGCAAAGGGGTTGAGCCATTCAAGGGTCGGGAGCTCTGCTCCGGGCAGGCCATTGCCCGTCGCGCCGCGGATGATCGCCACCGCAGCAAAGATGATGAGCGCGACCACCTGGGCGATGTTGAGCACGGTCTGCACGCGACCCGAGAGTTCGGTGCCGATGACACAGATCCACGTCATGAGCAGGATGAGGCCGACAGCGAGCACCATGACGAGCGTCTGATTCGCCGCGAGCTCATCTTGACCAAACATGAGAAGCGTGAACTTGACGCCCACATCGGCAAGTGAGCCGACGACGAGCACGCCCGTCATGGCGATGGCCCATCCGCCCATCCAGCCGAACCACGGACCCATGGCGCGCGTCACCCAGGAGAACGTCGTCCCGCAGTCGGGGTCCACCCGGTTGAGGAAGTAGAACGCACTCGCGATGAGCAGCATCGGGATGAAGGACGCAAGGAGGACGCCCGGGGCAGCCACACCGACGAGAACGACGATTGGACCCAGCACGGCGGCGAGGGAATAGGCAGGGGATGTCGCATTGAGGCCGATCGAGATTGCATCCACAAAACCGATCGCATTGGCCTCGAGTCCAGGCTGGACCTGAGGCGGCTTCGTGCCTTCAGCCATTCACGTAGTCAACAGGGCATGGTGGTCGCTGTCTGCCGAATTCCTGATCTAATCTGCGCCTATGCGCGCCGTCGTCTACGACTCCATCGGATCACCCTGGCGCCTTGCTGACGTTGCTGATCCCACACCGCCTTCTGATGGCGTCGTCCTCGCCGTCGAATCAGCCGGCCTGTGCCGCAGCGATTGGCACGCGTGGCATGGCCACGACAACGTCTCTGACTTTCCTCACGTCCCCGGCCATGAGTTCGCGGGCACGATCGCTGACGTTGGCGCGGATGTCACGCGATGGCGCGTCGGTGACCGAGTGGCCGTGCCCTTCGTGTGCGCATGCGGGCGCTGTCTCGTCTGCGAGTCGGGCAATCACCAGGTGTGCCCTCACCAGTGGCAGCCTGGCTTCGACGGCTGGGGCGGCTTCGCGGAGTACGTCGCCCTGCCCGCGGCCGACGTCAATCTCGTGCAGTTGCCGCACGATGTCTCCTTCGACATCGCCGCCTCACTCGGCTGTCGTGTCGCTACGGCGTACCGCGCCGTAGCCACCATCGGTCGTGCCCATGCAGGTGAGGAGATCGCTGTGCACGGCGCCGGTGGCGTGGGGCTCGCTGCACTCGCGATCGCGCGTGCCCTCGGAGCCCGCGTCACGGTCATCGACCCGTCGGCCTCCGCCCGCGAGACCGCGCTGAGACTCGGTGCCGCCGAGGCACTCGAGCCCGCTCCTGACCTCGTCGAGGCCATCCGCGACGCCACGTCGGGAGGACCTCACCTCTCGATCGAGGCAATCGGCGACGACACGGCGTGCCGGACATCGATCGCCAGCCTGCGGCCGCGCGGCCGCCACGTGCAGGTGGGACTCCTTCCCCCGGGCACGGCCGTCGACCCGGTCCCCATGCACATGGTCATCTCACGGGAGCTCGAGATCCTCGGCAGCCACGGTCTCGCCGCGCACGACTACCCGGAGCTGCTCGATCTCGTCACGAGCGGTCGCCTGCGTCCGGAGCTCCTGGTGTCGCGCACCATCTCACTCGACGACGTGCCCGACGCCTTCGCGCTCATCGGCACCCCCGACCAGCCACCCGGGATGACGCTGATCCACCCCCGCTGACGAGGCCTAGCGAGGCCAGTGGGCGAGAGTCTCGAGGTACATGTCGCGCACGCGCTCCACCTCACGGTCGATGTCGTCGCGGTTCCAGTCCTCCGTCGGCACCGGGGGAAGCACGGCGACATCGAGGGTCCCTGACGAGATGAGGACGCCGTGTGAGGGCATGAGCTCACCGGCGTTGCGAATCACGACGGGCACGATGGGCACTCCGGCCTGCATCGCGACGTGGAAGGCGCCCTTCTTGAATCGCCCAAGCCGCGGTGTCGCCGAGCGGGTGCCCTCAGGTGCCATCGCCAGCGAGCGCCCCTCCCGCAGGGCTTCAACCGCGGGCGCCAGTGCCTTCTTGGCCTCCTCGGTATTGGCACGGTCGACGAAGGCGACATCAGCCAGCCATCCCAGCGGGGCAAACATGGGGTCGGTCTTGAGCTCCTTCTTCGCGACGCCCGTGAAGTCGCTGCGCAGGAGCGACGCCATGATGATGACGTCGAGTTGGCTCTGGTGGTTGAAGATGAAGACCGCGGGCCGCGCCGCCCAGAGGTTCTCCGCCCCCGCGACGTTCATCGTGATGCCGGCAGCCGCAAGTGCCAGCTCGGAGCCCACGGACGCGGTGATCTCCACCGCAGTACGCCGGTCCCGATTCACCAGGCCCAGACCGAGCCCCGCGACGAGACCCGCCACCACACCGCCGTATGCCGCGACGGATCTCACGACGAGCTCAGGAGTGAGGTGCTGGGGACGTGACAGTCGCGCGGTGGACCAACCGCGCTCTGCCGCTGCCGCAGCGAGCCCATCAGCGGGATTGAGCGGTCGTGGATTTCCGACGGTCGCGAGATAGGCGAGGTCCTCCGCGCCGTTGCCGTAGGCGAAGGAGCGTGCGAGGTCGATGCCGCGCTCCGCTGCGAACTCTCGGACTGCCTGGGCCTTTGCATCCCCCCAGAGGATCGGCCCATCGACGAATCCGGTGAGCACTCCGTCGCGGGACTCCATGCGCGTGCAGAGGATGTCGTCGATGCCGAGATCGCGAGCCGCCGCCTCGACCTGGAAGGAAAGGGCTGATGAGGCGATGACCACGGTGTGGCCGCGTGCCTTGTGCGCGGCGATGAGCGCGCGGGCCTCGGGGAAGATCATCTGGGCGATGTTCTTGCGGAAGAGCCGCTCGCCCATCTTGTCGATGTCCTCTCTGGAGCGCCCGCCCAAGGCACCCACGCCGATCTCGACGAGTCGGTGGACGTCTCGACCGCGGACCTCGACATTGACGCTCTCCACGAGTGAGCGCAGGAGCTCGTTGGTGCCGACGTCGCGCGCGAGCAGGCGATCGCGGAAGTACGCGACGGCCGAGTAGCCGTCGATGAGGGTCCCGTCGAAGTCGAAGAATGCTCCGATCCCGGGTCCCTCGGGTGAGTCTTCGACTTCGGCGACAAGTCCGTCGATGTCGGGCACGATCAACTCCTCCGCATGATCCTCGAGATGGTGCGACGCCCATCGCCCTCGATCTGAGCCATGGCCGCCCGTCGGACGACACCGATGCGCTCCACCGCCGCGCGCAATTCATCGCGGAATTCCTCGCGCTGGGCCCGCAGGTCCTCGCCGCCCACCGCGAGGAGTCCGCGGTTGTCCGCCAGTTTCAGGGCCCCCTGCATGAGGTCGCGGGAGATCGACTCGGGACTGTGGAGCCGGTGCATGAGCCAATCCTGCTTGGCGATGCCCAGGCACTCCTGCACCAGGGCATCCTGGTCGACCGGCGAAACGGGGTCGCGGTCGGCCAGGCGTGCGGCGACCACGAGGTAGGCCTCGAGGAACGGCCCGATAATCCGGTGGGACACATAGAGGTGCGTCTGGTCGAGGGCCTTGAGGACGCCCTCGTGATCGAGTTTCTCCCCTGACCATCCCGGCCGCGCGAGATCGACCTCGGCGCGGATGTCCTCGGCGAATTCCCGCTTGCGCGGGAAGAAGAACTCAAACTTCAGCAGGTCGCGCATGTCGAGTGCGGCCGCCCAGGTGGCCTCGATGACGTCGCCGCTGGACTCGGCGGCAGCGAGAAGGGCGTTCTCGGCGATAGCCCGATAGACGAACCAGTGCGCGAGGGTGTTCCGATAGAAGGCAGCCTCGTGGTAGCGATCCGGCGCAACGGCGAAGACCGGCTCCAGTCCACCGTCGTAGGCCTCGACCACGCCCTCCCGCTCAAGCGTGCGCAGCGCCTGGCGGAGTTCATCGGGCCGTGCGAGGTCGATCTCCGACGTGAGCGGCAGGCGCCTCTCCCTCACGTAGACAAGCAGCGGATCGAGGACATCGAGCAACTCGGCCAGGGTGAGCGCGCGGCCCTCGTTGTCGAGAAGGGCGAAGGTGATGAGAGCCGACGGGGTGATGGGCGTCGCGGCGTTGATGCGGTTGGCGATGTCGAAGGCGACACGCGGCACCACGGTGATCGGGTCGTCGGAGCCTGCGCGCTCGCGCGCATCGGCCAGGCTCTCGAGCAAGGACAGCGGCTCTCCGAAGCGCACGTGCACCTGACCGCGTCGCGTCGACTGCGCACGGGCGAATCCATAGAGCCAGCGTAGGCTTTCCGGGGTCTTCTTGCCACCGGTGTCTTCGAAGGAGATCGCCTCCACCTCGTGCTGCTGGTCGTAGACGATCGAGACAGGGATGAAGTAGACATCCTCGCCCGGCGGGGCCAGCGGGTCCGCGCAGTTCTCCGCAAACGCGTCGATGAGGTAGCGCAGCACTCCCATCCGCGGCGGCCTGAGCTTGCCCGTGCGGGTGCGCCCACCTTCGAAGTACCACTCGAGATTGGCATGCACCTTGAGCAGGCACCCGAGATAGAGGCGCATCATCGCCGGATAGACGGGGTCATCGCGCGTGCTGCGGCGGATGAAGATGAGCCCCGCACGCTTGGCGAGCACCGATGCCGGCCACTTCGCGAGATTCATCCCTCCCAGCACGAAGTTGGGTGGGAAGCCGTAGTCGACGAGGACTCGACGCAGCACGAGCGGGTCGAGATAGGAGCGGTGATTGGGCAGGAAGACGAGGGAGTGCTTCAGCCCGAGTGCGCGGATATGCCGCAGCCCCTCGCTGGAGGCGTCAATCGAGTAGGAACGCGAGAGCCAGGCCCCGAATCGGTCCCATGCCTGAGTGCTGCGCGGCTCGACCGTCGCCACCATCTCCTCAAGACAGTGACGAGCGTCGGCGGAGACGTCCTCGAGCGAGCGACCGGTCTCCTCGGACAGCACCGACACGCGCGCCGCGAACTCCGGCGTCGCGACGATGTCA
>CAZLMT010000033.1:0-10807 GCA_964560615.1 uncultured Actinomyces sp.
TCTCGCTCGTCCTCCTCGACCCGCGCGCGGAGGGGTACGCCGCCCCGCGTGCCCTGGAGAAGATGGGCTGGTGGTGCAGTGACACCGCCGAGCTCTCCTTCGACCGTGTGCCCGTGCCTGATTCCGATGTCCTCGGCGAGGGCATGGGCTTCGCCTCACTCGCGCGGCACTTCGTCTCGGAGCGCATCAGCATCGCGGTCACGGCGTACTCCACCGCCCAGCGCGCATTCGACCTCACCGTCGCCTGGGCCCGGCAGCGCGAGACCTTCGGCCGTCCGCTCGTCTCACGCCAGGTCGTGCGCCACACTCTCGTGGAGATGGCCCGCCAGGTCGACGTGGCGAGGGTCTACACGCGCGATGTCGCACGACGCTTCGCCGCGGGCGAGGACGTAATCCTGCCGGCCGTGCAGGCGAAGAAGACCGCGGTCGAGGCCTGTGACTATGTCGTGGACCGCGCTGTCCAACTCCACGGCGGGATGGGCTACATGCGCGAGAGCGAGGTCGAGCGCCACTACCGCGATGCTCGCGTGCTGGGCATCGGCGGAGGCGCTACCGAGGTCATGGACGACCTCGCCGCCCGCCTGCTGGGCTTCTAGCCCGTGCGGGTGACGACGTAGTCGCACAGCGCAGTGAGGGCATCCCGCGCCCCGCCCTCGGGGAGTGCGACGAGCGTCTCGCGTGCGCGATCCGCCCAGGCTCGCGCCTCGCTGCGGGCGGCGTCCAGCGCCGGGTGCTCGCGCAGGCGCTTGAGTGCCTCCGCATGATCATCGTCATCGTCAAGGGCTCGCGTGAGCAGCTCGCGCAGCCGTGGATCGTCGTCCGAGGCCAAGGCGATGAGGCCCGTGAGCGTGGGTACCCCTTCGCGGAGGTCGGTGCCGGGCACCTTGCCCGAGGCATCGGAGTCACTGGCAATATCGACGATGTCGTCGGCGAGCTGGAAGGCCACGCCGATCTGCTCGCCGAAGACCGTCATGGTCTCGACCACTTCGGGGGACGCACCGGACATCATGGCCCCGAAGCGGCCCGACGTGGCGATGAGGGAGCCGGTCTTGTCGGAGAGAACCCGCAGGTGATGCGCGACGGCATCCTCGCCCTCCGGCCCGATCGTCTCTCGGATCTGGCCGGTGCACAGGCGCTCGAAGGTGCGCGCCTGGATACGCACGGCCTCCGGGCCGAGGTCGGCAAGGATGTCGGAGGCCTTGGCGAAGAGGAAGTCGCCGGTGAGGATGGCCACGGTGTTGTCCCAGCGCGCATTGGCCGACGCGGCACCTCGCCGCAGGTCGGCCTCGTCCATGACGTCGTCGTGATAAAGCGTCGCGAGGTGGGTGAGCTCCACGACGACGGCCGCAGGGACGACGCCCGGTGAGTCCGGATCCCCGAACTCCGCGGCGAGCAGCACCAGCAGAGGGCGGAATCGCTTGCCGCCCGCATCCACCAGATGCCGGGAGGCCTCGGTGACGAAGGGGTAGTCGCTGCGCACCGACGCGCGCAGGTAGTCCTCTACCCGCTCCATGCCGTCGCCAAGCCGGGCCTCGAGGTCGGGATCGATCACGCCGAGGCCCATCAGCGACCCAGAGGGATGCGGGCTCATGGTGAGTCCACTATCGCAGGAATACGCCAGCCCGCTCGATGAGATCGAAGACGGGCTGAGGGAGTATGCCGAGGATCACAGTGACGGCCACGGCAATGGAAAGCGCGAGAGTGGTGAAGCCCGAAGGAACGGCCACGCGGGGAGCGTTGTCGAGCGGGTCCCGGAAGAACATCACCACGATGATGCGGACGTAGAAGAAGGCCGCGATCACGCTGGCGATGACGCCCACGATGACAAGGGCCACCGCGTCAACCGCGAGGGCAGCCTCGAAGACGACGAACTTGGCGATGAAGCCACTCGTGAGCGGGATGCCGGCCAGGGCGAGCATGAAGATCGCGAAGGCCGTCGCCAGGACGGGGTTGGTGCGCCCGAGCCCCGACCACTGCTCGATCCGCGTGGCCTCTCCGCCACTATCGCGCACCATGGTGATGACGGCGAAGATGCCGAGCGTGGTGAAGGAGTAGGCCACGAGGTAGAAGATCGACGCCCACAGGCCCTCGGCCGTCGCCGTCGAGACACCGATGAGGATGAAGCCCGCCTGCGCAATCGAGGAGTAGGCGATCATGCGCTTGATGTCGGTCTGCGCGATCGCCACGAGCGAGCCGACGATCATGGTGAGGCCCGCGATGACCCACAGCAGAGGCTCCCAGTCCCAGCGCAGGCCGCCGAAGGCGACGTAGAGCAGGCGCAGCATGGCGCCGAAGGCGGCGACCTTGACCGCGGCCGCCATGAAGGCGGTCACGGGAGCGGGCGAGCCCTGGTAGACGTCGGGCACCCACTGGTGGAAGGGCACCGCGCCGACCTTGAAGAGCAGGCCTACGACGAGCATGGCGAGGCCGATGACGATGAGGGCCGTCTCACCCGGCTTCGCGGCCAGGGCATCGGAGATGGCGGCGAAGTCGACACTGCCGGCGAAGCCGTAGACCAGGGCTGCTCCGAAGAGGAAGAACGCAGAGGAGAAAGCACCGAGGATGAAGTACTTGAGCGCGGCCTCCTGTGAGAGCAGGCGGCGGCGGCGCGCCATGCCCGCAAGGAGGTAGAGCGGGAGTGACATGACCTCAAGGGCCACAAACATCATGAGGAGATTCGTCGAGGTGACGAAGATCAGCATCCCCAGGACGGCGAAGAGGAAGAGCGGCCACACCTCGGTCTGGAGATAGCCGCGACGGGTGAGCTCGCGTTCATCGACCGAGCCGGGCAGGGCCGATGCACGCGGAGCGAAGGCGTCACCCGCGGGATCGAGCTGGCGCTCGGCCAGGAGCATCGCCCCCACGATTGCCACCACGAGGATGAGACCCATGAGGACTACGCCGGGGCCGTCGATGGCCAGCGCTCCCTCGACCTCGAGTGAACGCGTGCCCGACTGCCAGACCAGTGCGGCGAATGCAGCCGTGAGGGAGCCGAAGACGAGGACAAGTTGGACCGGGCGGCGAGCACGGCGGCCCACGAAGGTCTCGACGATGACGCCGAGGACCGCAGCGGCCGCGACGATGATCATGGGAAGGATCGCGAGGTAGTTGATCTCGGGCGCGACCATCACGTCGGGATTCACTGCTCACCTCCCGCCGGGCCCAGTGCAGGCTCCGGATCGGTCATCCCGATGGTGTCCATGACCCGGTCGACCGCGGGGTTGACCACGTTGAGCACGGGTGCGGGGAAGACACCGAGGACGATGGTGAGGAAAACGATGGGCACCAGCGACGTCACCTCGCGACCGCCCAGATCCCTCATCCCCTCCACATGCGGGGACTCGGGCCCGGTCGCGACCTTTTGGTAGAGCCTCAGGCCGTAGGCGGCCGCGAGCACGATGCCGAGCGAGGCGATGACCGCCACCACGACGTAGCGCGAGAAGGTACCGAGGAGCACGAGGAACTCGCCCACGAAGCTGGCCAGGCCAGGAAGCGCGATCGCCGACATCACCGCGAAGAGGAAGAAGCCCGCGAGGACCGGGGCGACCTTGTTGACTCCGCCGTACGTCGCGATGGCACTCGAGCCACCCGCACGCTGCATGAGGAAGCCGGCCGTGAGGAAGACTGCGGCGGTCGCAAGGCCGTGGCCCAGCATGTAGAGAGTCGAGCCGGTCATCGACCAAGTCGTGAAGACGAAGATGCCCAGCGCGATGAAGCCGAAGTGCGACATGGAGCTGTAGGCGAAGAGACGCTTCATATCGGTCTGGCCCAGCGCGACGAGCGCGCCATAGATGATGCCGATGACGGCCATCGCGATGATGATCGGCGCGTAGAACTCCGACGCGGACGGGAAGATCGGCAGGAGGTAGCGGATCATGCCGAAGGTGCCGACCTTGTCGAGTACGCCGATGAGCAGCACCGCGGTCGCCGGAGTGGACTCCTTGGCCGCGTCCGGGAGCCACGTGTGGAAGGGCCACAACGGCGCCTTGATCGCGAAGGCGATGAAGAATCCGAGGAAGAGAATCTTCTGGGTGGTGGGGTCGATGTCGAGTCCGACGAGCGCAGCGAAGTCGAAGGTGCCCTGGCCGAGCTGCTGCGCCGAGACGACGTAGAGGCCGATGAGGGCGGCGAGCATGAGGAGGCCGCCCACCAGGCTGTAGATGAGGAACTTCGTCGCGGCGTACGCCCTGTTGGGCCCGCCGTAGCGCCCGATGAGGAAGTAGATCGGGATGAGCATGACCTCGAAGAGGACGTAGAAGAGGAAGACGTCGGTCGCGGAGAAGACCCCGATCATGAGCGTCTCGAGGACGAGGATCATGGCGAAGTAGCCCTTGACGTTCCACCCGGCCAGGATGGTGACGGGCACGAGGGTCGCGGCGAGGGCCACCAGCACCAGGCCGATGCCGTCGACGCCCACGCTGTAGGAGATGCCGAAGGCGGGAATCCACGGGTAGCTCTCCACGAACTGGAAGGCCGCCGTGGAGTCGGCGTCGAACTGCAGGCCCATCACCACCGTGAAGACGAGCGCTGCGAGCGAGAAGACGAGGGCCACCTGCTTGATGAGGCGGGCGTTGTCGCGTGGGAGCACGAGGAGCACGAGGGCGCCGATGAGCGGAAGCACGCCCAGGATCGTGAGCCAGGGAATCGTCGTCACGGGAGCCTCACCACCGCGAGCACGACCACGACGAGGACGGCACCACCGACCATCGCCAGCGCGTAGGAGCGGGCGAAGCCGGTCTGCCAGCGCCGCAGGCGCTCACCGGATCCGCCGACGAAGGCCGCCAGGCCGTTGACGACTCCGTCGATACCGCGGTTGTCGATCCCGATGAGCGCGCGGGAGACGCTGTAGGTCGGCTGGACGACGAGGACGTCGTTGATCGCATCGTCGTACATGCTGTTGCGTGCCGCCTTCGTGAGGATGTTGACGTCCTGGGGTGCCTCGACCGGCACGTCCTTGCGGTACATGCCGATGGCGATGGCGACGCCGATGAGCACGACGATGAGCGTGCCGATCTCGAGCAGGATGACGGGGAAGGGCAGGGGCGACTGGCTCAGGCCCGTGACCGGAGTCAGCCAGCTGATGATGTCGCCCCAGAAGAGCAGCGCGAGTCCGGTGAACATCGATCCGATCGCCAGGATGATGAGCGGGATCGTCATCACGGCCTTGGACTCATGCGGGTGGGAGTCGTCAGGCCAGCGCGCCTTGCCAAAGAAGGTCATGATGACCATGCGCGTCATGTAGAAGCCGGTGATACCCGCCGCGATGATCGCGCAGACACCGACGAGGGGATTGACCTCCCAGGCTGCGTGGATGATGTCGTCCTTGGACCAGAAGCCGGAGAACGGCGGGATGCCGATGATGGCGAGGTAGGCCGCCATGAAGGTGAGCCAGGTGACGACCATGACCTTGCGCAGCGCACCGTAGCGGCGCATGTCCTGCTCGCCATTCATGCCGTGGATCACCGAGCCGGCACCGAGGAAGAGATTGGCCTTGAAGACACCGTGCGTGAGCAGGTGGAAGATCGCGAAGACGTATCCGACGGGGCCGAGGCCAGCCGCCAGCACCATGTAGCCGATCTGGCTCATCGTGGAGCCGGCCAACGACTTCTTGATGTCGTCCTTCGCCGATCCGATGAAGGCGCCGAGGAACATCGTGATGACGCCGATGACCATGACGGCCGTGAGGGCAAAGACCGTGCCGTCGTAGATAGCGCCGCTGCGCACGATGAGGTAGACGCCAGCCGTGACCATCGTGGCCGCGTGGATGAGAGCGGAAACGGGGGTCGGGCCCTCCATCGCATCGAGCAGCCAGGCCTGCAGGGGGAACTGCGCAGACTTGCCGGCCGCGGCCAGGAGGAGGAGCAGGCCGATCCAGGTGAGGGTGGACTCGCTGGCCTCGCCGGCCATGGCGAAGACCTCGTCGAAGACGACGGTGCCGAAGGTGAGGAAGATAAGCATGATCGCCAGGCTCAGTCCGACGTCACCGATGCGGTTCATGACGAAGGCCTTCTTGCCCGCGGCCGCCGCACTCGGCTTGTACTGCCAGAAGCTGATGAGCAGGTAGGACGCGAGGCCGACGCCCTCCCAGCCGACGTAGAGCAAGAGGTAGTTGTCGGCCAGGACGAGCAGCAGCATCGAGGCCACGAAGAGATTGAGGAACCCGAAGAACTTGCGCTTGTTCGGGTCGTGCTCCATGTAGCCCAGCGAGTAGATGTGGATCAGCGAGCCGACGATGGTGATGAGAAGCACGAAGACGATGGAGAGCTGGTCGAGTTGGAGGGCCACCGGTGCGGTGAACCCCCCCACGAAGACCCACTCGAAGAGCGACTGCCCGAGGGCCCGGTCGTCGGCAGACCTACCGAGCATCCCGACGAGCAGGGCAATGGCATAGACCGCAGCACCGACCACCATGAGCACGGCGAAGTAGGGCCCCCAGCGGTTGGTGCGTCGCCCGCCGAGAAGCAGGACGGTCGCACCGAGCAGGGGCAGGGCAATGAGGAGCCAGAGGTAGGAGAAGACCCCCGTGGCCTCTGCCAAGGGCTGGATCACGGGCGCAACCTCGGTCGCGTCCGCCATCCGAGCAGCGCCGGTCCCGATCACGGCGCCTCCTTCTTGATCACGTCATGTCCTTCTCTGACCCGGGGGCGTGTCTCGCCCCCGGGGCGGTCATCAGTACTTGAGCAGGTTGGGTTCGTCGATGGAGGCTGAGCGTCGCGATCGGTAGATCGCCACGATGATGGCCAGGCCCACGACGACCTCGGCGGCGGCGACCACCATCACGAAGAAGGCGATCACCTGCCCCTCGAGATTGCCTTGCATGCGAGCGAAGGCGACGAAGGCAAGGTTGGCTGCGTTGAGCATGAGCTCGATCGACATGAAGACGACGATCGCGTTGCGGCGTACCAGGACGCCCACTGTGCCGATGGTGAAGAGGACGGCAGCGAGGACGACGTAGTTCTCGGGGTTCATCGCGGCTCCCCCGGGGACGTGCCCGGGTCGTCCGCGACGGGGTGGTCAGCCGGTCCCAGCGCAGCCGCGCCCGATGCAAGGGCTTCGGTCTCCGCCACCGCGGCGGTGTCGACCGGGCGCAGATCGCCGCGGGCGCGAAGAGGCCCGGGGACTGAGATCTCCGCGACCGTCCCATCAGGAAGCAGCGCGGGCGTGTCGACGGCGTTGTGCCGGGCATACACACCGGGTGCGGGCAGGGGGACCATCTGATCCCCGCTGCGCACCCGCTCCTCGGAGAGTTCGCGCTGGGTGCGGCGCGGCTGCCAGCGCTCGCGGTGGGCGAGCACCAAGGCTCCCAGGGCGGCAGTGATGAGCAGGCCTGCCACCACCTCGAAGGCGAGGAGGTACTCGCTGAAGAGCAGGCGCGCGATGCCCTCGACATTGCCGCCGTACTCGGCATTGGCCGCGTCGAGACCGACCGCAGGCACACCGCTCAACGCGGTGCCGATGGCGAGCACGAGGAGGATGCCAAATCCGACGGCGAGGAGGATGCCCACGACGCGCTGCCCCTTGAGCGTCTCGACGAGTGAGTCGCTGGAGTCAACGCCGACCACCATGAGCACGAAGAGGAAGAGCATCATGACGGCGCCGGTGTAGACGATGATCTGGACCATGCCCAGGAAGGGCGCCGCATTTGCGAGGTAGAGGACCGCCAGGCTGATCATCGTCAGGGCAACCCACAGGGCGCTGTGGACCGCGCGGCGCGACAGGATCAGGCCGAGACCGCCTGTCACGGCGAGGACAGCGCACACCCAGAAGACCGCGGCTTCGGCGGTGCTGGTGTCGGTCTCGGTCATGCGCCTCCCTCCCGAGAGGTGGGTACCTGCGTCTCCTGCCAGATCTGCTCGTCCCCCGCGGGCTCCTGCTCCGGCACCGAGCCCGAGACCTTACCGGCGTAGTAGTCCTGCTCCGTGGTGCCGGGCACCATCTGGTGCGGGGGCGCGATCATGCCGGGCATGAGCGGGGCGAGGAGATCCTGCTTCTCGAAGATCAGGTCAGCGCGATTGTCATCGGCCAGCTCGTAGACATTCGTCATCGTGAGCGCACGGGTCGGGCAGGCCTCGATGCACAGACCGCAGAAGATGCAGCGAAGGTAGTTGATCTGGTAGACGCGACCGTAGCGCTCACCCGGGGAGAAGCGAGCTTCCTCGGTGTTGCTATCGGCTTCCACCAAGATCGCGTCAGCAGGGCACGCCCAGGCGCACAGTTCGCAGCCAATGCACTTCTCCAGGCCGTCAGCCCAGCGATTGAGCTGATGACGACCGTGGAAGCGCGGCTTCGGCGGATAGCGGTCAGCCTGCTCGGGGTACTCCTCGGTGACGACCTTCTTGAACATCGTCGCGAAGGTCACCCCGAAACCGCGCACTGCGGGGGGCAGCTCAGGCATGTTCGCTCCCCTCAGGTGCGTCTTGGTCCGAGATCGCTTCGCTGACATCCGTCGCGGTCACGGCGGTGCCGGAGACTGCCGTGCCAGGCACGGTCGCGCCGGCAAGTGCCCTCCGCGAGGTAAAGGTGAATTCCTGCCCGGGAAGCGGGGGCACGGGATAGCCGCCGGCGTAGGGATCGAAGGGCTTGGCAGCCTCTGCGGCCCCCTCCTCGAGCTCGCGTTTCTCCTGCCGCGCGGTGCGCACCTGGAGGATCCACGAGCCGAGGACGATGGCGATGAGGACGCCGGCACCGACGAGGAGCAACTCCTGAGTGGTGACGGAGAACTCATTGCGCACGACACGAGCCGCCGCCACGATGACGATCCACACCAGGGATGCCGGGATGAGGATCTTCCATCCAAAGCGCATGAACTGGTCGTATCGCAATCGGGGCAGGGTGCCGCGCAGCCAGATGAAGACGAAGATGAAGAGCTGCACCTTGATGAGCCACCACAGCAGCGGCCACCAACCGGTGTTGGCGCTCTCCCACAGGGAGACCGGCCACGGTGCGCGCCAGCCGCCAAGGAAGAGCGTGGTCGCCAAGGCCGAGACGGTGACCATATTGATGTACTCCGCGAGGAAGAACATCGCGAACTTCAGGGACGAATACTCCGTGTGGAAACCGCCGACGAGTTCGCCCTCGGCCTCTGGCAGATCGAAGGGTGCGCGGTTGGTCTCACCCACCATCGCCGTGACATAGATGAGGAACGACGGGAGCAGGATCACGGCGTACCAGATCGGCTCCTGAGCGGCCACGATGTCGGAGGTGGACATCGATCCGGCGTAGAGGAAGACGGCGACGAAGGACATCGACATCGCCAACTCATAGGAGATCATCTGGGCCGAGGAGCGCAGGCCGCCGAGGAGGGGGTAAGTCGACCCGGAGGACCAGCCCGCCAGCACGATGCCGTAGATGCCGATCGATGCCACCGCGAGGACATAGAGCACTGAGACGGGGAAGTCGGTGAGCTGCAGCGGCGTCTCGACGCCGAAGATGCTCACCATCGGGCCGAAGGGGATCACCGCGAAGGCGATGAAGGCCATGGTCGCCGAGATGACGGGGGCGATCCAGTAGACGGCGCGATGAGCCGTCTTGGGGATGATCTCTTCCTTCAGTGCCAGCTTGAAGCCGTCCATGAGCGACTGCAACAGTCCGAACGGGCCGACCCGGTTGGGGCCGACGCGTGACTGCATGCGCGCCACGACGCGACGCTCCCACCAGATCGTGAAGAGCGTGAGCAGCACGAGCATGACGAAGATCGCCAGGACCTTGAGCAGGACGAGCCACCAGGGATCGTTGAAGGTGATCCCACTCATGCCGCACCTCCTGTGACGCGCACCCGCGAGCCATGCGAGGCACCCACGGCGAGGACCCGCGAGCCCTCGGAGGCCATCGGGACCCAGACGGCGCCGTCGACCACATCGGTGATGCGCAGCGGGAGCTCCAGCGATCCGCCGTCGGCCGTGACCGTCACGCTGCTTGCCTGACTCAGCCCGAGGGCACGCGCGGTCTCGGCGGACATGAGGGCCTCGGTCGGGCGAGCGGTGGCAGCCAGGTGCGGCTCGCCCTCCTGAAGGCGACCGGCGTCAAGCAGGAGACGCCAGGTCCCCAGAGCGACGGTGCCCGATGACGTGGACTGTGCGGGAGCCACGCGGGGTGCGCTCGGACGGCCACCCGACCATGAGCCGAGACGATCCATCTCACCCCGCAAGGCACCGACCTCACCGGTGCCAAAGGGCACGTCCATGGCATCGGCGAGCATCGCCAGCACGCGACCGTCGGAGAGCGACTGCGCGCCGTGGATTGCCGCGGAGAAGGGCTTCGTGCGCCCCTCCCAGTCGGTGAAGGACCCTGCCTTCTCCGCCACGACCGCCACGGGGAAGACCACGTCGGCCACCTCAGTGGCGTCGTTGTGGTGTGCCGAGAGCGCGACGACGAAGGGGACCTGGCTCAGGGCCCGGCGGAAGTCATCGGCACGCTCGTGATCGTCTGCCTCGAGCCCTGCGACGAGGAGTGCCTCAAGATCACGGATCTCCTCGCGCTCGACGCGTCCAGCATCGCTGAGGATCCCGTCGACGATGGCGTGACCGACCCGACCGCCCGTGGGCAGGCTTGCCGGATCCACGCCCCACACAGCAGCGACTTCCTCGCGCGCGCGCGGGTCGTCGGCCGGTCGTCCACCCGGGAGAACGCCGGAGAGCGCACCGGCGTCGAGCGCGCCGCGCTCCCCCGCGCGACGCGGCACCCAGCCGAGCTGCGCACCCGTGGCTTCGGCGAGAGCCGCTGCCTGCGACAGAGCGCCCTGCACCGCTGCCATCCGCTCACCGACGAGGATCACCGCACCGGGCGTGGCCAGCAGCTCTCGGAGTTC
>CAZLMT010000033.1:10817-14739 GCA_964560615.1 uncultured Actinomyces sp.
AGTTCTGGATCCGCCTGGCCGCTCGCGATGCGCTCCAGTGCATTGGCCTCATCACCCGGAAGGCAGGGAGACCAGCGCGCATTCATCTTGTCTGTGCCGCGCGTGCGGACCGGCGAGAGGGCCACGACCCGCAGGTTGTCCTGACGTGCCGCGCGACGCAGGCGCAGGAAGATGATCGGCGACTCATCCTCGGGCTCCAGGCCGACGAGCAGCACGACCGGGGCGTGGTCGAGATCGGCGTACGTCGGCCCGAGTGACTTGCCGGCCACCGATGATGCGAGGAACTGCGCCTCTTCGTCACTCGACACGCGCGCGCGGAAGTCGATGTCGCCGGTGCCCATCGCCACACGGGCGAACTTCGCATAGGCGTAGGCGTCCTCACGCGTGAGTCGGCCACCGGTGAGGACTCCTGCGCGACCTCGCGCAGCGGCGAGGCCGCGGGCGGCGACGTCAAGGGCCTCGGGCCAGGATGCCGGCCGGAGCTGGCCGTCTTCGCGCACGAGCGGGGAGGTGATGCGACCCTCGTAGGTGTAGACGAAGGCGAAGCGGCCCTTGTCGCAGTTCCACTCCTCGTTGACCTCGGCGTCATCCCATGCGAGTCGCCGGGTGATGACCCCGCGACGCACGTCGGTGCGTAGCGAGCATCCCGATGCGCAGTGCTCGCACGTCGTCGGCGTGCTCACGAGGTCGAAGGGGCGGGCACGGAAGCGGTAGAGCGAGCTCGTGAGCGCACCCACCGGACAGATCTGAATGGTGTTGCCCGAGAAGTAGGAGTCGAAGGGCTGGTCGGGGGCGATGCCGACCTGCTGCTTGGCACCGCGCTCGAGCAGCTCGAGCATCGGATCGCCCGCGATCTGCTCGGCGAATCGCGTGCAGCGCGCGCAGGAGACACAGCGCTCGCGGTCGAGCAGGATCTGCGCGCTCATGTTGATGGGCTTCTCGAAGGTCCGCTTCTCCTCCTCGAATCGGGAGGTGCCGCGGCCCGCGGTCATCGCCTGGTTCTGCAGGGGGCACTCGCCACCCTTGTCGCAGACGGGGCAGTCGAGGGGGTGGTTGAGGAGCAGGAATTCCATCACTCCCTCCTGCGCGGTGTCGGCCATCTCCGACGTGCGCTGGGTGCGCACGACCATGCCGTCGGTGACGGCGATGGCGCAGGCAGGCTGCGGCTTGAGCTGTCCCTCGATCTCGATGAGACACATCCGGCAGGCCGCGACAGGATCGAGCAGCGGATGGTCGCAGAAGCGCGGGATCTCGATGCCCATGAGCTCGGCGACGCGGATGACGAGCATGCCCTTGGGCACGCGCACCTCGATACCGTCGACGCTCACCGTGACCAGGTCGGTGGGGGCGACCTCGGCAGGACTCTGCGGGGCGATGGTCATCGCGCGGCCACCTCACCGAAGACGTAGGAAGCCGCCGGCGGGAAGGCCTCGTCAACGGGCGTGTGTGTCGCTGCTTCGAATTCATCGCGGAAGTACTTCAGCGCCGCGGGGTAGGGGGTCGCGGCGGCATCACCGAGGGCGCAGAAGGAGCGTCCGGCAATGTTGCCGCACACCTCGACCAGGAGGTCCATGTCGGCGTTGGTGCCGTGTCCGTGCTCGAAGCGCTCCAGGACTCCCGTGATCCAGTAGGTGCCTTCGCGGCACGGGGTGCACTTGCCACACGACTCGTGCTTGTAGAACTCCAACCAGCGCGTGACCGCCTTGACGACGCTCACGGTGCTGTTGAAGACCATCGGCGTGCCGGTGCCGAGCATGGTGCCTGCCTCGGCCATCGCTTCGTACGTGAGCGGGGTGTCGAGATGGTCGGCCGTGAGCATGGGGACCGACGAGCCGCCAGGAATCCAGAACTTCACCGTGCCATCGCCACCCACGACGCCACCGGCGTAGTCGAGGAGCTCGCGCATCGTGATGCCGAGGGGCGCCTCGTAGATCCCGGGGCGCGCGACATGGCCGGACACGGCGAAGACCTTGAAGCCCGGGGACTTCTCGGTACCGAACTGACGGAACCAGTCAACGCCGTTGTTGATGATCCACGGGATGTTGGTGATGGTCTCGACGTTGTTGACCACGGTGGGAGCGGCGTAGAGGCCGTGAGTGGCGGGGAACGGCGGCTTGAGACGCGGCTGGCCGCGGTAGCCCTCGAGCGAGTCGAGCAGCGCCGTCTCCTCGCCGCAGATGTAAGCACCGGCGCCAGAGTGCACCTCGACGCGGAGGCTGAAGCCCGAGCCGAGGATGTTGTCGCCGAGAAGGCCCGCCTGCTCCGCCTCGCGGATCGCCGTGGCCACGCGGCGGATGGCCTGAGGCACCTCTCCGCGAATGTAGATGAAGGCGTGATTGGCCCTGATGGCGTAGGACGAGATGATGACGCCCTCGAGCAGCGCGTGCGGGTTGGCCATCATGATCGGGACGTCCTTGCAGGCGCCCGGCTCGGACTCATCGGCGTTGACGACCAGGTAGTGCGGCTTGCCGTCGTTCTGCGGGACGAAGCTCCACTTGAGGCCGGTGGGGAAGCCAGCGCCGCCGCGGCCGCGCAGACCGGTGTCCTTGACCATGCCGATGACGGCGTCAGGGTCCATGCCGAGTGCCTTGGGCAGGGCGACGTAGCCACCATGTCGGCGATAGCCCTCGAGCGTGAAGTAATCGGGCACGTCCCAGTGGGCCGTGATGACCGGGGTCAGCGGTGTCATGCGGATCCCTCCCCTGGCGCAGGCGCCATCATGCCGCGCTCGCGCGCCACCGTGAGGCCAGCGAGCATGATTGCGTCGGCCTCTCCGCCCTCGCCCGCAAGGCCGTCGACGGGGAAGGCCAGTGTGTGCTCGGTCGCCTGGAAGTCGCGGATGACCGGGCCACGCGTCGACACGACCTCCTCGCCACGAGCGAGTCGATCGATGACGTCGAGAGCGCTCTGCGGGGTCTGGCAATCCATGAACTCCCAGTCGACGGTCATGACCGGAGCATGGGTGCAGGCAGCCTGGCACTCGATGCGCTCGAGCCAGAAGGTGCCGTCGACGTCACGCTCGTCGTGGCCGGCGCCGAGGCGCTCGGAGATCGCGTCATAGACGGCATCGCCCCCGAGCAGCGCGCACAGGGTGTTGGTGCACACCCCGATGTGGTGCTTGCCCACCGGGCGGCGCTTGTACATCGTGTAGAAGGTCGCGACAGCGGTGACCTCGGCGGTGGTGAGACCCAGCTCGTCCGCGATCACACGCATGGCCTCCGGCGTGACCTCGTCGTCGATGCTCTGCGCGAGGTGGAGCAGCGGCATCACCGCGGATCGGGAGTTCGGATAGCGCGCGATGATCTCGCGCATCTGCGTCAGGACGCTCTCGTCGTAAGCCATCAGCGGTCCACCCCACCCATCACCGGGTCGATGCTGGCCACGGCCGCAATGACATCGGAGATCATGCTGCCATTGGACATCGCCGCCGTGGCCTGGAGGTTGTTGAAGGAGGGGTCGCGGTAGTGCACGCGATAGGGCCGAGTGCCGCCATCGCTGATGATGTGCACTCCGAGCTCGCCACGCGGCGACTCGATCGCGGAGTAGACCTGACCGGCCGGCACGGAGAAGCCCTCGGTGACCAGTTTGAAGTGATGGATCAGGGCCTCCATCGACTGGGCCATGATCTCCTTGATGTGCTCCGGGGAGTTGCCCTGCCCGTCGCCACCGATCGACAGCCGCGCTGGCCATGCGATCTTCTTGTCCGCGATCATGACGGGCCCGGGGCGCAGTCGGTCGAGGGCCTGCTCGACGATCTTGATGCTCTCCTGCATCTCTGCGACGCGGATGAGGAAGCGGCCGTAGGCATCGCAGGTGTCCTGCGTGGGCACGTTGAACTCGTAGTTCTCGTATCCGCAGTAGGGCTGCGACTTGCGCAGGTCGTGAGGCAGGCCGGTGCTGCGCAGGATGGGCCCGGTGATGC
>CAZLMT010000033.1:14749-21723 GCA_964560615.1 uncultured Actinomyces sp.
GGACATGCATCCCGCAAGGTCGAGATAACCCACACCCACCGTGCGGCCCATCCAGATGGCGTTGTCGACGAGCAGGTCGGTGGTGTCCTTCATGCGCTTGCGCAGCAGTGGCAGGGTCTCGCGGATGCGCGCGACCTGATCGTCGGTGATGTCCTGGGCGACGCCGCCGGGGCGCACGAAGGCACTGTTCATGCGCAGGCCGGTGACCATCTCGAAGATGTCGAGGATGAGCTCGCGCTCGCGGAAGCCGAAGGTCATGGCGGTGAGCGCACCGAGCTCCATACCGCCGGTCGCCAGTGCGACGAGGTGGGAGGAGATGCGGTTGAGCTCCATCATGAGGACGCGGATCGTGCTCGCGCGCTCGGGAATCTGATCGGTGACGTCGAGCAGCTTTTCCACTCCGAGGCAGTACGCCGTCTCGTTGAAGAAGGGGGAGAGGTAGTCCATGCGCGTCACGAAGGTCACGCCCTGGGTCCAGGTGCGGTACTCCATGTTCTTCTCGATGCCCGTGTGGAGGTAGCCGATCCCGCAGCGCGTGTCGATGACCGTCTCACCCTCGAGTTCGAGGATGAGGCGGAGCACGCCATGCGTGGAGGGGTGCTGCGGGCCCATGTTGACGACGATGCGCTCGCGCTCGCCCTCGTCGGGCGAGGAGATGGAGTCCCAGTCACCACCGGAGACGGTGTAGACGGTGCCCTGGCCTGTCTCGTAGGACAGTGCGTAGGGATCCTCGTCGGGCAACTCGCCCTCGTAGACGATTCCCTCGTCGGCGATGCTCTGATCGGTAGTCATCAGGTGTATGCCCTCCGCTGGTCGGGTGGCGGCACCTCAGCGCCCTTGTACTCGACCGGGATGCCGCCGCGCGGGGAGTCCTTGCGCTGCGGATGGCCCGGCCAGTCGTCCGGCATCTCGATCCGGGTGAGTGCCGGATGGCCGTCGAAGATGATGCCGAAGAAGTCGTAGGTCTCGCGCTCATGCCAGTCGTTGGAGGGATAGACCGAGGTGATGGACGGGATGCGCGGGTCGGCGTCAGGGCAGGTCACCTCGACCCGGATCCGGCGGTTGTGCGTCACCGACTGGAAGGGGTAGACCGCGTGGAGCTCGCGTCCGGGGTCGCCGGGATAGTGGGCTCCATTGACCCCCATGCACATCTCGAAGCGCAGCGCCGGCTCATCGCGCAGGACGGAGGCGAAGGGCACGAGGTGCTCGCGGCGGACGAAAAAAGTGATCTCGCCGCGGTAGACCACGACCTTCTCCACCGCTGAGGCCATCGGCAGGCCGCGGTCGGCCAGGGCCAGCTCGATCTCTTCGGCGGCCGCGTCGAACCAATCGCCGTACGGGCGCTCTGTCGGGCCCGGCATGACGATCGGGGCGACGAGCCCGCCGAAGCCGGAGGTGTCGCCCCCGTCCTGGGCGGAGAAGGCACCGTGCCGGACGCCGATGACCTCGAGTTCGCGCACTCCCTCGGGGAGCGTGGTGGCACGCGCCGCCAGCTCGAGGCCGGCGACTTCCGGAGACACAGGCTGCTGATCGCTCATCGCAGCAGTCCTCGCATCTCCAGAGTCGGGCTCGCGGTGAGCGCGGCGAGCTCGAGCTGCTCCTGCTCGCGCACGGCGTTGGCGCCGAGCTTCATGTCCTGGATCTGGTCGTGGATCTTCAGGATCGCGTCGATGAGCATCTCGGGGCGCGGGGGGCACCCGGGGAGGTACATGTCGACGGGCACCACGTGGTCGACACCCTGGACGATCGCGTAGTTGTTGAACATCCCGCCGCTGCTCGCGCACACACCCATGGCGAGCACCCACTTGGGATTGGGCATCTGGTCGTAGATCTGGCGCAGGACCGGAGCCATCTTCTGGCTCACCCGACCCGCCACGATCATGAGGTCGGCCTGGCGCGGCGAGGCGCGGAAAACCTCCATGCCGAAGCGCGCGATGTCGTACCGCGGGCCGCCGGTCGCCATCATCTCGATGGCGCAGCAGGCCAGGCCGAAGGTGGCGGGCCACAGCGATCCCTTGCGGGCGTAGCCCGCAACCTTCTCGACGGTGGTCAGCAGCACACCGGACGGCAACTTCTCTTCTAGACCCATGGCGTCAGTCCCAATCCAGTCCGCCGCGACGCCATTCGTAGACGTACGGCACGGTGAGGTTGAACAGGAACAACATCATCGCCAGGAAGACGAAAAGCGGCAATTGGTCGAATGCCACTGCCCATGGGTAGAGGTAGACGATCTCAATGTCGAAGATGATGAACATCATCGCCGTGAGGTAGTACTTCACGGGGAAGCGTCCGCCGCCCATGGGCTGAGGCGTGGGGTCGATGCCGCATTCGTAGGCGTCGAGCTTGGCCCGGTTGTAGCGCTTCGGGCCGGTAAACGTGGTCAGCGTCACACTGAAGATCGCGAAGCCCGCTGCGAGGAGGCCGAGGACGAGGATCGGCGCGTAGGAACTCACCACACTCCTCCGTACAGGCCCGAAACCTCTTGCGAGCGGTCACGCGGGGGCTCCATGCCCGACGCGGTGGAAGTCTATCTACGGGCTGATGACGTCAGCGTCGGCCCCGGTGCACGGCGACGATGCCCCCCGTCAGGTTCAGCCACTCCACGTCATGCCAGCCCGCCCGGGCGATCAGGGCCGCCAGATCCGCCTGGTCCGGCCAGGCCCGGATGGACTCGGCGAGGTAGACGTAGGCGTCGGGATTGGACGACGCCCGGCGCGCGATCCCCGGCAGGGCGCCCATGAGATAGCGCGAGTAAATGGTCCGGAAGGGGCCGAAGGCAGGGTGGGAGAACTCGCAGACGACTAGGCGTCCCCCGGGCCGGGTGACCCGGGCCATCTCCGCGAGGGCGCCCTCGGCATCGACGGTGTTGCGCAGGCCGAAGGAGATCGTGACGGCGTCGAAGGTGGCGTCCGCGAAGGGCAGCCTCATGGCGTCGCCCGCCACAAAGGCCAGCGCCGGCTCACGTCGCCGCCCCACCCTGAGCATCCCGAGGGAGAAGTCACAGGGCACGACCGCTGCCCCCCGAGCGGCCAGGGGGGCACTCGAGGTGCCGGTGCCGGCCGCGAGGTCGAGGATCCGCTCCCCCGGGCGGGGGGCTACGGCGTTGACGACCGCCCGGCGCCAGAGGCGAGTCTGGCCCAGGGCCAGCACGTCATTGGTGAGGTCGTAGCGCTCGGCGACCTCGTCGAACATCGCCGCGACCTCGGTGGGCTGCTTTTCGAGGTCGGCGCGGGGCATGGGGAGATCCTCCCAGCGGGGCCGGCGGACGGCATGCCGGGCTGGTCCCGCCCTCGGAACCCACGAGCAAGCCCTCCCCAGGAACTGCCTCCACGGTCCACCAACGAAGTCGCCGGGTACGGCGTGGGGCCGTACCCTCGGCCTGTGGCCATCCCGGTGCTCTCCACGACGGCGGCGCCGCGGGTGAGGACGATGCCCCTGGAGGACCCCGGCCCCCTCCTCGATCGCCTTCCCGACACTGTCGGCACCGCGTGGGTGCGCGATGGCGATGGACTGGTCGGCTGGGGTGTCGCAGCCTCCTTCGACGTGACCGGCGATGAGCGCTTCAGCCGCACGCAGCGCTGGTGGGCCGAGTGGTGCCGTCTCGCGGACGTCGACGATCCCCTGAAGCTGCCCGGCACCGGTCCGGTGGCCTTCGGCTCGTTCACCTTCGATCCCGAGCCAGCCTCCGGGCGCACCTCGCGCATCGTGGTGCCACGCGCGGTGCTCGGACGGCGCGAAGGGCGCGCGTGGCTCACCGTGGTCGACGATCCCGACGACCTACTCCCACCCGATGCCCTGCTCCCCTCGCCTACACGACCGTCAGCGCCGTCACGCGTCGACTGGGGTCGCGGCACGCGCACTTCGGAAGAATGGAAGCAGGCGGTCGGCGAGGCCATCGATCGCATCGGTCGCGGAGAGGTCGACAAGGTCGTGCTCGCACGCGACGTCGTCGCCGAGGTGAGCGATGACTTCGACGTGCGCTATCTCCTGCAGCGCCTTGCCGATGCCTATCCCGAGTGCTGGACCTTCCAGGTCGACGACATGGTGGGGGCCACGCCCGAACTCCTGGTGCGGCGTACCTCCGACACCGTCCTGTCGCGCGTGCTCGCCGGCACGGTGAAGCGTCGCGGCGACGAGAGCGAGGACGCGAGCCTGGCCGAGGCACTGCTCGGCAGCAATAAGGATCTCGAGGAGCATGAGTACGCCGTGCGCTCGGTCGCGCGCGCCCTCGGCCACCACTGCACCGACCTGCGCGTGCCGCAGCGACCCCACGTGCTGCGGCTCGCCAATGTCCAGCATCTCGCCACCGATGTCACGGGTCGCCTCGCCGACGGCGCGCCTGTGCTCGCACTTGCCGCTTCCCTGCATCCGACAGCGGCCGTGTGCGGCACTCCGACCGAGCGCGCGTCGGCAATGATCCGAGAGCTCGAGGGCATGGACCGCGGGCGCTACGCCGGCCCGGTCGGGTGGTTCGACAGTCGCGGAGACGGTGAGTTCGGGATCGCGCTCCGTTGCGCCGAAGTGCGACCGGGCTCTCTGCGCCTCTTCGCGGGCTGCGGGATCGTGAGCGGCTCCGATCCTGAGGCCGAGCTTGCCGAGTCCCGCGCCAAGTTTGCCCCCATTCGTCAGGCACTCGCGTAGTCCCCGATTCTCACGGAATTCACGGCGCAGCCAGCTCGCACCTAGGCTGGGTCCATGAGCGAGAGCGACGCGCGTATTGAACGACGACGTCGCATCCTCGCCGCCGCACACGAACTCTTCGAAGATGTCGGCGTCGCGGCCACATCGCGCCGTGACGTCGCCGTGGCCGCGGACGTGGCCACCCGATCGGTCCATGCCGTCGCCGACAGCCGCAGCTCACTTCTCGCCCTCGTCACCGAGGCGCTGCCCTTCCCGCCAACTTCGCAGAGACTGCAGGAGCAGGCACAGTCCGCCGAGGCCCGAGGGGAAGCCCTCCAGACGATCCTGGCCGCGGCCCGTGAGGCCTTCGGCGCGCCCGCGTCGGTGTGGGATGTCATCGAGCTCCAGGCCACGGCTCTCGCGCCGTTCGATGACCAGCTCGCCCAGGTGGTGCGCGAGCGCGTGGCGATGCGCTGGGATGCGGCGCGCACCGTCGTGCGCCAACTCCGCGGTGAGGGTGGCGTCGACTCCACGATCGATGATGACGCAGCGACCCTGCACCTCCTCGCGGTGGGTGCAGGTCTCGCCCTGCTCGACGGCCTGACACCGCGACCGGTCGAGGCAGCGGCGTGGGTGCGCCTCACGTCACGACTGCTCGAGTCCCTCGCGGCGATTGATCCGAGGGGTCGCGACTACGACGGCGCGACTCGGCCGTGGCGCATTCGCGTGGTCGCCCCGGCCACTCCAGCCGCGACCGCCCGCGTGCTGCGAGTCCTTGCGCTCATCGGTGCAGAGGTCATCTCGCTCTTCACGCACGCACAGGACGACGGCACGCAGCTCATCGACCTCATCTGCTCAGCGCCGACCGCACTCGAGCGCGACGACCTCACGCGATCCCTTGCGACCGCCGGGCACCGCGTCCTCGCAGCGCCCGGGGTGCCCGAGGACGAGCACGACCTCATCGCCCGCGTTCTCGACGCAGCCGCCGAACTCGTGGTGCATCCCGAGCGCGCGCCGCGTGCCGCGGCCGAACTCGTGCTAGCGGATTCGTGGACCGTCGAGCCGGCGACCGAGGGCGAGGACGCCGCCAGCGACGTCATGCGCCTGCAGTGGACGCCGGACCACCACGTCGTCCTCCACCGTGATGGCGCTCCCTTCGCCGCAGTAGAGCGTGCTCGCGCCTCCGCGCTGCTTCGACTTGTCGACGCCGTCGCGAGTGCGCCCGCGGGCACCGGTGGCTTCGGCTGGGTGGAGTACCTGCGCGATGGGACGCAGGTGGTCATCCGGCTCGCGCGACCCGAGGATGCCGAGGGTGTCGCCGACATGCACGCACGCTCATCCGAGGCGACGCGCTACCAGCGCTACTTCACCCCCCACACTGACTGGCGCGAGGACCAGCTGCGTCGGGTCGCCGGCGGTCACCGCGGCGCGACCCTAGTCGCCGTCAACTGGCGCGGTGACATCGTGGGCCTCGGCAACGTCTTTCCGGACCGCCCCGATGAGACATCGACCGCGGAGATCGCGGTGATCGTCGAGGATGCATGGCAGGGCCGCGGGCTCGGCGGCCGACTCCTCAAGCACCTTGTCGATCTCGCGCGACGACAGGGCTTCGACGAGGTCCTCGCTCTCGTGCTCGCGAGCAACACCGGCATGGTGCGCCTTCTCGAGAGACTCGATCTCGACTGGACCCGCAGCACAGACCCCGATCTTGGCGCGTCGATCGTGCGCTTGACCGCGCCGCTCAGCTGAGCGCAGCGTCGACAGCCGACTGCACAGAGCGGATGAGATCTGCTTCATCAGCACGCGCAGCGCATCGAGCGATGATGACGCGCACCCCCTCTGCGGGTCGCTCGAGTGCACTGCGCAGACCGGCCGCAGAGTCGACCGTGGTCACCTCGATGCCCGGCGCGGCCAGGAGAGTGCCGAGGTCCGCTCCATGCGGCGTGCCGAAGACCCGCTCGAAGTCGGCGGCGAATTCCGGTGCCCCCTGCTCGAGGGAGGAGAAGATCCCGCCGCCGTCATTGTCAATGACGACGTAGTCGAGGCGCGGCCGCGGCTCGCTCGCCGGTGCCAGCAATCCATTGCGGTCATAGATCGCGGTGAGGTCGCCGATCAGTGCATACGTCGTCCCGCCCGATCGTGTGAGGGCAGCGCCCCAGGCGGTGGACATCACGCCGTCGATCCCCGACGTGCCGCGATTGCCGATACAGGTCGCTGCGAGCGATCCGGCGTAGGACGACACGTGGCGCACCGGCCACGACGCACCCACCACGAGCAGGTCATCAGGGCCTGCCTGCTGAGCGACGATGCGCGCGACTGAGGGACCCGAGAGGGATTCCGCGTCGAGGGCTTCC
>CAZLMT010000034.1:0-4395 GCA_964560615.1 uncultured Actinomyces sp.
CACGGCGTGGCGGGATCGCTCTACACACTCGTCGGCCTCGAGCTCGGGCCGCGCGCTGGTGCCATCTCGGGTCTGTGGCTGCTGTCGGCCTACTGCACCTTCACGGCGCTCACCGCGGCCTCCTTCGGCATCTTCACCGCGAGCTTCATCGGAGCTCTCACCGGCATCACCGTGTCTGCACCCGCGACCTTCGCGCTCATGGCCGTCGGCCTGGCTACGGCGCTCTTCTTCTCCATCCGTCCCGCGCGCCGAGCAGGGCACCTGCTCCTGGGCATGGAGGGCATCACGATGACGCTCATCACCGTGACCGTCATCCTCACGCTCGTGGCCCTCCTGACCACGGGCGGTCCGCAGGGTCAGACGGTGGACTTCTCGGAGTTCAGCCTCACGGGTGTGTCCACCGGCGCCATGGGCCTGGCGCTCACCTTCGCGATTCTGTCGACCGCGGGATTCGAGGGCGCTGCGGCGGCGGGCGAGGAGACGCGCAACCCCACGCGCAATGTCCCCCTGGCAATCCTCGCCACCGCCATCCTCGTCAACGTCTTCTACATCCTCGTCACCTCGGTAGGCGTGTGGTCCTTCGGTACGTCGTCCAGTGAGATGCAGGCCTTCGTCAACAGCGCATCGCTTCCTGGAGACATGGCCGACACCTACGTCTCCACCGCACTGGGCGACCTCATCACCCTCGGTGGAGCGGTCAGTTCACTTGCTTGCATGATCGCCGCGCAGATCGCCGGCGGGCGCATCATGTTTGCCTTCGGCCGAGACGGAGTTCTGCCCAAGCGGCTCGGTGTGCTCTCGCAACGGTGGTCGACGCCGGTGCTGGGGAGCGTCATCACCGCTCTGATCGGCGCAGGCATCGTCGTGCTCTCGATGATCCCGACGGCGGCGGTGCCCTTCTCCGTCTTCGAGCTCACCAGCGACTACGCCGGGGTCCTCATCGTCTCGGCGTACGGCGCAGCATGCGTGGCGGCGGCCATCGTGCTGTGGCGCAAGGGTGGGCGGGCGCGACTAGGTGCCCTCATCCCCCTTGCCGGCGTCGTCATCGTGCTCGCCGTCCTGTACTTCTCGCTTTTCCCGCTGCCCACCGGTTGGGAGCTTGTCGCTCCGGTCGCCGGAGTCACCACCGTCATCGTCATGGCGGTGGTGGGTGTCACTGTCAGCGGACGTGCGGAGGCACGAAAGGCGGCTTCGTCACGGTGAAGCGAGCCTGACGCCCGCGCACGTCGACGATGACCTCGTCGCCCTCGGCGATGGCAGGGTCGAGGAGTGCAAGACCGATGCCCTGCTTGAGGGTGGGTGAGAAGGTGCCGCTCGTCATCTCTCCGACGGTCGCGCCGTCCGCGGAGAGCACGGGCATGCCCGGTCGGGGGATGGCCCGCTCCACCGCGACGAGGCCGCGCAGGCGTCTATGCGGTCCGGCGGCGCGCTCTGCGGTGAGCGCGTTGCGGCCGGCGAACTCAGGCTTGTCCCAGCCCACCGCCCACACCAGGCCGGCCTGCACGGGCGTGATGTCGAGCGAAAGCTCGTGACCGTGCAGGGGGTAGCCCATCTCCGTGCGGAGGGTGTCGCGCGCTCCCAGGCCGGAGGGCGTGGCGCCCGCGCCGACTACCGCATCCCACAGATCGGTGACGACGGCAGCAGGGGCGAGGATCTCGTATCCCCGCTCGCCGGTGTAGCCCGTGCGGCACACGACGACCGGACTGCTCTGCCAGCTCGCGCGCACGAAGGTCATGTAGTCGTGGCCGTAGGGGAGGCCCACGGACTCAAGGACGGCATCGCTGCGCGGTCCCTGGATAGCCAAGATCCCGAAGTCCTCGCGCTTGTCGGTCACGGTGATGCCCGAGCCCGCTGCGGCGGCGGTGATCGCTGCCACCACGGCATCGGAGTTGCTGGCGTTGGGGATCATGAAGGCGTGGTCATCATCAATGCGGTAGACGATGAGATCGTCGATCACACCGCCTGATTCGTCGCACAGCAGGTTGTACTGCGCCTGCCCGGCGCCCACGCGGTCGAGGTCATTGCCGAGGACCGTATTGAGCCAGGCGATGGCACCAGGACCGGTGATCTCGGTGTATCCCATGTGCGAGACATCGAAGACGCCGGCGCTCTCGCGGACGGCGGTGTGCTCGGTGACGGTGCCGGCGTACTCGATGGGCATGTCCCAGCCCCCGAAGTCCGCCATCTTGGCGCCCAGGTCGACGTGGCGGGAGTGCAGCGGAGTCTGGCTCAAGGTCACGGGCTGACGCTAGCGCCCAGTGCAAGCGCCACGAGCGCGGCGGTTGTCGCCACCTCGACGGACGCACCGAGGACGTCGCCGGTGATCCCGCCGAGTCGCCGCACGGATCGGGCCACGATGGCGAGAGCCAGTGCGAGTCCGATGGCGACGGCGATGGGCATCGCCCAGGGTCCGGATGCGCCGAGCCACATGCCGACCCCGAAGGCTCCGATCACTATGACGATGACCCAGACCGCCGACGCCACTCGCGGGATGGTCCCGGCGACGAGAGCTCCCAAGCCGTCAGGTCGGGCCGGTGGGATGCCGCGTGTGCACGCGAGCACCGCTGCGACGCGCCCCGTGACCACAGCGAGGATCAGGGCCGACGCACCCCAGCCGGATTCGGTGGCGACCGCGAGTGCGCTTGCTTGCACGAGCAGTACGAAGAGCAGTGTCACGACGCCGAAGGGGCCGACGTCACCTCGCCGCGCGATCTCTAGTGCGGCCTCGGCCCGCTTCCCGCTGCCGAGTGCGTCTGCGGTGTCGGCCAGCCCGTCGAGGTGTAGGGCTCGCGTCAGGTAGGCCAGCGTCGAGAGCGCGAGCACGGCGGCGAGCAGTGCGCCGAGCGTGGTCGGCACGAGTGCGTGCACGGCGAGGAGCACGAAGGCACCGAGAGTGCCGAGGACCAGTCCGACGACGGGGGCGAGCAGCATCGCGGATCGCGCGAGGCGACGGTCCACGTCACCGATGCTGCCCACGGGGATGACGGTGAGCAGGCCAATTGACAATCGCAGGGGCCTCACTCCGAGGAGCCCGTCTCGGGCGGCTCCTCCGGCCCGCCGGGCCGAAGCTCGGCGGTGCTCACGCCCGCCTCCGCGAAGGTGAGCATCTCGCCGAGGGCGGCCGCCGCGGATGCGACAAGCGGCACCGCCAGCAGCGCGCCCGTCCCCTCGCCGAGCCGCATCTGCAGGTCGAGGAGGGGAGCGAGGTCGAGTCGCCCGAGAGCCGCGGAGTGCGCGGGCTCGGTGGACCGGTGGCCGGCCTGCCACCAGTCGCGCGATTTGTACGCCGCCCTGTGCGCGATGAGGGCCGCTGCCGAGATGACCGTGCCGTCGAGGATGACCGGCGTGCGCCGCGCCGCGGCACCGAGCAGCAGCCCCACCATGGTGGCGATGTCGGGGCCCCCGATCGCGGACATGAGCTCGAGGGGTGATCCCTTGTGGGGCTTGCCCCTTCGCATGGCATCACGCACGGCGGCCGCCTTGCGCATCCACGTGTCGTCATCGATGCCCGTGCCTCGTCCGACCACGGAGAGGAGATCCGCCGGGGCAAGCAGGCCGATGATGGCTGCGGCCGAGGTGGTGTTGCCGATGCCCATGTCACCCACGATGAGCAGGTCTGCCCCCGCATCGATCTCGGCGTCGGCGATGGCAACACCGAGTTGGAAGGCTCGTCCCGCCTCCTCGAGGGTCATGGCATCTTGCCGGTCGATCGAGCCGCTGGCACGGCGTATGCGGCCCTCCGCCACCCGCGGGTCGAGGTCATCGGCGTAGTCGGCAGGTGCATCCACGGCGACATCGACGACGCGCACGTGCGCGCCCACCTGGCGCGCGAGCGCATTAGCCGCAGCGCGCTCGGCGAGGAAGGTGCGCACCATCTGCGCGGTGACCTCGGGCGGATAGGCCGAGGTGCGGGCCGTGCGGGCCACTCCGTGGTCGCCGGCGACGATGACGAGTGTGGGGCGCTGGGGTGGCTTTGGCGGGCACTCACCCCGAGCAGAAGCCCACCAGGTGCCGAGGTCTTCCAGTCGACCGAGCGCGCCCTCGGGCTTGGTGAGTGAGGCCCAGCGTGCGGTCGCCTCCTGTGCGACGGAGCGATCGGGCCAGTCGATGGCTGCGATGACGCGAGTGAGGACGTCGTCAGGGACGGATTCGTCAGACACGATCGCGTCCGATCTCGAGCCCGCGTCCGGCGACCATGAGCGTGACCGTGTCGCATGCGACCGCGATGTCTTGGTGGGCACGTCCGAGGAGATCCGCAAAGAGCCTGCCTGCGCGCGTGGCGGGCACGACACCCATCCCGACCTCGTTGCTCACGAGGATGACCGTGGCCGGGCAGGTGGTGAGCGCGTCGACTAGCTCCTTGGTCGCGCCCTGTGCGGCACTCGACATCACGGG
>CAZLMT010000034.1:4405-7808 GCA_964560615.1 uncultured Actinomyces sp.
AGGCAGTCCACGAGGACTGCCGATCCGGCACGCGCGTTGCGCAACGTGGTGATGAGTCGATCGGGGCCTTCGACCGTGCGCCAGTGGGCCGGCCTGCGCACCCGGTGGGCCTCGACCCGCGCTGACCACTCCTCGTCACCGGGACGCTCTGCGGCCGTGGCGACGTAGGTCACGTCGACGAAGGTGAGTGCACGTCGCTCTGCCTCGCGGGACTTCCCCGATCGCGCACCGCCGAGGATGAGGGCGTGGTGCGGAGCCCCGATCACCGTGCCGTCGTCGACGAGCCGCACGCCCAGGTCGGCGAGGCGTGCGCGCAGGATCGCCTCCGGCGGGTTGTGGTGTCCGAGGTGCACGGCGACGACCTGGGTCGCGTCGACGCAGGCGCCCGCATCCCGGAGTCGCTGCAGCATCACGGGCAGTGTCGAGAGGTCGAGGTGCCCGGTGCCGTGATCTGCATGATCGCCGAAGGTCTCCTCGATGAGGATGACGTCGTACGCCGCTGCGCGGAATGCTTCGACGTCGTCAATGAGGCCGGTGTCTGTCGCGTAGAGAAGTCGACCGCCGTCGGGTGCCGTGACGTCGTAGAGGACTGCCTCGGCAGCGATCTCATCGGGGGTGCAGCCCTGGTGGCGCGCGGCCACGACAGTGACGCGGTAGTCACCGGCCGGGGTCGGCAGGGCCGCGCGGTCACCGGGCGCGACCTCATGGAGTGCGACGGGAGTCTTCGGGCCGACCCAGTCGTGGCAGGCGCGGAGGACCGCAGGCGGGCCCCAGAGATGGACGGTGTGGGGGGTCGGGTTCCAGTCGAGCCACAGGAGCAGGGCCGGATCGAGATGGTCGGGGTGCGCGTGTGTGATGAGCACATGGCGGACCTCGCGCAGCGAGCGTCCGGCGCGAGCGACAGCAGACGGCACGGTGGGCCCGGCATCCAGCAGGATGACGCCGTCGACGAGTGCGGAGGTGGGCGTGCGGACCCGATGCGCCTGGCGCATGTCGGCACACGACAGGCACTCGCAGAAGGGACTCGGCCAGCCGTCGGCTGCTCCTGTGCCAAGGACGACCACGTCGGTCATCGCTGCTCACTTCGTCCAGTGGCGGCTTGTGCGCCCGACACGCCGTGCTCAGCCGCCACGGCCCGGCGGGTCGGCCAAGCCTCCCCTGTCGGGCTAACTCGCCGCTCGGGGACCTCTGCGGGCGCGAAGGTGATTGCCGGCGTGAAGTTGGCGCGGCGCGCGGCGCGCGACAGCGCGGTGAGCATGGGTCGCCCGGCAATGAGGATGAGCACGGCGGTGAGGACACCCCGCGGGATGTCCCAGCCGAGGGATGTCACCAGCGAGAAGGCGAACCAGCGCGCGAGGTTGTCCGACACGGGCGCCCCGGGATCAAAGAGGATCGCGGGGGAGTACGCCGTGGCTTCCAAACCGCCGAGGAAAGGCCAGAACCACAGGTTCATGACGAGGCCGTAGGCCATCGAGGCGACCAGGCCGTACGCCGCGAGCATGCCGATCTCGGCGCGACCCCTCATCGCTGGCAGCAGCCCCGCACCCAGGCCGACCCAGGCTGCCGCGATCATCTGGAAGGGCAGCCATGGACCGACGCCACCGGTGATGAGCGCGGATGCCGCGAGTGACAGTGCTCCGAGCGAGAAGCCGAAGCCCGGGCCGAGGGCGCGCCCGCCGAGGATGATGATGAACCAGATCGGCTCGAGCCCTGCCGTCCCCGCTCCGAGTGGGCGCAGGATGCACACGACTGCGGCGAGTACGCCGAGGATCGCGATGGCCTTCGCATCCATCCCGCCGTCGGAGACCTGGGCGAGCACGACGAGCAACACGAGCGGGACGACGGCGGCGAAGACCCAGGGCGCGTCACTCGCGTGCGCGACCGCTGAGGATCCGGGCTCAGCAAGGAAGGGCCAGCCGAAGGCGATGACACCGACCGCGGTGGCGAGCAGCACGGCGGCCCATGACTTCGCGCCCATGCGCACGGCGCTCCTCGACGTCGTCATCCAATCACCGCCAGGGCTGCACGGACCTCGGCGACCGTGAGCGGCACGTCCGTGCCCTCGGGACCGACGAGCACCTTGGCCACCTGCGGGGCAAAGAGCGGGGACCCTACGACCACCTCGGCGGTCGGCCCATCGGCCACGACCTCGCCATCTGCGAGCACGACGACGCGCGTGGCGGTCTCAGCGGCGAGCTCGACATCGTGCGTGGCGACCACGATCGCATGTCCGCTTGCCGCAAGGTCGCGCAGCAGCGCGGAGAGGCGCTCCTTGGTCGGGTAGTCGAGCCCACGCGTGGGCTCGTCCAGCAGGAGCACGGCGGGCTTTGCCACGAGGACCACCGCGAGTGCGAGCACCAGGCGCTGACCCTCGGAGAGATCGCGTGGGTGGACGTCGGTGGGGATCTCCGGGGCGATGCTCGCGAGGAGGGCGGCAGTGCTGCCCGCCTCGACCCCGGCATCGCGGTCGGCGTCAGAGCATTCGGCCGCGACCGTGTCGCGTTGGAGTAGATCGGTGCTGTCCTGCGGCACGAGACCGATGCGGCCGATGAGCCGTGGTCCGGTGAGGCTCGCAGGGTCCACGCCGTCGATGAGGACGGTGCCTGCATCGGGTCGTCGCAGTCCGACGAGTGTCGACAGCAGAGTGGATTTCCCCGCGCCGTTGCGGCCCATGAGGGCGACGACCTCACCCTTGGCGATGTCGAGGGTCACGCCTCGCAGTGCAGGCACATGGCCGTAGGACGCGCGAGTCTTCTCGACGGTCACGACCGCCTCCGAGTGGGCGGGCGCCATGACGCTGCGCTGCGGCAGCCCGTGAAGGCGTTCGCGCATGTGTCGTGCCTGACGACGGGCATCGCGCACCGACAGCGGGAGTGGATGCCACTCGGCCATCCGTCCGAGTCGTACGACGGGGGGTGCGACGGGGGATGTCGCCATGACATCCGCCGGTGAGCCGATGACGAGGGGGCGGGCGTCACCCGGTACGTAGATGACGCGGTCGGCGTACTCGAGCACGCGCTCGAGGCGGTGCTCGGCGAGGACGACCGTGATGCCGAGGTCATGGACCAGTCGCTGCAGGACCGCGAGGACCTCCTCCGCTGCGCCAGGATCAAGAGCACTGGTCGGCTCGTCGAGCACGAGGACGCGCGGGTGCGCGGTGAGCACCGCGCCGATGGCGACACGCTGGCGCTGCCCACCGGAAAGGCTGAGCAGTGCTCGGTCGCGCACCTCTGCCAGACCCAGGAGGTCCAGCGTCTCCTCGACTCGCCGCCGCATCGTCGACGCGGGCACGCCCAGGCACTCCATGCCGTATGCGAGTTCCTCCTCGACCGTGTCCGTGACGAAGGACGAGAGCGGGTCCTGCGGGACGACACCGACCACATCGGCGAGATCACGTGGGTGA
>CAZLMT010000034.1:7818-11482 GCA_964560615.1 uncultured Actinomyces sp.
GCGTGGAGGTGTCGCGTCCGGCCACGCGCACGCGCCCGGCGAGGGTGCCACCCGTGAAGTGCGGCACGAGTCCGTTGATCGCGCGCAGGAGTGTGGTCTTGCCGCTGCCGGTCTGCCCGATGACGAGCACGAGTTCGCCCTCGGTGATCGTGAGGTCAACGTCGGCGAGGGTGGGTCGGCTTGCGCCGGGGTAGGTCATGGTGACGGAGGCGAATTCCACGACGGGGGTCATGTGCTCACCTCCCTGCGCGCACGCGGGCGATAGCCCGGCACGGGCGGGGCGATGATCGCGGGCAGCACGCTGAGCAGGATGCCTGCCACTGCAAGGGGAGGCACCGCCGGCCAGGCAATCGGGTCCACCGGGGCGATGAGGCCCGACACTCCCGCGACGCCCAGGGCGACCAGCGTGGCCGCGGTCGCGAGACCGCACAGGGCCACGCCCCACTCGGGCCATGACCACGGGTCGGGCCGGTAACGGGTGCGCACGGAGCGTCGCCCCGCCAGCGCGAATCCCGCGATGCCGAGGGTGAAGCCAAGCGCGAGCATCGGCAGCCCGAGCGCGGCTGGTGCTGATGCGTCGAGCAGTCCGTATGCGCCGATGACGACGAGGACGAGGGCACCGAGGAGTGCGCCCGCTGTCAGGTGACGCACCATGGGTGAGCGCTGCGCCTGGCGGCCGTAACCCCGCGAGTCCATGGCGGCCGCGAGTGTGACCGAGCGTTCGAGTGCGCCTTCGAGCACGGGCAGCGCCACCGCTGCGGTGCCGCGCACCCCGCCCACCGTGCGACCGCGCAGTCGACGCGTCGTGCGGATGCGATCCAGATCGGCCACGAGTTGCGGCGCGAACGTGACGGCGATGACGACGGAGAGGCCGAACTCATAGAGCGCGGCCGGCACGGCCTTGAGCAGCCGGGCGGGGGAGGCGAGGGAGTTGGCGGCGCCCACGCAGATGAGGATCGTGGCGAGCCGCATGCCGTCGTAGAGCGCGGCGACGAGGGATTCGAGCGTGACTGCGCCACCGAGGCGCACGCCGGCCATGATCTCCGGGAGCGTCACCGCGGGCAGAGTGAAGATCACTGTCGTGCCGATGGGTGCGGCGACGATGGCCTGGAAGACCACGCGGATCGCGATGACGATGAGGCCGAGCTTGAGGAAGACGCTGAAGGATCGCGCCCACGGCGACGGACTGCGCCGCGCCGCCACGACGTACCCCGCGACGGCCACGATGAGCAGGAGCAGCAGGGGGTTGGTCGTCCGCGATGCCGCGACCGCGAGCCCCGCCGCCCAGACCCACCAGGCACCGGGGTGAAGCAGTCTCGGCAGTCGCGTAGCCCGACGGTGCTTCTGTGGTCGGAAGGTGCCACCGGGTGGCACATCTGGACCACAGAACGAATCGGTGAGGCCCCCGGGGTGCTGTGGCGCCTGCTCCGGCGTCTGCGAGCGGGCCATCACGAGTTCCGTCGCATGCGCAGGATCGCAGCCCCGCCGAGCCCGGCGATGCCCACGACGGCGATGCCGGCCACGAGCGCTCCGCCCGCGCCGCCCTCGCTCGGCGGCTCCTGGAGAGGAGCCGTGAGCAAGGAGTACGTCGCGCTCGGTGTGGGAGGCGGCGTCACGGGTAGTGCACTCTCGGATTCAGTCGAGGACGTGGAGGGTTGCGGGCTTGACGGTGTCGGCCTCGGTGTCGGGGCAGTCGACGAAGCCTGTGCGGTGGCGGGTGCCGTCGTCGGCGACGAGGTGGGCTCAGGTGCAGGCTGCGTCGAGCTGCTCGCGGTGGGCGCAGGCGCCTTCGTCGGCTCGGGGGAGCGCGAGGGCTTGGGTGAGGGCTTCGGTGACTTCGTCGGCGTGGGTGTCGGATCCGCGATGACATCGGCGCACCCCCGTGAGGGGTAGCCGCCTATGGCGCAGATGAGGCCGCGCTCGGCGCGGACCGTGGCCGCGGCGCGCAGCACGTCGTAGCCCGTCGCGCGCTCCTCGGCGACCACGCACATCGCCCAGGCGCCTGGCGGCTGCTCACCCTCGGGTGCATCGGCTGCGAACCCGGGATCGACGACGACCGCGACCCGCTTGCGTCCGTCCTCCGGTGCGGTGTCACCGCACACGGCGTCGAAGTCCGCTGCGAAGGAGGGCGTGCGATTGCCCTCAACGCCGCTCACGGAGAAGCGCCAGCCTTCGAGCGTGCCGTCGGCAGGGGATCGGAAGGCGGGACCGACGTTGGCAAAGGACCAGCCCGCGTCGGTGCCGAGCCAGTAGGACCAGTAGCGGTACGCCGCTGCCTGGCTCGCTGCGGGAAGAACCGCAGACGGCACGACGACGGCGGCCGCGACGGCGAGTGCCGTCACGACCGCGCGTCGTCGATGCGTCATGTCTCTTCCGCTACTTCTGCAGGGTGGCGAGGAGTCGCTTGGGGAGATCAATCCCGCCGAAGTCCTCGAGGTCGGCTCCCGTCGAGATCGACGCGAGGATGAGGGTGCCCAGTGCAGCGGGGCGATCGGCTGTCCCATCGTTGAGGTATGTCGGGGCGTTGACCTCGAGTGCATTCATCGCGAGTTGCGTCGCGCGACCCGACGTCCCTGTCGCGGCCATGGCCACTACTCCGAGCGCCGTGGAATTCCAGTCGGCTTGCCCAGGCGTGAAGGGGTCGGGAATGGCGCCTGCGTTTGCCGTGATGGTGGAGGCGATCCAGCGCGTTACGGCCGCGGTCGGATCGGTCGGCTTGCCCTGGGCATCGCACGTCACGCGAGGCACTGCCTGCCGTTGCTTCGCTTCCTGGACGGGGAAGGCATCACCAAGGCCGAGGAGCGCCTGCGTGGACGAGATGCCATCCGGCAGCGACCCCGGCTGGTAGCGCACTCCGTACCTCTCACCTACGGCCGCGTCGCACGGTGCGATCTGCCGAGCAAGCCAGCGGACGCCCGCCCGCTGCTGTCGCTCGGTGCCCGGTACGGACTCAAGCGCTTCGAGGGCCAAGGATGTGGAGACGGAGTCGGCGGGGCTGCCCTCGACATAGCCCCAGCCACCGCCGGGAAGTTGGATGCGCACGAGCCAGGCCGCCGCACGCTTGGCCGACGCGACTCGCCCGTGTTCGATGAGCGCCAAGAGGGCGGGCGAGGTGCTGTTGGTGTCGGGTCCGGTGTAGGCCTGCGGATCGGGCTCGGGGCATGGTGTGCCCAGGTCCGCGCGGTAGGCGACAAAGGCTCCGTCCGCGCACTGCTGGGCGAGCAGCCACTGCAGCGCGGTGGGCGGTGCGGCGATGCCGGCAGCCGCGAGGCCCATGAGCGCGTAGGACTGACGATAGACACCGTCGTATGTCGGGTCCTGAGTGCCGAAGAGACCGCGATCGACGGTGTCGGCCGCCTGCGCGGGCGTCGCGAGGGAAAGGCCGAAGATCAAGCCGAAGGCCGTGAAGAAGGTGAAGAAGATGCGACGAGGTGTCCTCGTCGTGCCAGCGATGCTGGTGAACGCGTGCATGTGCACTCCAGGGTGAGCGACCCACTTGACGTTGCCAGCCGCTCGCGGGCCGGGCCCGGAGTGCCGCCACGTCCCGTAGACCTCGACGGGGTGGACCGGCCAATGCCAATCCACTAGGCGCTCGCGCCCGCCAGGTGCTCCGACTTGCCGCAGGTCCCCCTGCGCGCTCACGGTTGCGGGTCAGCGCCGGATT
>CAZLMT010000034.1:11527-18155 GCA_964560615.1 uncultured Actinomyces sp.
ACATCACGAGGCGCTCGCGCCCGCCAGGTGCTCCGACTTGCCCGCAGGTCTTCACGACTCCCTGCGGTGCTCACGGTTGCGGGTCAGCGCCGGATTCTCACCGGCTTCCCCTGGACATCGGGCGCGTATTCACTTGTGGGGTCATCCGACCACGGGCCTGGCAGGTGAGTCAAAGGCCCCCGCCAGGTGGGCGAGTCGGCGTACCGTCAGCGCATGGCGTGGACGTGGATTTTCACCGATCTTCAGGGCACCCCGGTGCAGGCTCTCCCGGCAGCGGCCGTGCTGGCCCCCTTCCCCTCGCAGGCAGACGCGGAGACGTGGCTGGGCGAGAGCTGGCGCGAACTCCTCGATGGCGGGGTCGATGCGGTCGTGCTCTGGGAGGACGACCGGCAGGTCTACGGGCCGATGAGCCTGCACCCGACGGCTTAGCCCTCGGGCGCGAGCCGCCTAAGAGCGATTCGTGCGGGGCTCTTCGGGAGTCTCACCTCGGCGTACGCGCGGAGGCGGGAGTCGGAAGCGGCGCAACTGCAACGTGCGCAGGCCGGCGTACCAGAGCACGCCCTTGCGCTCGGCCTTGTCGGGGAAGCGCTTGCGCAGTGCCATGTTGAGGCGCACGAGCAGGAAGATCTCGTCGAAGGCCACCAGGGCAATGAGTGCCATCCAGGAGATGGACACGGCCAGTTGCACCACGGGATTGGGAATGAAGCCCAAAACGAGCACCGCGAGTGCGACGAAGATGAAGTACTCCGCGATCGTGAATCGACTGTCGACGAAGTCGCGGACGTAGCGCTTCACGGGACCCTGGTCGCGGACGGGCAGTGCGCGCTCATCGCCGGCCACGAGGGCGGCACGCTGCTGGGCTCGGGCCTCTCGGTCGCGGTCCCGTGCGGCCTTCCGCGCGGCTTTGGGGTCCTTAGGCAGCTTCAGAGACTGCTTGCGGGCAGCCTCCGCCTCCTTGCGGGAGGGAGTGGGGCGGCCCTTGCCCGACAGGGGCGAGTCAGTGGTCTCGGGGGCGGGCTCCGCCGGCGCCTGCTTGCGTCCGAACATGCCAGCAATCTAGCGGCGTGGGGTGGTGGCCGGAGTCGGCGGGACGGCCCCGCCTGCCTCGCGGGGCTCCCCTTGGCCCACCTGGGACGCAACCTCCGCCGGTCACCCCTAGTCTGGAGGGAGATCGCCACCCGACGGGTGGACGCCCGGCAGGAGGACATCATGGGTCTGTGGCAGCGCTTCAAGCTCATCTTCGCCTCGAAGGCCAATAAGGCCCTCGACAAGGCTGAGGATCCACGCGAGACGCTCGACTACTCGTACGAGAAGCAGTTGGAGCTGCTGCAGAAGGTGCGGCGGGGCGTGGCCGACGTCGCCACGAGCCGCAAGCGCATCGAGCTCCAGATCCAAAACCTCGCGCAGCAGACCGACAAGCTCAGCGAGCAGGCAAAGGCCGCACTCGCAGGCGGTCGTGAGGACCTGGCACGCGAGGCGCTCACGCGCAAGAGCGGGCTGCAGACGCAGATCGCCGACCTCCAGGTGCAGCTCGCTCAGCTGCAGGACCAGGAGGAGAAGCTCATCGTCGCGTCGCAGCAGCTCCAGGCCAAGGTCGATGCCTTCCGCACCAAGAAGGAGACCATCAAGGCCACCTACTCCGCGGCCGAGGCGCAGACCAAGATCAACGAGGCCTTCGCCGGCATCTCCAGCGAGCTGGGTGATGTCGGTCTCGCTGTGCAGCGGGCAGAGGACAAGACGGCCCAGATGCAGGCGCGCGCGGGAGCCATCGACGAACTCGTGGCCTCCGGGGCGCTCGACGATGTCTCGAGCACCGGCAAGGACAACCTCACGCTTGAACTCGAGCGGATGGCGAGCCAGAGTCAGGTCGACGACGAGCTCGCGCGGATGCGCCTTGAGCTCGGCTCGGGCGGCAATCCGGCCGCGATCGAGGGCGACAAGGCCTAGGGGGGCAAGACCACTCGATATGGCGCGCACGCGATACGGCACGGATCGGGGTCTCACGGCCCGCATGTTCGGGACGATGTTCGGACTCGGCCTGCTCTACGTCATCCTCGCCGCCGTGATGTTCGCCCTCGGTGTCAGCGCCATCTGGGTGCTGGGCATCAGCGCGGCGTTGCTCCTCGGTCAGTGGTGGTTCTCCGACTCCCTGGCCATGGGTGCGATGAAGGCGCATGTCGTGACACCCGAGCAGGCCCCCCAGTTGCACGGAATGGTCGACCGCCTGTGCGCGATGGCCGACATGGAGAAGCCACGCATCGCGATCGCCGACAATGACGCACCCAACGCCTTCGCGACCGGTCGCACCGCCAAGCGCTCGGTGATCGTGGTGACCACGGGCTTGCTGCGCAGACTTGATCGCGATGAGCTCGAGGGAGTGCTTGCGCACGAGCTGTCGCATGTCGCGCACAAGGACGTCACGGTGATGACCATTGCGTCCTTCAGCGCGATCCTTGCGGGCTTCATGGTGCGCTCGGCGATGTGGGGATCGATGATGCGCGACCGCCGTGACCAGAACACCGCCCTGGTCTTCTTCGCGGTCATGATCGTGAGCGTCCTCGTTTATCTGATTTCCTATCTCCTCATCAACGCCCTATCTCGCTATCGCGAGCTCGGTGCCGATCGTGGAGCCGCCTTGATCACGGGCAAGCCGAGTGCCCTAGCGACCGCGCTGCAGAAGGTCACCGGCGACATGGCCAGCATTCCCACGCGTGATCTGCGCCAGATGGAACCGGTCCAGGCCTTTGCCTTCGTGCCGGCCTTCTCCAAGGGGCGCGGCGGCGGCGGATTCGGCCTCGAGTCGCTCATGTCGACGCACCCGCCGCTGCAGAAGCGGCTGGAGCAGCTCGCGCGCATCGCGGCCGAGATGGGCCAGCGCTAGTGGGCTTCCTCGACGGGCTCATGGGGCGCAAGAAGCCGGCCCGTCCCAACCTCGACGCGCTCTTCGCCATCCCGTCTGCCGCGATCACGCTGCAGGTGTCTATGGACTTCCTCTCGACGGGACAGGGCGCCGTCGCCTTCCGATCGGTCGAGGGCCGCGCCTTCGCCGACATCGAGGCCGAGGTGCGCGCCCTGCTCGATGCTGACGGTGGACCTCCGGTGAAGGTCGTGGAGGACCACTATGGATACACCTGGATCGTCGTGACCACTGATCCCCCCGACGTGGGTGTCGTGGTGACGGACCTGCACGCGGTCAACGCCACGTTGGCAGACAGCGGCTTCGGCCCCCAGCTGCTGTGCTCGATCGTGCCGTTCCGCGATCCTCGCGGCGTGACGCTCGCGCTCATCTACCTGTACAAGCGCGGGAGCTTTTATCCCTTCGTCCCCGTCGAAGGGGAGCGCAGGGACTCGGTGATGGAGTTGCAGGTGCGCGACCTGCTCCGGGGCGAGCTGCCGTGGGAAGTCGACCTCGCGCGCTGGTTCCCCGTCTGGGATGCGCCCGGCCTCGCTACCTAGTCCTTGGCGCCGACGCCGGGGAGGGCAAGCATGCGATCCAGGGCAACGCGAGCCCAGTGGGCGGTGTCCTCGTCGACGGTGATCTGGTTGACGACGCGACCCTCCACGAGATTTTCCAGGGACCAGACCAGGTGGGGAAGGTCGATGCGGTTCATCGTCGAGCAGAAGCAGACGTCCTTGTCCAAGAAGACGACCGTCTTGTCGGGATGGCGCAGTGCGAGGCGCCGCACGAGGTTGAGCTCGGTGCCGATCGCCCAGGCGCTGCCGGCAGGTGCCTCCTCCAGCGTCTTGATGATGAATTCCGTGGAGCCGACGAGATCGGCGCTCTCCACGACCTCGTAAGTGCACTCGGGATGGACCAGCACCTGTACGCCGGGCACGCGCTGACGCACGTCGGCGACACTCTCGGCCGTGAAGCGACCGTGCACCGAGCAGTGCCCACGCCACAGGATCATCCGAGCGTCGCGCAACTCCTCGGCCGTGAGGGTTGGCCGGTGCGGGTCCCACACCACGCAGTCGTCGAGAGACATGCCCAGATCGCGCACGGCGGTGTTGCGGCCGAGGTGCTGGTCGGGCAGGAAGAGCACGCGCTCACCGCGCTCGAACGCCCACTCCAGTGACCTCTTCGCATTACTCGACGTGCAAATCGACCCACCATTGCGCCCCGTGAAGGCCTTGATGTCCGCGGCCGAATTCATATAGGTGATCGGGATGGTCGAATCCGCAAGGCCGGCCTCGGTGAGGGCAGCCCACGCGGCATCCACCTGGTGGATCGCCGCCATGTCGGCCATCGAGCAGCCCGCGGCGAGATCGGGGAGGATCACCCGCTGGTGATCAGCGGTGAGGATGTCGGCGCTTTCGGCCATGAAGTGCACGCCGCAGAAGACGATGAATTCGGCTTCGGGGTGCGCGGCCGCCTGCTGCGACAGCTTGAACGAATCCCCGGTGGTGTCGGCGAACTGGATGACCTCGTCACGCTGATAGTGGTGACCGAGGACGTAGAGCCGGTCCCCGAGCGCTGACTTCGCGGCGGCAGCGCGCGCGACGAGATCGGGATCACTCGCCGGCGGGAGGTCACCGGGACACTCCACGCCGCGCTCGCTCTCGGGATCCGCTCCGTGCCCCAGGAGCAGCAGGGCGAGCGGCGTGGGCGCGGGCTCGGTGAACGCCATTCGTCCATTGTCTCACCGTGCTGACGGAAGGCACCCGGGCGGATAGCGTCACACCGTGCGCGTGCTCATCGCCCCCGACGACTTCAAGGGGACCCTGTCAGCCGTCGAGGCCGCCGCGGCGATCGCCGCGGGATGGCGTTCGCGCGCCCCCGACGACGTCCTCACGCTCATCCCCATGTCCGACGGGGGTCCCGGCTTTGTCAGCGCGGTGTCGACGGTGCTCGGAGGCGACATCGCTCCGGTGGGAGTGCGCGGGCCGCTGGGGGAGACCGCCATCGGCATGGTTCTCATGCTGGGAGACACGGGCTACGTCGAATCCGCTCACGGCTGCGGGCTTGCCCTCGTCCATCCGGACCGCCGTGACGCCCGCGCGGCTACGTCGTACGGCGTGGGCCAACTCATCGCCGCGGCGATCGATTCGGGTGCCCGCAGGATCGTCGTGGGTCTCGGCGGGACGGCTTCGACCGATGGTGGCGCGGGCGTGCTCGCAGCGCTCGGCGCGACCGCACGTGACGCCGCAGGTGTGTCCGTCCCGCTTGATGCGGGTGGAGCAGCGCTCGCTCGCGCCGCCACCGTCGATCTAGCCCCCGCGCGCGCTCGCGTCGGCGACGTCGAGATCATCGCGGCGAGCGACGTGGACTCGCCGCTGCTCGGCGCGCGGGGTGCTGCGCGTGGCTTCGCTGCTCAGAAGGGCGCGGACGACGCGGCGGTCGAGGAGCTCGAAGCAGCCCTGACGTCGTACTCCCGCGCGATCGGGCGGCAGGCAGACGGCAAGGATCCCGCGGTCGCGCTCGGTGCCGGCGCAGGCGGCGGACTCGGCTACGGGCTGATGCTGCTCGGTGCGCAGCGCGTGCCCGGCATCGAGACGGTGATGCAGATCGTTGGCATGGAGGCGGCGATTGGAGCGAGCGACCTGGTCGTCACGGGCGAGGGCTGCTTCGACTGGCAGTCGCTGAGGGGCAAGGTCGTCAGCGGTGTGGCGGCAGCCGCTCTCGGTCAGGGGCGCCCGGTGGTCGTCCTCGCGGGTCGGGTCGAGGTGGGCAAGCGAGAGTACGTCGCGCTGGGTGTGACCGAGGCTCATGCGACCCATGCGGATGGCACGGTGCCAGCCACCTCGGCTGATGCCGCCCGGGCCCTGGCCGATCGCGCCGCTCGGGTCGCGAGCCAGTGGTCCCACTGAAGCCGTGGTCGGGCGAGGGCCTTCGCATGCGGGCGCGGTCCCGCCGCCTGGTCTCCTGCACGAGGGTGTGCCATGCTGGAATGACTCCGGCTCGGCCAGCGTTGGCTCACCTGCCCGGAGAGCATCGATCGAGGAGGAGCACCATGACCGCGGAGACCACGACGACTGACGGCATCGTCCTGACCGAGACAGCCGCCTCGAAGGTCAAGGCCCTGCTTGAGGCCGAAGGCCGCGACGACCTGACGCTGCGCATCGCAGTGCAGCCCGGTGGATGCTCGGGTCTGCGCTACCAGCTCTTCTTCGATGACCGCTCCCTCGATGGCGATGTGGTCAAGGACTTCAGTGGCGTGGGCGTGGTCACCGATCGGATGAGCGCCCCCTACCTCGGTGGCGCCACGATCGACTTCGTCGACACGATCGAGAAGCAGGGCTTCACGATCGATAACCCCAATGCCACGGGCTCGTGCGCCTGCGGAGACTCCTTCCACTAGTCCGCGTGCCGCTCGTCCGTGTGATCCGGTCGACCCTGTGAACGCCGCCCGATAGGGTCTCGCGCGTGTCCCTCATCGTGACGGGGTCGATCGCGACCGATCACCTCATGACCTTCCCGGGTCGATTCGCCGACTCACTCGTCGCCGACAAGCTCGACCGGATCTCGCTGTCCTTCCTCGTCGAGACCCTTGAGGTACGCCGTGGCGGCGTCGCGGCCAACATCTCTTTCGGCCTCGCGTGCCTGGGCCTGCGACCCGTCCTCGTGGACGCCGTCGGCATCGACTTCGACGACTATCGCTCGTGGCTGGAGCGCCACGGCGTCGACACC
>CAZLMT010000034.1:18165-21236 GCA_964560615.1 uncultured Actinomyces sp.
CACCGACTCGGTCCATGTGAGCGAGGTGCACCACACCGCGCGATTCGTGTGCACGACCGACGTCGAGGCCAATCAGCTCGCCTCCTTCTACCCCGGTGCGATGAGCGAGGCCCGTGAGATCGAGTTGGAGCCCGTAGTCGCGCGCGTCGGCTCGCCGGACCTGGTCATCATCGGCCCGACGGATCCCGACGGCATGCTCCGTCACACCGACGAGTGCCGCCAGCGCGGGTACCCCTTCGCTGCGGATCCCTCGCAGCAGTTGGCGCGCATGGACGGCCCCGAGATCCGCCAGCTCATCGACGGCGCGACGTACCTCTTCACCAACGAGTACGAAGCAGCCCTCACCGAGCAGAAGACCGGCTGGACCGCCGAGGAGATCCTCGAGCGCGTCGAGTGCCGCATCACGACGCTGGGCGACAAGGGTGCCCGTGTCGAGCGACGCGGACAGCCGGCCGTCGAGGTGGGCTGCCCGCAGGAGGATGCCGTGCTCGATCCCACAGGGGTCGGTGATGCCTTCCGCGCCGGCTTCGTCGCCGGTCTCGCGTGGGGCGTCACAGATGAGCGCTGCGCCCAGGTGGGATCGATGCTCGCCACCCATGTCATCGAGACGGTGGGCACCCAGGAGTACGCGCTCAGCAGGCAGCGCTTCCTCGACCGCATCGCGTTCACCTACGGCGACGATTCGGCGGCCGATATCGGGGCGCACATCCGTTGCCCTCTGCCCTGATCGGTTGTGCGTGGTCCCGCTGCCTGACTGCGACTGGGAACTCCCGGATCCCGCGCTGGCTCCGGCCGGCGAGGAGTTGCTGGCCGTCGGCGCCGACCTCTCCCCGCGCACCCTGGTGGCGGCGTACTCCCGAGGTCTCTTCCCCATGGATATCGGACGCGACGGCCCGCTCGGCTGGTGGTCGCCGGACCCGCGCGGAGTGCTTCCCCTCGACGCTTTGCGCGTGAGTCAGTCGCTGCACGCGTCCGTGCGGCGATTCCGCGTCACGATCGACGAGGCCTTCGACGAGGTCATCTCCGGGTGCGCCGAGCAGCCGCGTCCGCACGGGTGGATCACATCCGCCTTCCATGATGCCTACGCCGAGATGCACGCGCGGGGCCTTGCGCACTCGGTCGAGGTGTGGCGGGGCAGCGAACTCGTCGGTGGTCTCTACGGCGTGGAGATCGGCGGGCTCTTCGCGGGCGAGTCGATGTTTCACCGCGCCCGCGATGCATCCAAGGTCGCGCTGGTGGCGCTGGTCGAGGCGATGGGTGGCGCCGCGGGCGCGCACGAGGGCCGTTTGCTCGACGTGCAATGGGCGACTCCGCACCTGCAGACGCTCGGCGTCGTCGCCATCGCGCGCGAGGAGTACCTGCGCCGACTCGGTGTCGCGCTCGGATTGCCGCCGTGCGTCAGCGAGTCCGCACGAGGTAGGTGACGGCTCCGTCGGCCTCTCCATGCGAGCCGAGGTAGTCGACACCGCGCATCTCGCACCAGGCGGGGATGTCAGAAGCGGCTCCGGGGTCGGTGCACGCCACGGCAATCACGGTGCCAGCGGCTGACTCCTTGGCCGCGCGTGCCACGGCAATCACGGGCATGGGGCAGCGGTGGCCGCGCTCATTCAGCCGCACGTCAGGGCGCGGTAGGTCATCCATCGGGCTCTCCGCTCAGGTCATCCGCATGGAGCATGGCACGGACTTCCTGAACGACGCGAGGGAAGGTCGACAGGAAACCGTCGATGGTCTCGTCCGTGACGCCGAAGGGCAGAGACAGTCGCAGGTTGCCCTGCGTGAGCGCTCCCATTGCGACGAGGACATGGCTCGGGCGTCGCAGGTCGGACACGCACGATGAGCCACTCGAGATCGCGTAGCCCTCGCGGTCGAGCCCCAGGACCAGGGCCTCGCCGTCAACGAAGAGGCACGACAGTGCGGTGAGATAATCGACCCGGTCATCGCCACCGAGGAGCGACACGTCGGGGACCGTGGACGAGGCGACCTCGCGGATGCGGTCGGTGAGCTGCCGGGCGCGCGCGGCATCGTCTGCGCGGTGGTCGTCGGCCCACTCCAGCCCACGCGCGGCCGAGATCACCGCGGGCAGGCCTGCGTCGGGGAGGTCGAGCGGCGGTGCGTGCAGTCGGCGACGCACGGCGACCACGCTGACCCCGGGGGGGCCGCCCCAGGTCGAGGCTCGACCCACAAGGAGTGCCCACCCCTCCGGGGGGTCCTGCCTGCCGAGGGTCACCGAGGCGTCGAGGAGGAGTGGGACGCCAGCCTCGTGGCAGGCCTGAGCCACCCCGGCGACCGGAGGGTTCCCACCTCATGGTTGGCCGTCTGAAGCACCGCGAGGGTGAGCCCGGCAGGGGCGGCTTGGCCGACCCGCCGGGCCCCGGCCCCCACGGCCTCGAGGTAGGCCGGGAGATCGACTCGGGCGGTCCGGTCGACCCCGATGACGTCGGCCCTGCCCCCCCGGGCGACGAGGGCATCGGCCTCCACAAGGACGCTGCTGTGCTCCACGGCGGAGCAGATCAGCCGCTTGGGGGCCCCGGGAGCGCTCAGCCAGCGCCCGATGACGGCCGGGAGGCCCCCACCGGCCACGAGGCTGACCTCTTCGGGTCGGGCCCCTATGCGGGCTGCGACGGCCTCACGGGCGGAGTCCCGCAGGAGAGCGGCGCGGCGCCCCTCCCGGTAGAGCCGGGCGGGGTCCGCCCAGCCGGCATCGGCCGCCACGGCCCAGGCCTCCCGGGCCGCCGGGTTGAGGGGCTGACCGGAGGCGGCGTCGAGGAAGCCCGCGGGTGGCGCAGGGGAGGGCACGTCGGCGACGCTACCTCCCCTGCCGCCTCAGGCACTGCCCAGACCGCACGCTGCCGTGCCTATGGCTCGCCGAGAGGGGGTGTCGGTGACACGGCGGCAGGTGGTCGCGCCCCCTGACGGGCGAGGATTTCCCCTTGCGCTAGTGTCGCTGACGTGGAGCGACGGCGCCGCATTCTGCTGACATCTGCCGCACTTGGCCTCGTGGCCGTGACGGCTTCCGGATGCACGGCCAACGAGGCCTTCTTCTTCGATCTTCCGGACCCTGCGACCGCTGA
>CAZLMT010000035.1:0-4143 GCA_964560615.1 uncultured Actinomyces sp.
GCCGCCGGGAGCGCCGCCGGGACGACCGGGAGCACCGCCGGGACGACCGGGGGCACCGCCGGGACGACCGGGAGCGCCGCCGGGCGCACCGCCGGGACGTGACGCGGGCCGGGGCACACCGGGGACCCGAGGCATCATTCCCGGGGTCGGCCGAGGGATGCCGGGCACCGCTGGCGCGGGGCGACCCATGCCCGTGTTGCCGGTGAAGGGGTTGTTGCCGGGGCGCGGGGCGGCAGGTCGTGGTGCCTCGCGGGCGGCGACGTTGCCCGTGAAGGGGTTGTTGCCCGGGCGCGGGGCCGCGGGGCGCGCGGGACGCGGAGCCTCGGCGTCGTCGGAGCCCGGCTGGGTCGGGGCCGCAGCCGCAGGGGCTGCGGGTGCGCTCGGCTCCGTCGCGGGGAGCGCAGATGGGGGTTCCGGCATCGTGGGCGCCTCGACAACAGCCGCTGCAGCAACGGCCGCGTCCCCATCGGGCGCGGGTGGCGGCTCCTGGGGTGCGGCGGCCTTCTTGGTGGCCCGCTTTGGCTTCGCCTCGGCAGCCGGCGCTGCCGGCATGGCGTCCTTGAGCTTGCGCACGACGGGCGCTTCGACCGTGGATGATGCCGAGCGCACGAACTCGCCGAGCTCCGCCAACTTCGCGAGCACGACCTTGCTCTCGACTCCGAGCTCCTTAGCGAGCTCGTAGACCCGGACCTTCGACACGACTCTCCTGTCTTTGGTCCGGGAGCGCGCTACGGGCGCGCGGCCGGACCGTCAGTGCTGGACGACCCTGCTCATGGCTGGGTGCTCATCGGTGGCTCATCCTCGGATGCCCCATCTCTGCGGCTACGCGACTACGGTTCTTCGGACGACTGCATGCGCCCCACGAACTCCCTCAACACCGTGAGATCCGGTGTCGCGGTCGCCCGCAGCGCGCGAGTGAACGCCTTGCGGCGCTCGGCGGCCTCCAGGCAGCCGGGGTGCAACCACGCTCCCCGGCCTGGGCGGATGGCCTCCGGGTCGGGGCTGACCGCCCCGGCGTCGAGGACCACCCTGAGGAGGCCTTCCGGTGAGCTCCTCCCACGGCACCCGATGCAGGTACGCACGCTCAAGGTGCGGGCTGCGCTCACATCGGTCCCGGGTCAGATCCACTCGGACGCCCGAGTGTAACGCCGCGGGGGCCGCCTCCGGGCACCGGTGCCATCAGGACGGCGCGGCTCCCTCGCCAGCCTCGGGCGGAGGCCCGCCGGGCCAGCCCGACAGGGGCGGCTCCGCCGACTCGCCGGGCACCGCCGGCTCCGTGTCGGGCCGGATGTCGATCCGCCAACCCGTGAGCCTGGCGGCGAGTCGGGCATTTTGCCCCTCACGCCCGATGGCCAGGGAGAGCTGGTAGTCCGGGACGGTCACTCGAGCCGCCCGGGCGGCCAGGTCGACGACCTCCACTTTGCTCACGCGAGCCGGTGAGAGGGCGTGGGCGATCAGCTCCGCGGGGTCTTCGCTGAAGTCGACGATGTCGATCTTCTCCCCTCCGAGCTCGCTCATGACCTGGCGCACACGCTGACCCATCGGGCCGATGCAGGCCCCCTTGGCGTTGAGACCCGGCATTGTTGATCGGACGGCGATCTTGGTGCGATGGCCTGCCTCGCGCGCCAGGCCCGCGATCTCCACGGACCCGTCGGCGATCTCGGGCACCTCGAGCGCGAAGAGTCCGCGGACTAGACCGGGGTGCGATCGCGAGACGGTGACCTGCGGGCCACGCGGGCCCTTGCGCACGCTCGTGACGACGCACTTGATGCGCGTGCCGTGGGGATAGGTCTCCCCGGGGACCTGCTCCGAAGGAGGCAGGACGGCCTCCACCTTGCCCAGGTCGACTCGGACGACGCGTGGATCGCTGCCCTGCTGGATGACGCCGGATACGAGATCGCCCTCGGTGCCGGAGAACTCCCCGAACGTCCGATCGCTCTCCGCGTCCCGAAGTCGCTGCAGCAGCACCTGGCGCGCAGTGGCGGCAGCAACGCGCCCGAAGTCCGTGGGGGTGTCGTCGTACTCCTTGGACTCGGGCAACGCCTCGCCCGCCACCTGCTCGCCGACGGGTGCGGCTTCACGTGCCCAGACGGTGACGTGCCCCGTCTTGCGGTCCAATTCGACGCGCGCGTCGGCGGACGCCCCCTCGGTGCGCTGATACGCCATGAGGAGGGCCTGCTCGATCGAGTCGGCGACGAGGTCCCAGGAGAGTTCCTTCTCGCGCACAAGTGCCTTGAGCGCATTGACATCGATGTCCATCACGCCTCCTCCTGGTCCGCCGCGTGGTCACCGGTAGGCGTCTGCTCCGGTCGCTTGAATTCCACCTGGACCTCGCCGCGGACGACGTCGGACCAGGGGGTACGCCGCTCCGCGGTCTCCGCGGCGCCGCGCTCGTCAGCGGCGACGACGAGCGCATCATCATCCGCTCCCGTGATACGCCCATCCCAGGTCGTGCCGTCCGCGAGGACGACCCTCACGCGACGACCGACGTTGCGCCGCCAGTGCCGCGGCAGCGTGAGAGGCCGATCGATCCCCGGGGAAGTGACCTCGAGGGTGTAGGCCTCTGTGCCCATCGCATCACTGGCGTCCAGTGCCTCGGACACGGCGCGACTCGCAGCGGCAATGCCGTCGAGGTCGATGCCACCATCGCGATCGACAACCACGTTCACGCGCCGACGACGTCCTGAGGACTGCACGTCGAGATCCTCGAGGTCGAGGCCGAGTGCGGTGACGACAGGCTCCACTGCGAGGCGGACCGCCTCATCTCCACCGTGACGCGAGGGACTTCCCATGGCACCTCCCTCGTCACGCCTGTTCACGTGTCAGGTATTCACGTGTCGCATCTTGCTGCATCCTGGCTTCGCGGGCCGACGGGCACGTGCTCACCGCGCCGCGCCGAAGCCGACAGCCTGAGGGTACCTCCTCCCGTGGCATGCTGACCGGCGTGCATGGCCCCGAGACCCCCGAGGCGCCCCCGCCGCCGGGTGCGCGCCTCACCCGCCGAGCCCTCCTTGGCGGCTCGGCCCTCGTGGGCGCCTCTCTCGTCGCCGCGGCGTGCACTCCGGCCCCGGGACCGGAGCCTTCCAACAGCTCCGACGCACCGGCACCCGACGCTGACGCGCAAGTGCGTGCCGCGGTGGCCGCTGATGAGGCATCCCTCATCGCGTTGTACGACGCGGTGATCGCCGCCCATCCCGCCCTGGCGTCGGACCTCGCCGCACTCCGCGACGAGCACCGCGAGCATGCAGAGGCCATGGGAGTCACCCCGACCTCAGCCGCTGCTCCGGTCGTCGGCTCGCGCACTGAGGCGCTGGCCGCCCTCACGGATGCCGAGAAGCGTGCGGTGGCCCAGCGCACTGCGGCATGCGAGGCCGCTGCCGCGGAGGATCTCGCCAGGCTCACGGCCCTCATCGCCGCGTCCGAGGCCGGGCATGCGGAGTATCTGCGAGGACTGACGTGAGGCCCACTGCCGACACGGCACTGCAGTCCGCGATCCTCGGAGAGGAGGCAGCGGTGTACGCCTACGGCGTCGCGGGACCCTGGCTCGAGGGCAGTGATCGCGACCTGGCCCTGGGCGGACTCGCGGCCCACCGGGCGCGCGTCCTCGTGCTGCGCGGCTCGGCATCGGACGCCGACGAGTCAGGTGCACCCGGAGGATTCGTGAGCGGTCCGGTCGACTCCGCCGAGTCAGCACGCGCGCTGCTCGCCGGGGTCGAGGCGCGTCTCGCAGCGACGTACGCCGACCTCGCTGCTGCGGTGACCGGAGGCGAGCGTCGCAATGCCGTGCTCTCCGCCTGCGAGTGCTCGGTCCGCTCCATCGCATGGGGCGGCTCGACGGCGGCCTTCCCCGGCCGGTGACCGCCCCCCGTCGTCTCGCCTAGAGCGTGACGACGGTCTGCCAGGCGAGGATGGCGATCAAGGCTCCCGTGACCGCGAGAAGGACGATGCGCACGAAGCCGCTGCCGCGAGCGATCGCTGTGCGCGCACCGACGATGGCTCCCGCCACGTTGCATACGGCCATGAGCAGACCGACGACCCACAGCACCGAACCGCTGATCCCGAAGACGATGAGCGACGCAGCGTTCGTGCCGACATTGACGATCTTGGCGGTAGCCGACGCCTGCAGGAAGGTGTAGCCGACCG
>CAZLMT010000035.1:4153-20387 GCA_964560615.1 uncultured Actinomyces sp.
TCCCCGGGCCCACCGCGCCGTCATAGAAGCCGATGACCAGGCCGCCGACGATCGCCGTGATGAGATGCCGCCGCCGCGAGACCTCCCGCGCACTCATCCCGAAGTCGCGTCGGAAGGCAATGAAGAGCCAGACCAGGATCAGGGCCACGAGGATGATCGGCCGATACACGGCCGCGGGCAGATGGATCGCCACGAAAGACCCGAGTGCGGCCCCGGCAAAGGCCGCGCCGGCCATCGGCAGAGCCGTGCGCAGTCGCGGCATCTCGATGCGCCCGTAGGTGATCGCCGCGGCGGATGTCCCAAAGATCGACGAGAGCTTGTTGGTGCCGAGCGCCAGGGCCGGCTTGTCGGCGGGTGTCGCCAGCAGCAGCGCCGGCAACTGGAGGAGCCCTCCCCCACCGCTCACGGCATCGACCCAGCCCGCCGCCGCCGCGACCACGCAGAGCAGCACGATGACGTACCACTCCGGCGTCATCGAGCTCCCTGCCAGGCCAGCACGATGTCGAGCACGTCCGCGAGTCGTTCGACCACGGCATCTGGCACCACGTCGATGTCGACGGCCTGATCTCCGAGGCGCGAATGCGGGATGAGGATGGCGCGCATCCCGGCCTGCTGCGCACCATGCACGTCGTCCCAGGGTCGGTCGCCCACGAACACCGTCCGGGCAGGGACCGAGTCGACGGCCACGATCGCCGCGCGGAAGGCATCGGCGTGGGGCTTCGCCACGGGAATCTCGCTGGAGTAGACGGCCGCGTCGATGAAAGGGGTGAGACCGTCGCGAGAGAAGACCGCCTCGTGGTGCCACCGCGGCCACAGCGTGTTGGAGAGCACGCCCACGCGGATACCCGCAGACCTCAGGGCCTCGAGGAGGGGGCGCGCATCGGGGTCCGCGAGCGTGTGTGGATCCCATGCGTCGAGGTAGGCAGCCAGCGCGAAGCCATGCCGCGCTTCGGAGATGTCGACCCCGCAGGAAGCGAAGACATGATCGAGCGTACCCGTGCCATTGGCCCCGCGGGATGCCTGCTGCTCGCGCCACAGGCTCACCTCGGCAGCGGCGAGACGCTCGGCCAGGCCCTCATCCGAAGGGTCGTAGGCCACGGCGTACGCCGACCACTGCTCGACGAGGTCGATGTCGTGCCAGGGCGTGAGCGTGCCTCCCCAGTCGAAGACGACGGCGTCGACCGTCATGCACTCACGAGGGCGACGAGGCGGTCGGCGATCTCACCGACCGGCACGTCCACGGAGTCGCCACTGGCGCGGTCGCGCAGCTCCACGAGGCCATCGGCGAGTCGCTTGCCCACGACGACGATGGTGGGCACGCCAATGAGCTCGGCGTCGTTGAACTTCACCCCGGGGGATACGCCGCGCCGGTCATCGAGGAGCACGCGCACACCGCGCCCGGTCACTTCCTCGGCCAACGCCTCAGCCGCCTCGAAGGGCGCGTCGTCCTTGCCCGTGGCCACCACATGCACATCCGCTGGTGCCACGGCGCGTGGCCACACCAGCCCCTTGCCGTCATGGTGCTGCTCGGCGACAGCCGCCACCGCGCGTGACACGCCCAGGCCGTAGGAACCCATGGTGACGGTGACCTGCTTGCCGTTCTCGTCGAGGACGGTGAGCCCGAGGGCATCGGCGTACTTGCGGCCCAGTTGGAAGATGTGGCCGATCTCGATCCCGCGAGCGATCTCGATGTCGGCACCGCAACGAGGGCACGGATCGCCCTCGACGATCTCCACCGCCTCGATCTCGCCATCGACTTCGAAGTCGCGCCCACGCACGAGCCCGTAGACGTGACGACCCTTGTCATTGGCACCGTTTATCGATGCCGCGCCCACCGAGACCCGGGGATCCACGAGGTAGCGCACATTGCCCTCTCCCCCGAGGGCTCCCGGGCCGATGTATCCCTTGACCAGCGCGGGGTACTTCGGGAAGTCAGCCTCCTCGAACGGCCGCAGGGCGACCGGATGGAGCGCAGCCTCGAGCCGCTTGACGTCCACCTCACGGTCGCCGGGGACGCCGATGGCCAGGGGTGCCGAACTGCCATCCGGGTAGTCCGCCATGAAGACGACGTTCTTGAGGGTGTCTCCGGCCGTCCAGTCGCGATCCGGGTGACGCAGGTCGGCACGCGCATTGGAGACATCCACGAGGGTCGCGATCGTGGGGGTATCGGGCGTGTCGTGCACCTGCGCGGCCGGGAGTGCCGACGTATCCGCAGCGGGACTGGGTGAGGTGACGAAGGCCTCGACATTGGCCGCGTAGTCGCAGGAGGTGCAGCGGACATAGGTGTCCTCGCCCGAGTCAGTCGGCGCGAGGAACTCCTCGCTCTGTGAGCCGCCCATGGCACCGGACTGGGCAGACACGATGACGAAGTCGAGTCCGAGCCGTGCGAAGCACGAGATGTAGGCGTCGCGATGGCGAAGGTAGGAGCGTTCGAGTCCGGCGTCGTCGACGTCGAACGAGTAGGAGTCCTTCATGACGAACTCGCGCCCGCGCAGGATCCCCGCACGCGGCCGCGCCTCATCGCGGTACTTCGTCTGAATTTGGTAGATCACGAGCGGCAGATCCTTGTAGGACGAGTACTCGCCCTTGACCATGAGGGTGAACATCTCCTCATGCGTCGGCCCGAGGAGGTAGTCGCCACCCTTGCGGTCTTGGAGGCGGAAGAGGTTGTCCCCGTACTCCTCCCACCGCTGGGTCCGCTCGTAGGGTTCGCGCGGCAGGAGCGCCGGGAAGTGCACCTCCTGGAAGCCCGCCAGATCCATCTCGTCGCGCACGATCGACTCGATATTGCGGTAGACGATGTAGCCGAGCGGCAGCCACGAGAAGACGCCCGGGGCAATCCGACGGACGTAGCCGGCGCGCACGAGCAGCCGATGGCTGGGCACCTCGGCGTCCGCGGGGTCATCGCGGAGCGTGCGCACGAAGAGCTGGGACATTCGCAGCAGCACGGGCACTCCCTTAAACGACGGTGCCCGAGGATACCGGGCCGGTCTCCCGCTAGAGGAGGACCGTGGCGAACTCTCCCGCTCCCCGGAAGCCCACCGCGTCGTAGCAGCGCCGGGCGACGGCGTTGTAGTCATTGACGTAGAGGCTCACGATGGGCGCGACGCGCCGCCGGGCGATCTCGACCACCGTGGCCATGCCCGGTGCACTCAGCCCCTCGCCGCGCCTCTCGGGAGCCACCCACACACCCTGCACCTGACATGCCCGAGCGGAGGCAGCGCCAATCTCGGCCTTGAAGACCACGCGACCATCCTCGATGCGCGCCAAGGCGCGTCCCGCACGCACGAGTTCGGCCACGCGAGCGCGGTACGCCGCGCCTGCCCCTCCGGACACCGGCGAGATGCCGACCTCCTCCGTGAACATCGCGATGCACGCGGGCACGAGGATGTCGATCTCGTCGGAGCGCACCAGCCTGACCTCGGGGTCGGCTGAGATACGCGGCGGTCGATCGATGGCGAGCAGCGGCTGTCGGGCACGGACCTCTCGGGCTGGGCCCCAGGCACCGTCGAGTCGACGCCATAGGTCGAGCACTTCCTCCGCGGGGCCGACCAGGGAGGACCCACGGCGACCCGACCGTCTCAGCTTCTCGGCGAGCGCCTGCCGGGCCGTGTCATCCGTCGCGATGGGCACGACATTGGCCCCGACGTGCAGCGCGGCGACGCATCGACCTTGCCGCTCCACGACCCAGAAGTCAGCGGCGAGGCGGCCTCGGCCCCAGCGCTCCCCCGAGCGCGACTCGTCGAGCCTCGAGGCAACGAAGCAGTGGGCGATGGGATCGGCTTCGAGGAGACGGTCCAGGTCGGGCAGGTCGGCGAACTCCAGTGGCCGGACGAGGCCGTCGCGCTCAGCGGACGGTGACGACGGGATCGCCGGAGCTGTCATCACCCATCTCCTCGGCCAGTTTCATTGCCTCCTCGATGAGCGTCTCGACGATCTGATGCTCGGGGACGGTCTTGATCACCTCGCCGCGCACGAAGATCTGGCCCTTGCCGTTGCCGGAGGCGACACCAAGGTCGGCCTCCCGGGCCTCACCCGGTCCGTTGACCACGCAGCCCATGACCGCCACGCGTAGAGGAACCTCGAGACCTTCGAGCCCGGCCGTCACCTGCTCGGCGAGTGTGTAGACATCCACCTGAGCGCGACCGCACGAGGGGCAGGAGACGATCTCGAGTCCGCGCTGGCGCAGATTGAGCGACTCCAGGATGCCGATCCCGACCTTGACTTCCTCCACCGGCGGCGCCGAGAGGGAGACGCGGATGGTGTCGCCGATGCCCTGCGAGAGCAGGGCGCCGAAGGCGACGGCGGACTTGATCGTGCCCTGGAAGGCAGGGCCAGCCTCGGTGACCCCGAGGTGCAAGGGGTAATCGCACTGGGCAGCGAGCAGACGGTAGGCCTGCACCATCACGACCGGGTCATGGTGCTTCACCGAGATCTTGATGTCACCGAAGCCGTGCTCCTCGAAGAGCGATGCCTCCCAGAGCGCGGACTCGACCAGTGCCTCGGGCGTCGCCTTGCCGTACTTCTCCAGCAGGCGCTTGTCGAGCGACCCGGCGTTGACGCCGATGCGGATCGGCGTGCCCGTGTCGTTGGCCGCCCGCGCGATCTCCTTGACCTTGTCGTCGAACTGCTTGATGTTGCCCGGGTTGACGCGCACGCCCGCACACCCCGCCTCGAGCGCCGCGAAGACGTACTTCGGCTGGAAGTGGATGTCGGCGACCACCGGGATGCCGGACTTGCGCGCAATCTGGGGCAGCGCGTCAGCGTCATCCTGGCTCGGCACGGCCACACGCACGATCTGGCAGCCGGCGGCAGTCAGCTCGGCGATCTGCTGGAGGGTGGCATTGACATCCGCGGTGAGCGTGGTTGTCATGGACTGGACGCTCACCGGCGCGTCGCCCCCGACCTTGACGGGGTGCGTGGGGTGACGGAGCAGGAGCTGCCTGGTCACGCGGCGAGGCGCCAGGGTGGGCGGAGGCGCGGCAGGCAGTCCGAGGTCGATGCTCACCACGCCAGTATCCCCGACTCTGGCGCGGGCGACATCCCGGCGTCAGCCCAGGGTGATGCGTCAGCCCAGGGTGATCGGCTTGACCAGGTCGGCGAAGATCACGATCGCGCCCACCACCACCAGCGCGACCGCCACCACGTAGGCGACCGGGAGCAGCCGGGCCACGTCCACCGGGCCCGGGTCTGGCTTGCGTCGCACGCGGGCCCACTGGCGGCGTCCGCCCTCGTAGAGCGCTCCGGCGACGTGGCCCCCGTCGAGCGGAAGGATCGGCAGCAGGTTGAAGAGGAAGAGGAAGAGATTGAGTGATGCGGCGAGGCCGAGGAACATCGCGAGCTTGGCCTCGACCGGCTCCTCCGACGCGACGACTTCACCGCCGAGTCGGCTGACCCCCACCACGCTCACCGGGCTGTCGATCTGGCGCTCTCCTCCGCCGACGAGAGTCTCCGTGACGAGCTCGTAGACGCGCACCGGCAGGGACACGAGGGCCACGGCGGATCTCGCGGTGAGGTCCCACATCTGCGCGGGGACTGCCGACCACGGCTGGGCGACGTACTCGATCTCGGGGCGCACTCCGAGGAAGCCGGTCGTCTGGGTGGCACCGGTGGGATTGCCGGCATCGTCGTAGACCGGGCGCGTGACGTCGACGGTGCTCACCGCGAGGTCCACGGTGGTGCCATCGGCGCGCTGGACGGTGAGCACGCCGTCAGCGGCCCCCTCCTCCCGAATCTGCTGGGTGAGCTCATCCCAGGAGGCCGGGGTGGTGCCGTTGTACGCCGTGATGAGGTCGCCCGTCTGCAGCCCGGCCAATGCCGCCGGGGACGCCCCGGTCGGGCACTCCCCCGCCGCGTCCGGCTGGCCCGCGGGGACCTCCACGGTGGGCAGGCACGGCACGACAGCGGAGACAGTAAGGCTCGGTTGTGGCACGCCGATGCCCACGAGCACCGCGGCGAAGAGGAAGAAGGCGAGCAGGAGATTCATCACCGGTCCGCCGAGCATGATGATCACGCGCTTGTGCACCGGGAGTTTGTAGAAGACGCGATCCTCATCGCCGGGCGCGATCTCCTCGAGGGACTGGCGGCGCGCATCCTCAACCATCAGCGCCAAGCGCCCGGTGGACATGGAGCGTGCCGTGCCCTCGGGTGCACCCTTAGGCGGCGGGAGCATGCCGACCATGCGGATGTAGCCCCCGACCGGGATCCCCTTGACGCCATACGACGTCTCGCCCTTGCGACGCGACCAGATGGTCGGACCGAAGCCGACCATGTACTCCGTCACCTTGACGCCGAACTTCTTTGCGGGGACGAGGTGGCCGATCTCATGCAGGGCGATGGAGGCGAGGATGAGCAAGAAGAACGCCACGATGCCGACGATCTCCCACATGTGCGTTCCTCCTCCCTGCTGATCTCCCGCCTCAGCGAGACGCGATCATGTCCTCGGCGCGACCGCGTGCCCAGGCATCAGCCCCGAGCACATCGTCGAGAGTGAGGACGCCTTCGACCTTGCCCGGGTTCCCATCGTCCTCCCTTCCCGTGCCCGATGCGCGCCCAAGGTGCTCGTCGAGCACGGCGGAGACAACCTCGACGATCCCCGGGTAGGGCAGCCTCCCCTCGAGGAAGGCCGCGACGCAGACCTCATCGGCCGCGTTGAACACGGCGGGAGCGGTGCCCCCGGCCGCACCGGCGCGTCGGGCGACGCCCACGGCCGGGAAGGCCTCGTGATCGACGGGCAGGAACTCCCACGTGGCCGCCTCCGACCAGTCACAGCCCGGTGCGGCGTCGGCGATGCGCTCGGGCCAGCCCAGAGCCCACGCGATGGGCAGGCGCATGTCCGGCGGACTGGCCTGGGCCATGGTGGACCCGTCGACGAACTCCACCATCGAGTGCACCACCGACTGCGGATGGATCACCACGTCGATCCTCTCGAAGGGGATGTCAAACAGCAGGTGCGCCTCGATGACCTCCAGTCCCTTGTTGACGAGAGTCGAGGAGTTGACGGTGACCAGCGGGCCCATGCTCCAGGTGGGATGCGCGAGCGCTTGCGCGGGAGTCACCGCGGCGAGCTGCTCCCGAGACCAGCCCCGGAAGGGCCCGCCGCTCGCGGTGAGGATGAGTCGCGACACCTCGGCATGGCTGCCGGACATCAGGCACTGCGCCAAGGCGGAGTGCTCGGAGTCGACCGGGCGAATCTGTCCCGGTCGCGCACGGTCGCGCACGAGCGGGCCGCCGATGATGAGCGATTCCTTATTGGCGAGCGCGAGCGCGCTACCCGCCTCCAGGGCGCGCAGGGTGGGCAGGAGACCGGCCGCGCCCGCCAGGCCGTTGAGGACGACATCGCAGGGCCGACCGGCAAGATCGGCCGACTCCACCTCACCCACGGCCACCTCGGTCACCCCGTGACGGCGGGCCTGCTCCGCGAGGAGGTCCGGCTGGCCCCCTCCTGCCGAGAGGCCGATCACGCGGAAGCGCTCGGGATTGCGCTCGATGACGTCGAGGGCCTGGCGCCCGATCGAGCCCGTGCTGCCGAGGATGATCACATCTCGTCTCTCGGCCACGCCCTGATTGTCCTACGCTCATCCCTATGACCGACACCCTGCTTCCCCCCGTGACCGATATCCCCCAGGAGAGGCGGCTCGTGACCGAGCTCCCGGGGCCGCGCTCATGCGCCCTGATGTAGCGGCGTAGCGCGGCCGTGTCGGCCGGCGTAGGCGGCACCATGCCCGTCTTCGTCGAGCGCGCCGGTGGCGGAGTGATCGTCGACGTCGACGGCAACTCCCTCATCGACCTCGGCTCGGGCATCGCCGTCACCACGGTCGGCAACTCCCATCCGCGGGTCGTCGAGCGCGTGCAGAGCCAGGTCGCCGACTTCACTCACACGTGCTTCATGGTCACGCCCTACTCCGGCTACGTCGAGGTGTGCGAGGCACTCAACCGCCTCACCCCCGGCGATCACGCGAAGCGTTCGGCCCTCTTCAACTCCGGTGCCGAGGCAGTCGAGAACGCCGTCAAGATCGCTCGCGCCTACACCAAGCGGCAGGCCGTCGTCGTCTTCGACCACGGCTACCACGGCCGCACCAACCTCACGATGGCACTGACCGCCAAGAACATGCCCTACAAGCAGTCCTTCGGTCCCTTCGCGTCCGAGGTCTACCGGATGCCGATGTCCTATCCCTTCCGCGACGGCCCGCACACCGGTGCCGAGGTGGCCTCGTGGGCGACGACCAAGATGGAGAAGGAGATCGGCGGGGCCAACATCGCCGCCATCATCATCGAGCCCATCCAGGGCGAGGGTGGCTTCATCGTCCCGGCTCCCGGATTCCTCCCGGCCCTCAAGGCCTACGCCGAGCAGCACGGCATCGTCTTCGTCGCCGACGAGATCCAGTCGGGCTTCTGCCGCACCGGCCAGTGGTTCGCCAGTGAGCACGAGGGCGTCGTACCCGACCTCATCACCACGGCCAAGGGCATCGCGGGCGGACTGCCCCTCGCGGGCGTCACCGGTCGCGCCGAGATCATGGATGCCGTGCACGTGGGCGGACTCGGCGGCACCTACGGCGGCAATCCCATCGCCTGCGCCGCCGCCCTGGGCTCGATCGAGGCCATGGAGGAGGAGGACCTCAACTCCCGCGCCCTCGTCGTCGAGGCGATCATGCGCGAGCGCCTCGAGACCCTGCAGGCCGCGCACCCCGAGGTCGGTGACATCCGCGGCCGCGGCGCCATGATCGCGATCGAGTTGGTCAAGCCGGGCACCATGGATCCGGATCCCGAGCTCGCTGGCCGCGTCTCGAAGGCCGCACACGCCCAGGGCGTCGTGACCCTCACCTGTGGCACCTACGGCAATGTCCTGCGCTTCCTGCCCCCGCTCAGCATCCCCGATGACCTACTGCGCGAGGGCCTCGACATCGTCGCCGCCGCCTTCGACAACTGAGTCTTCGCCGTGACCGCGTCGGCCAACGATGCCGGCTCGGCATCAAGGTCGATGATCACCGAGGAGGAACACGCCGCCCTAGGCGCGCGGGCGCGTGCCCAGGTGCCCCCTGAGGCACTTGGCGAGTACTCCCCGGCGCCCAACCGCCCCGACACCGTTGCGCTGCTCGAGAGCCAGTCGGCATCCCGCATCCCAGAGCTTGTGCCCGTGCGGTACGGCCGAATGCTGGTCTCTCCCTTCACCTTCTTCCGCGGCGCCGCGCTGCCCATGGCCAGCGACCTTTCCCAGCAGGTGCGCTCCCCCCTCCAGGTCCAGCTGTGCGGTGACGCCCACCTGTCCAACTTCGGTGGCTTCGCGAGCCCAGAGCGCCACCTCGTCTTCGACATCAACGACTTCGATGAGACGCATCCGGGGCCCTTTGAGTGGGACGTCAAGAGACTCATCACGAGCATGGAGGTGGCCGCCCTCGACCGCGGCTTCACCAAGAAGCAGCGCACTGCCGTTCTGGACCAGACTCTCCTCGGTTACCGGGAGGCCATGCAGTCCTTCGCGAGCCGGGCCAACCTCGACGTCTGGTACGCCATGTTCGACATTGACGCGATTGTCGAGGCGGTGCTCCCCCGTCTGGACAAGAAGGGCAGGAAATCCTCGACCAAAGGCCTCAGCAAGGCGCGCACCCGCACGTCGCTGCAGGCAGCAGACAAGCTCACCCGCGTGGTCAACGGCCGGCGGCAGTTCATCGACGACCCACCGGTTATCCAACGGGCCGAAACGCTCATGACGCATGCCAGCCCTTCCGCGCATGACGCCGCAGAGAGCGTCCCCGACGCTTGGAAGTCGTACGTCGCGAGCCTGCTTCCCGATCGCCGTCACCTCCTTTCGCAGTACAACTACGTGGATCTCGCACGCAAGGTGGTGGGCGTCGGCAGCGTCGGCACGGGTGCCTGGGTCATACTCCTGCAGGGCAGGGACCCATCCGACCTCCTCATCCTGCAGGTCAAGCAGGCGACGGCATCGGTACTCGAGCCCTACACCCAACCGAGTCTCTACGACGAGCACAGCGAGCGCGTGGTCCAGGGCCAGCGCATCCTGCAGACCGCTAGCGACATCTTCCTCGGCTGGAGCAACCTCGCAGGCGAGAGCTACTACGTGCGGCAGTTGCGGGACTGGAAAGCGTCTGTGGACGTGGACTCCCTCGATGCCGTTGGCCTCGGGCTGTACGGGCGCCTCTGTGGCGCGACGCTCGCCAAGGGCCATGCCCGCTCCGGAGACCGAATTGCCATCGCGACCTATATCGGTGATGTCGGTGCCTTCGACGACGCGATGAGATCCTTCGCACGGGCCTACGCCGAGCAGAATGCCTCGGACTACGCCGGCCTCAAGGCCGCCGCGGACGCCGGGACGATCCCGGTCACCTACGGCGTCTGATGAAGGGCTATCCCCCCTCGCGCAGACCCCATGACTGGCCGTAGCCCTCGCTCATGAGGTCGAGGTAGGGCACCGCGTCGAAGGCCTCCGGACCAAGCACTCCCGCGCCTGCCCACGTGCCCGCCGACAGCAATTCCAGCGCGATGACAGGGTTCATCGCTGTCTGCCAGGTCACCGCCTGGGTGCCGTACTCGCGCATAGTCCACTCGTTGTCGGCGACGTGGTAGAGGTAGACCTCGCGTCGCTGACCATCCTTGCCGGTGCCCGTCACCCAGGTGCCCGCGCACGTCTTGCCCGACATCTTGTCCCCGAGGCCCGCCGGATCGGGCAGGCAGGCGGCGACCACATCGCGCGGGCTCACCCGACCGCCGCGGACATCGACGGGGTCGGTGCTATCCAGGCCGAGCTTGTGCAGGGTCTTGAGCACCTCGATGAACTCGTCGCCGATCCCATACTTGAAGGTCACGCGCTCGCACTCGATCCAGCGCGGCACGAGGAGGACCTCCTCATGCTCGACATTGACGCATTCGACCGGGCCGATCCCCTCGGGGAAGTCGAAGATCTCCGGCTCAGAGAAGGGCGCCGTGGTGAACCAGCCGCGATCGCGCTCCCAGATCACCGGCGGGTTGAGGCACTCCTCGATGGTCGTCCAGATGGAGAAGCTCGGCGCGAAGTCATAGCCCGCGACGAGGAGATTGGCACCATCGCGAATGCCGATCTCTTCGATGCGGTCGAAGAGGTGGTCGGACGCGTATCGGGCGAAGACATCGGCCAGTCCGGGCTCCACTCCGATGCCGCACAGGGCAAGGAGCCCGCGCTCGGCCCAGGCATCGGACTTGGCGAATTGCTCGTCACCGAGCTTGACGAAGGCATCGGAGTGCGGCCGCTCCGGATGGGGTCGCGACAGGCTCATGGCCGTGTCGAGGTAGTGAGCGCCCGCGGCGAAGGCCCCATCGAAGATCGGCATGTTGAAGCGCGGGTCGACGACGTTGAGCACGTGTGTGATGCCGTGTGACCGACATGCCTCGGCCACGGCGGACTCGTCGGACGCATCGAGTGCGATGCCGGTGAACCGCGCGTCGCCGACCCGATCAGCGAGACCGCGTGCCCGAGCCTCGTCGTAGTCGGCGCAGATCCACGTCTCGAAGAAGTCGCGCCGCGCAGCGATGAGCGCGGCCGACGTGCCCACTCCCCCGGATCCGATGGCAAGGACGCGCATGCCGGTCATGACTCCTCCTTGTCGACGGGTGGGGTCCAGTCCGCGAGGAGCGGCCGGCGCGGGTCCCACTTCGTGCCGTCGGCCTCATCCTGGCGACGTCGCGCGATCGCGGACAGTGCCTCGAGGACGACGCGATTGCCGAGCATCGCGGTGATATCGGCATGGTCGTACGGCGGGGACACCTCGACGACGTCCATCCCGAGGACGGGCAGCTCGAGGCAGATGCGGCGCACGGCGTCGAGGAGCTCGCGGGCGCTGAGGCCGCCGGGCTCCGGCGTACCCGTGCCCGGGGCGTGCCCGGGATCGGCGACGTCGATGTCCACGGAGAGGAAGATGCCGTCGCAGTCGTCCATGGCGATCTCGAAGGACTCGGTGAGGCACTCGTCCAGGCCGCGCGTGACGATCTCGGTCATCTCATAGGAACGCATGCGCTGCTGCGCCATCCACTCGAGGACATCGGGCGGTGGCCAGTAGCCACGCAGGCCGATCTGCAGAAAGCGGTCGCCACGCGCGGCACCCGACTCGATGAGCCTGCGCATCGGCTGACCGTGGCCGATGAGGGAACCGAACTCGATGTCACCCGTGTCGGCGTGCGCATCGAAGTGCAGCACGGCGACGCGGCCCCACCCACGCGCACGGGCCACGCCGGTGACGTCAGGCCAGGTGATCGTGTGGTCGCCGCCGAGGATGAGCGGCATCGCACCGGTCTCGGCGACCCGCTGCACGACGACCTCGAGATCAGCGCAGGAGCGCACGGCGTCGCCGCTGTACATCTCCACGTCGCCGCCATCGACGACCCGCAGGTCCTTCAGCCCATCGGTGCGCAGGGCAAGCGAGGGTCGGGAGCCGTCATGTGCGAGGTAGCAGGCCATGCGCAGCGCCTGGGGGCCGAAGCGAGCACCGCTCCGGTACGACGTACCGCCGTCGAAGGGGGCCCCGATGATGACGACATCCGCATCGGAGTAGGTCGCCGGGTCGTCGAGGTCGCACTGGGGGACTCCGAGAAACGTGATGTCAGGGCCGAACTGCCCGCCGTAACGCGTCATGCCTCCACCTTAGAGGTCAGCTATCGAAGCCGAGACCGATGCGGTCCAGGGTGCGCAGCCAGAGGTTGCGCCTTCCCTCGCGACGGTCGGCCTTGTCGATGGACCTGCGCGTAATCCCAATCCCGATCCCGCGGATCGGCTCCGGCGGGAAGGGGATCGGCTTGGTCCGCACCATCTCGAGGGCGGTGCGCTCGGTGCTCTGCCCCGCGAGCATGTCCAGCATCACCTGTGCACCGAAGCGGCTCGCACCGACGCCGAGGCCGGTGAAGCCCAGGCTGTAGGAGAGCTTGCCGTCGTACGCCGTGCCCCAGAAGGCGCTGAAGCGCGAGCAGGTGTCGATGGCGCCCGCCCAGGCGTGGGTGAAGCGCAGGCCGTCGAGCTGCGGGAAGGTGTAGCGGAAGTGCTCGGACAGGCGGGCGAAGGGGGCACCCTGCCGCTCGTGCATCGGGTTGAATCCCCCGTAGTAGCTCGCGTCGTAGCCGCCCCAGAGGATCCGGCCGTCGTCGGTCATGCGGTAGTAGTGGAACTGATTGCCGGCATCGCCGATGCCCACGCGATCCTGCCAGCCGATGGATGCGCGCTGCTCCGGTGACAGCGGCTCGGTCATGAGCACGGAGTCGTAGACGGGCACGACGTAGTGACCGAGGCGGCGCAGCAGCGGGGGGAAGGCACTGGTCGCCAGGGCCACCCGCCCCGCGCGCACGGAGCCGAAGTCCGTCGTCACGCGCAGACCCGCCCCTGCTCGCTCCAGGCCCGTGACGCGGGTGTTCTCGTGCACGGTGACACCCGCGCGCTCAGCAGCGGCCGCGAGGCCCCAGGACATCCGCGCGGGGTCGACCATGACCACGCCGTCACGGTCGAGCACGCCCGCTCGGTACGTGGGTGAGTCGACCCGGGCGCGCACCTGGTCCCGGTCGAGGAACTCGTAGCCGAGGCCCAGGGCCGCTGCTTCCTCCACCATCTCGCGCAGGTCGGCGACCTGGTAGTCCTCGACCGCCACGTCGAGCTCGCCCGAGCACACCAGGTCGCAGTCGATTCCCTCGTCGCGAATCACGCCCACGATGCCCTCGAGATTCGCCTGACCCTGGCGCACCAACTCGGGCATCTCCCCCGGCCAGCGCGCGAGGCCATTGGGCAGCCCGTGGGTGAGCGACGCTGCGACGAACCCGCCATTGCGGCCGGACGCGCCCTCGGCGATGCGCTGGCCTTCGAGGAGTACGACGGACCAGTCGGGGAAGCGACGCCGCGCCTCGTAGGCGGCCCACAGACCGCTGAGGCCGCCGCCCACCACGACGAGATCGGCCTGGATGTCACCGGTGAGCGCGGGCCTCGGTGCCGGGCGATCCGTGCGATCGAGCCAGTAGGGGCGATGCACGACGTCCGCCAGGGCAGCACGCGCTGGCGCGGAGACGGTGTCGGGAAAAGGCATGAGCGTCAGCCGGCCGCAGAGCTCTCCAGCTTGCGGCGCTTGCGGGCGCCGATCACCTGGGCGGACACCACGGTGACAAGCGCGATGACGAAGACGAGTGTGGCAAGGGCGTTGACCTGCACGGGGATCCCGCGCTGCGCCGCGCCCCAGATGTAGATCGGGAAGGTGACGAGTGTGCCGGCGTTGAAGGCGCTGATGATGTAGTCGTCGAAGGACAGCGCGAAGCCGAGCAGGGCAGCACCCAGGATGCCTGGCAGCACCAGAGGGAAGGTGACGTAGCGGAAGGTCGCCTTGGGGTCGGCGTAGAGATCCCTCGCCGCCTCCTCGAGACGGGGATCCATGCCCTGCAGTCGCGCCTTCACTGTGACGACGACAAAGCTGATGATGAACATGATGTGGGCGATCGTCACGGTCCAGAAGCCGAGGGGGAAGGCCAGGTTGAGGAAGAGCGCCAGCAGGCTCGAGCCGAGGACCACCTCGGGGGGCGCCATGGGGAGGAAGAGGTGGAGATGGGTCGTCGATCGGCCGCGGAAGCGGTAACGCACCAGGGCGAAGGCGATCATCGTGCCGAGGATCGTCCCGAAGAATGTCGCGATGAGCCCGATCTGAATGCTCGTGACGAAGGATCCGCACACACCCGGGACGCCGCAGATGTTCTGCCAGGCCTCCAGCGAGAACTCGTTCCACGAGACATTGAACTTGCCCTCGGGCTTGTTGAAGCTGAGGATCGCGACCACCGCGATGGGCACGAAGAGGTAGATCAGCACCAGGATGCCGATGATCGGGATGAGGTTCTTGCGCAGCCACCGCATCAGACGAGATCCTCCGTGCCGGCTCGCCTGATATAGACGAAGACAAGGGTGAGGATGATGGCCATGAGGATGAAGGACAGCGCACTCGCGGTCGGATAGTCGCGGAATTGCAGGAAGTTCGTCTGGATCGCGTTGCCGACCATGCGGTCGCTCGGTGCGCCGAGCAACGTGGCATTGATGTAGTCACCCGATGCCGGGATGAAGGTGAGCAGCGTGCCGGCGACCACGCCCGGCAGGCTCAGCGGCCAGATCACCTTGCGGAAGCCGGTGAAGGGTGAGGCGTAGAGGTCGCTGGCGGCCTCGACCAGGCGCGGATCGATGCGCTCCAGGGCGGCGTAGAGGGGCAGGATCATGAAGGGCAGGAAGTTGTACGTCAGGCCGAGCACCACCGCGATCGGAGTGTTGAGGATGCGGTTCTCCGGCAGCAGGTGCAAGGCGTTCAAGAAGCTCGTGATGAAGCCCTCATCGGCGAGGATCGTGCGCCAGGCATAGGTGCGCAGGAGGAACGACGCGAAGAACGGCGCCACGACCAGGACGAGGAGCAGGGCGCGCCACTTGCCGGCCCGGAAGGCGATGAAGTAGGCGAGCGGGTAGGCGATGATCAGGGCGAGCACGGTCGCGATGCCGGAGTAGATGAAGGACTTGATGAAGACCGGCCAGTACTCCTGCAGCGCGGTGAGGTAGTTGCCGACCTGGAATCCCGGCTGGTACACCCCCGCCTTGTCCGTGGGTGCCTGGAGGCTGGTGAAGAAGAGCGACACGAGCGGGATGACGAAGAAGATCGCGAGCCACGCGATGCCGGGCAGGAGCAGCAGGTACGCCGTGCGCGGGCGGCGCTGCGCTGCGGCTCCTGAGACAACGACCCCGGATCCGCCGGCCGTGGGAGCGAGAGCCGGCATCTCAGGCCGCCGGCGGGACGTCGAGGCCGAAGGTGTGCTCGGGTGCCCAGTGGATGACGACCTCATCGCCGGCGCGCAGGATGTCGGCCGACCGATTCTGCTCGAAGATCATCCACTCGTCGCCCCAGCTCGTCATGACGAGGTACTGGGTCGAGACTCCCGTAAACGACGCATCGGTCACCTTGCCGGTGACCCGGTTGTGGCGGTCGGGCACCGCCGCGCCACCGATCGCCACCGCAAGCTTCTCCGGACGCACGCCGACGAGGATGGCCCCCTCCGCGCGCGTGGACCGATCGGCAGGGACGGTGAAGGACGCGCCGTACGCCGAGACGACGAGGTCATCGCCGGACCGACCCGACACGGTGCCCTCGACGGAGTTGGACTGTCCGAGGAAGTTCGCCACGAATGCCGTGCGGGGCAACTCGTAGATCTCGACGGGCGGACCCATCTGCTCGATACGGCCCTTGTTCAT
>CAZLMT010000036.1:0-20163 GCA_964560615.1 uncultured Actinomyces sp.
TGTTAATGCATCGCAAGTGGGGTTTGGCAGCCGCGGCTGCCGCCACTGCACTCGTGCTGGCCGCCTGTGGCGGTGGCGGAGGAAGCAGTGAGTCGTCCAGCAGCAGCGCGGGTGGCGGAGGAGAGGGCGACTGCCCTGGTGCTGATGCGTTCTGCATCGGCCTCGTCACCGACACGGGCAAGGTGGACGACAAGTCGTTCAACCAGTCCGCATGGGAGGGCGCCCTTGAGGCTGCCCAGGCCTCAGGTGGCTACGCCAAGTACATCGAGACCGTGGATCCCAAGGACTACGAGACCAACATCGGCCAGTTCGTGACCGCCGGCTACGACGTCATCGTCACCGTCGGCTTCCTCATGGGCGAGGCGACTGTGGTCGCGGCCAAGGCCAACACCGGCACGCAGTTCATCGGCGTCGATCAGTTCCAGGGCGAGGTGATCCCCAACCTCACCGGGCTCGTCTTCCCCGAGGACAAGGCCGGCTACGCCGCGGGCTACCTCGCGGGCCTGATGACCAAGACCAACAAGGTCGGCGCGGTCCTCGGCACTGACACGGTCCCGCCGGTCAAGCTCTTCGGTGAGGGCTACAAGGCTGGCGCCATCGCAGCCAACCCCTCCGTCGAGGTGACGCTGGTCTACCACGAGCCCAACAACGCCTTCACGGATCCCGAGTGGGGTGCCGCCGAGGCCAAGAAGCAGCTCGAGCAGGGCAACGACATCATCTTCGGTGCCGGTGGTCTCACTGGCAACGGCGCCCTCATCGAGATCGCCAAGGCTCCGGGCGCAGGAGAGACGATCTTCTGCATCGGTGTCGACACCGACCAGTTCTTCACCGTGCCCGAGGCGGCCAAGTGCCTCCTCACCTCGGCGGAGAAGAAGCTGACTCTCGGCACGAAGGACCTGGTCCTCATGGCCAAGGACGGCAAGGCGCCCGGTGGCAACTACGTCGGCCTCACCGGTCTGGCTCCGTACCACGACACCGAGGCTGCGGTGCCCGAGGATGTCAAGGCCAAGGTCGCCGAGGTCATCGCTGGACTCGATGCCGGCACGATCACGACGAATGTCACGCTCGGCTGATCATCTGGGCTGAGTGAACGTCCCGGAGTGGGGGGTGGCGCATTGCGCCACCCCCCACTCCCTTTTTGTGCCAGGATCGTTGGGCCATGTCCACGATTGATCCCGCCCAGACGGACCTTGGGTTCACCGACCCGGACCCGCGTCGATCCGGTCCGCTCGACCGCGTGCCCGCGATCGTCATCCCCGTCGTGTCGGTGCTGCTTGCCTTCGCCATCGGCGGCATCCTCATCTGGCTACAAGGGGTCAATCCCCTCGAGGCCTACCGGGTGCTCTTCAGCGACGCCCTCGGCTCGGTCGCCGGCATCGAGCGCACGATGGAGAAGTCGACACCGCTCATCCTCACCGGTCTTGCCGTCGTAGTAGGGCTTCGTGCGGGGCTGTTCAATATCGGCGCACAGGGCCAACTGCCCATGGGCGCTATCGGTGCCGCCTGGGCGGGCTACAACTTCCAACTACCGCCGCTGGTCCATCTGCCCTTCGCGCTGATCTTCGGCATCCTGTGCGGTGCGGCGTGGGGATCCATCGCGGGTGCACTGCGGGCCTACCGCAATGTGTCCGAGGTCATCACGACGATCATGCTCAACAGCATCGCGATCGCCCTGGTGGACTACCTCGCAAGCAGGCCGCTCAAGGAGCCGGACCAATCTCTGTCGCGCACGCCCGAAATCGCGGAATCAGCGATGCTCCCCTACATCGGCCCTATTCCCTCGGGGTTCATTCTCGCGCTGCTCGTCGCGGTCTTCTTCGGTTGGTTCCTCATCCGGACCACCCAGGGCTTCCGGTTCAACACCGTCGGCATGAATCCCGGAGCCGCCCGCTACGCCGGCATCCCCGTTAAGGGCACGATCCTGCTGGCCATGGCCGTGAGCGGTGGCTTGGCGGGTCTCGGCGGCGCTGTCGAGACCATGGGCATTACCGGGCGCTTCGAGCCGGCGTTCAATATCGGCCTCGGATTCGACGGCATCACCATCGCTCTCCTTGCCCGCGCCAATCCGCTTGCGACCATCCCCGCTGCCCTGCTGGTAGGCACCCTGCGTGCCGGCTCGTCATCACTCCAATTCCAGACGGGTATCGAACCCGAGGTCGTGAGCGTCATCCTCGCCCTCACGCTGCTCTTCGTCTCCGCTCCCGTCGTCGCCAAGCTGCTCTTCCGCAATCGCAACATCAAGCAGACCACTGTGACGAAGGGGTGGGGCACGTGAGCGCCAAGTGGGCCTACGCCCTCGCCATCGTCATCTCGGTCGGCATCGTGATCTTCTACGTGATGGACCCGACTGTGACGACCTCGGTCGTCTCGTTCTCGCTGCGCTACGCCGTACCGCTCATCCTCGCGGCGATGGTCGGTATCATGTGCGAGCGCTCGGGTGTTATCAACATCGGTATCGAAGGCCAGATGCTCATGAGCGCCTTCGCCGGCTTCTTCGGAGCCGCGCTCACGGGCAGCCTCATCCTGGGCACGATGATCGGTGTGGGGACCGGGATGATCATGGGCGCGATGCTCGCGACCGGCGCCGTGACCTGGAAGATGGATCAGATCATTGCCGGCACCATCATCAACATCCTGGCGGCGGGCCTCACCAGTTTCTTCTACGCCCAGGGCTTCACGCTGCCAGGCGTCACCCCGACCGTGCGCATTCCGATCCTCGCCGACATCCCGCTCATCGGACCCGTCTTCTTCGACAACGGCATATTCACCTACGCGGCAATCGTCAGTGCTCTGCTGCTGTGGGTGCTGCTCTTCAAGACCGTTTGGGGCCTGCGCACCCGCTCCGTGGGCGAGAAGCCCAGCGCCTCCGACACCTCCGGCATCGGAGTCCAGAAGACGCGCTTTTGGAATGTCACGATCGCGGGCGGCCTTGCCGGCCTCGCGGGTGCCTACCTCGCTCTCGAGGCGGCGGGCACCTTCGAGCGTGGCCTCACGGCCGGTCGAGGCTTCACCGCACTGGCGATCATGATCTTCGGTGCCTGGAATCCCATCGGCGCGCTTGCTGCGGCCATCTTCTTTGGGCTGACCCAGGGTGTCGCCAGCCAACTCCAGACAGACGCGGTCGTGGACATCCCCCCGCAGTTCGTCAACATGCTCCCGTACATCCTCACGATCGTCCTTCTCGCGATCGTGTCCGGGCGCATCAAACCGCCCGCCGCCGTAGGCCGACCATATGAGAAGGACTAGGCCATGACACCGACGACGGAGATCGCGCTCGAGGCCCGTGGACTCACCAAGAGGTTCCCCGGGGTGGTCGCCAACGCCGACGTGTCCTTGCGCGTCCACCGTGGCGAGATCCTCGCTCTGCTCGGTGAGAATGGCGCGGGCAAGTCCACCCTGGTCAAGATGCTCTACGGTCTTTACGAACCCGACGAGGGCGAGATCCTCATCAAGGGCGAAGCCGTGCGCCTAAAGGGTCCGCGCGACGCGATTCGTCGCGGCATCGGCATGGTCCACCAGCACTTCCAGCTCGTCCCGGTCTTCACCGTGGCCGAAAATGTCATCCTCGGAGATGAGCCTCACCGTGGACCCTTCGTCAACATGCGCAAGGCGCGCGCCGAGGTAGCGAGACTGGCCGAGGAGTTCGGCCTGCAACTCGATGTCGACGCCAAGGTCGAGGACCTACCCGTGGGCACGCAGCAGCGGGTCGAGATCCTCAAGGCTCTCTATCGCAAGGCCGACATCCTCATCCTCGATGAGCCCACCGCGGTGCTGACGCCGCAGGAGACCGACGACCTGCTCGATGTCATCAAGGGCTTTGCGGACTCCGGAGTGGCGGTCATCTTCATCACCCACAAGCTTCGCGAGGTCCTCGCCGTCGCGGACACGATCGAGGTACTACGTGGGGGCCGGGCTGCGGGGACCACCACGCCGAGCCAGACAGATGCTGCCGGTCTCGCCCAGATGATGGTGGGACGCAGTGTGCTCCTTACTGTCGATAAGTCGCCGGCAGAGCCCGCGGAGGTCGTGCTCGATGTGGTGGGACTCTCGGCCTCCGACGACATAGGCCTGCCCGCTGTGCGTGACGTTTCACTGCAGGTGCGCGCCGGGGAGATCCTGGGCATCGCGGGGGTGGAGGGCAACGGCCAGCGTGAGCTGGTGCAGGCACTCACGGGACTGCGAGCCTGCCGCGCGCAGAGCGTCACTGTCATCGGCCAAAACGCACTCGGCAAGTCGCCACGCGACATCCATGCGATGGGCGTCGGCCATGTGCCCGAGGATCGCGAGGCGGATGGCCTCGTCGGCGCCTACTCCGTCGCCGACAATCTTGTCCTCGATCGGTACAACGAGCCCGAGTTCGCACGCTTTGGCGTGCGCAACCTCAAGGCGGTCGATGCTTTGGCGGAGGGGCTCGTGGGCCAATTCGACATCCGCACTCCGTCGTCGCAGACGACGGTCCAGTCCCTCTCGGGCGGCAACAAGCAGAAGGTCGTGATCGCTCGCGAGCTGGCTGCCGAGCCAGCCCTTCTTATCGCGGCGCAGCCCACCCGTGGCGTCGACGTGGGCTCGATCGAGTTCATCCACTCCCAGATCGTGGCCGCGCGAGACCGGGGCGCCGCCGTATTGCTCGTCTCCGCCGAACTCGATGAGGTCCTGGGCCTGTCCGATCGCATTGCTGTGATGTATGACGGCAGGATCGTCGAGACCATGGCGGCCCAGGGGGCCGACCGTGGTCGCATCGGCCTGCTCATGGCGGGGCACGCTGCGAGCGAGTCGTGAGCGGCACGGAGCCCTTCGCTGCGGTCGACCTCATCCGCGCCAAGCGCGATGGCGGCACTCTGACCGGTGATCAGATCGACTGGCTCATCAGCGCCTACACCCGCGGCGATGTCCACGAGGAGCAGATGGCCGCGATGGCCATGGCCATCTTCTTCCACGGACTGAGCGAGCCCGAGCTCGTCCGATGGACCCAGGCGATGATCCGCTCGGGGGAGCGCATGGACTTCACATCGCTGTCGCGCCCGACGGTGGACAAGCACTCCACGGGCGGTGTCGGCGACAAGATCACGCTGCCCCTGGTGCCCATCGTCGCGGCGTGCGGCGCGGCAGTGCCCCAGCTCTCGGGCCGGGGCCTCGGCCACACGGGCGGCACACTCGACAAGCTCGAGTCCATCCCCGGCTGGCGGGCGCATCTGTCCAACGCCGAGATGCTCGCCATCCTCGCGGACGTCGGGGGAGTCATCTGTGCGGCCGGCTCAGGGCTGGCGCCCGCGGATCGCAAGCTCTACGCGCTCCGCGATGTCACCTCGACTGTCGACATCATCCCGCTCATCGCCTCCTCGATCATGAGCAAGAAGATCGCGGAGGGCACGTCGGCGCTCGTGCTCGATGTGAAGACCGGCTCAGGTGCCTTCATGTCCGACACGGCGCGCGCGGTCGAACTCGCACGGACGATGGTGGCACTCGGCCGTGACGAGGGCGTGCGCACGCGTGCCCTCGTGACCGCGATGGATGTGCCCCTGGGTGTCGCCGCGGGCAATGCCCTCGAGGTCGCCGAGTCGGTCGAGGTGCTGGCCGGGGGCGGTCCCGCGGATGTCGTCGAGCTCACGCTTGTGTTGGCCCGGCACATGCTCGATCTCGTGGGGATCGATGCTGATCCCGCTGAAGCGATCGCCAGCGGCCGCGCCATGGACCACTGGCGGCGGATGATCCGCGCTCAGGGCGGCGATCCCGATGCTCCTTTGCCGCGCGCTCCCATCGTGGAGACGCTCACGGCTGACCGTGACGGGGTCGTCACGCGTTGCGATGCCCTCTCGATCGGGCGGGCCGCCTGGCGACTCGGCGCGGGTCGCGCGACCAAGGACGACCCGGTGTCCGCGTCCGCGGGCATCGAGGTGCTCGCGAAGCCCGGTGACGAGGTGCGGGTGGGCGATCCCCTGCTGCGACTGCACACCGAGGATGCCGGTCGCCTCGAGGCGGCCGTGCGCCTGCTCGCCGACCCCGAGCCTGCGGTGGTCGTCTCGCCTCCGGGCACGGCGTACTCCCGGCTCCCGCTCGTGCTCGACGTCATCGACTAGCCGTTCGCGGAGGGATCGCGCACCTCCCGTGAGCGATTGCGCGTGTCAGACGGGCCAATCCCCTCACGAATGCGGGCCATCGGTTATCGCGCATCGATGGTGCGCGATGTCACCTGGTTGCGGAGCCCCTGCCTTCCTACCTTCGTCATTGCATGCAGTTGCTGCGCAATGGTGGCGAATGCCGATCGAGGGGAGTGGACGTGACCACGTCGACACGGGAGATCATCGAGGCGGACGTGCGCGACGCCGTGCGCCGAGGCGGCCTGGATCCGCTGCGTGACCGCGAAGCAGTCGAAGGGATCGTCCGGGCGTCCGTGCATCGGTATGTCACGGAGGTCGATGCTCCGGTGCACACCGACGCTGATCTTGCGCTCGTGTCGCGGCAGGTGCTCGATGATGTCGCCGGCTTCGGCCCACTCCAGCGCTTCTTCGACGATCCCGATGTCGAAGAGGTGTGGATCAATGCGCCGGGCAAGGTCTTCGTCGCGCGCGGGGGCCGGAGCGAGCTCACCACCGCAGTGCTCACGGAAGCTCAGGTGCGCAGCCTGGTAGAGCGCATGCTCCAGTGGTCAGGTCGACGTATCGATCTCAGTACGCCCTTTGTCGACGCGATGCTGCCGGATGGCAGTCGCCTGCATGTGGCGATCCCGGACATCACTCGTGCCCACTGGGCGGTCAACATCCGGCGCTTCGTGCATCGTCCGCTCGACGTGCACGAACTCGTGCCCGGAGGCACGCTCTCGGCTGAAGCCGCGACCTTCCTCGACGCCTGCATGGTGAGTGGCCTCAACGTCGTCGTTGCCGGAGGAACGCAGGCGGGGAAGACGACACTGCTCAACGCCCTTCTCGGCTGTGTCCCCTCGAGCGAGCGCATCGTGAGCTGCGAAGAGGTCTTCGAAATCCACCTTCCGCACCATCCCGACTGGGTGCCCATGCAGACCCGCGATTCCAGTCTCGAAGGCACGGGAGAGATCCCGCTGCGCAGGCTCGTGAAGGAAGCCCTCCGCATGAGGCCCTCGCGACTCATTGTCGGCGAGGTGCGCCAAGCCGAGGCTCTCGACCTCCTCATCGCGATGAACAGCGGACTGCCCGCCGCGGCGACGCTGCATGCCAACTCGGCACGCGAGGCCGTGACCAAGCTCTGCACCCTTCCGCTCCTGGCCGGGCAGAACATCGCGGCAGACTTCGTGGTGCCGACGGTGGCGGGATGCGTCGACATCGTGGTGCACACGGCATCTGCACGCGACGGGCGGCGCCAGGTGAGAGAGATCGCCGCCCTTCCCGGCAGGGTGGAAGCAGGTGTCGTCGAGATCGCCGATCTCTTTACGCGCCGTGATGGTCGACTGACACGCGGCACGGGATTCCCACCCCACGAGGACCGATTCGAGGCTGCGGGCTACGACCTGGCGCAGCTGCTGAGACCAGCGAGGGCCGTGGCATGACCGGCGCACTCCTCGGACTGGGCCTCGGGCTGGGCGTCCTTCTCGTCCTGCTCGGCGTGGGCACCCCGCGGTCGGAGCGGGAGGCCCGCGTCTCACGGCTACGTCGCCTCGTCGATCGCGCCGGCCTCGAGCGCGTAGGCCCCAGCGCCATCGTGGGTGCCTGCGTCGGGCTCGCGATCATCGTGGGATTGCTCGCACTGGCGATTTCCGGCGTGGCCATCGTGGGCCTTCTCGCAGCCATGGTGGCCGGCTATCTGCCGATCGCAATCCTGCGCCGGCGCGCCCGCACTCGGAGCACCGCCCTCCGGTCCGCCTGGCCCGACGCCGTCGACATGCTCGGCTCGGCTGTGCGCGCCGGCATGTCTCTACCCGAGGCGGTGACCGACATGGGGACTCGGGGACCGGAGGCACTCCGGCCGGCGTTCACGGCCTTCGCGGCCGACTACCGCGCTTCAGGATCCTTCGCCCTCGCACTCGAGAGCCTCAAGGACACCCTGCGTGACCCGGTCGCGGACCGCGTGATCGTGTCGCTCGGAATCGCACGGGATGTGGGCGGTAGTGACCTGGGCAGAGTGCTCGCGACACTCAGCGACTTCCTGCGCCAGGACGCTCGCGCACGCGGTGAGATCGAGGCCCGACAGAGCTGGACCGTCAATGCAGCGCGCGTGGCTGTCGCGGCGCCGTGGATCACATTGCTCCTCCTGTGCACCCGACCCGAGACGGTCGCTGCGTATTCGACCGCGACGGGCGCTGCGATCCTCGTGGGATCCGCCGTGCTCTCGGTCGTGGCCTACCGCGTCATGACCGCGATCGGGCGTCTGCCCGACGAGCCGAGGGTCCTCGCATGAGCGCGGTAGGTGCCCTTGTCGGGCTGGCCTTCGGTGGGGCCATCGCCCTGATCGCTGCGGCCGTCCTCGCACACCGGCCGCTGCGCCTCGCAGATCGCCTTCGGGCTCCGCGTGGCCCCCTGGTCGAGCGCGGACCACTCGATGCCCTCCGCCAGATCCTGGGCTCACCGCTCATGCGGCTGATGAGCCGCGACGGCGCTGATCTCGTGACGCGACTACGTCGTGCGGGCCGTGAGGGCGACGCCGACGCCTATCGGCTTGAGCGACTCGTGTGGTGCGCCGCCGGCGCCGGTCTCGGGGCACTGGCGGGCCTGGTCCTCGGCCTGCGGAGCGGCTCCATCTCGGGCGGGGCGCTCACGGCACTGATTGTGGTCGGGTCAGCCACAGGGTGGCTCGCCCATGATCGTGCCCTTGCGAAGGCGACGAAGGGTCGAGCGACGCGCATGTCCGAGCAGTTGCCCACGGTCGCCGAACTCGTGGCCTTCGCCGTGGCTGCAGGAGAGGGTCCGCTCGCGGCGTTAGACCGCGTCTCGGCCACGGTCCGCGGTGAGCTCGCCGCGGAGTTCGGACTCGCGGTCCGCCGGGTGCGAGGTGGGACGGCATTCCCGACGGCCCTCCGGGACATGTCCGGTGCCGTCCCCAGCCTCGAGGCGTCCCGATTTGCCGATGGCATTGCCGTCGCGACGGAGCGAGGCACGCCGATGGCCGAGGTCCTCCGTGCTCAGGCCGCCGATGCTCGCGCCGGTGGCCGACGGCGTCTGCTCGAGCAGGCGGGCCGCAAGGAAGTGCTCATGCTCGTGCCCGTCGTCTTCTTCATCCTGCCCATCGTCGTCGTCATTGCGCTCTATCCGGGCCTACACGGCCTTCAACTCACCGTCTCGTAGTTCCTCGCAGCAGCACACAACACAACCAAAGGAGCAAGTCATGTCATACCTTCGCCATTCCTACGCCCGACTCATTGTGCGCCTCACCACGAGTGACCGTGGGGATGTCCCCGGCTGGGTCCTCGTGGCCGTCATGACCGCGGGCCTCGTCACGGCCCTGTGGCTTGTCGCCGACGACGCCCTCACCAGCGTCCTCGATCGCGCGATCAACAGCGTCTCCGGGCCGTGACCCTTCGGACTCGCCTCCGGGAGGACCGTGGGAGCGCCGTGGTGGAATTCGCACTCGTCACACCGCTGCTCCTGCTTGTCGCTCTTGCGGTCCTCCAGGTGACGCTGGCACTGCACGTGAGGTCGACCCTCACCGCGGCTGCCGCTGAGGGTGCGCGTGCCGGGGCTCTGGCGGGGTCGGGTCTGCGCATCGCGGAGATGCGCACGCGCGAGGTCCTCGCCGATGCCCTGGGCGGGGATGCTGCGCAGGACATCGTCGCGTCGCGCGAGCGGCTCGACGGTGTCGAGGTCGTGCGCGTGCGTGTGACCGCGCGGCTCCCTCTCCTCGGGACTCTCGGGCCCACGGCCCTCACGGTCGATGGGCACGCCATCGGGGAGCAGTCATGAGGAATCGTCTGATCCGATTCCTGCGTCGTGACGAGGGCGCCGCCGTAGTGGAGTTCGTCGTGCTCGTCGTCCTGGTCATCGTGCCCATCGTGTACGCCGTGATCGCGGCCATGAGCGTGCAGTCGGCCGCCTATGCCGTGACACAGGCGGCACGCGAGTCGGCCCGTGCCTTCACGCAGGCGGACACCGTGACCCAGGCGCGCTCGGCGGCACGGATGGCCACGCGCGTCGCGCTCTCCGACCAGGGAGTGCCCCTGCGCGGCGATGAGCTCCGGATCGACTGCGACGGATCATGCCTCGCGCCCGGCTCCACGATCCGCGTCAGTGTGAGCACTCGCGTCCGACTGCCCTTCCTGCCCGACTCACTCGCTGACTCGACGGTGGGGGCGGTGCCGGTGAGTGCCGAGCACCTAGCCGTGATCGATGACTACCGGGATGCGCCATGACGCGGCGCTCCAGGGACGACGGAAGCATCCTCGTGCTCAGCCTCGGTTTCATCGTCATCTGCATCCTCGCGCTTGCGGTCGTGGTCGATGCCTCCAGCGTCTTCCTGGCACGCCGCGCCCTGCAATCGCAGGCGGATGCGGCGGCCCTCGCCGGGGCCCAGGCGATCGACCTCGGCGCCTATTACGCCGATGGCGCTTCCCCGCGGATCCGCCTCGACCCAGCGGGGATTCGGGCAGCCGTAGAGCGCCATGTGCGACGCGACCCTGGTGATGGCCGCCTCACGGGCGTCTCCCTGCGCGACGACGTCGTCCTTGTCGCCATGAGCGATCGTGTGCGACCGCCCTTCTCCGGCTGGCTGACTCCCTCGGGTGCCTACGACCTCGATGTCGAGGCAGGCGCCGTACTCAGCTATCGTCCGGCGCGCTGACGCGAAGGAGTCCCATGGCCGAGATCATCGACGCACCCGTGCGCATCCCCGTGCCCGGCGGCAAGACCATCGACGAGTACGTCGGCCGGGTCGCCTCGGGCGACTCAGCGGTCTCGATCGCGCACATGCGGGCCCCCGCCGGCTGGGACGAACCCTTCCAGGCCCCCGATTTCGACGAGTTCACGATCGTTCTCGAGGGCGCGCTGGTCATCGACACTCCTGACGGAGAGATCCGCGTGTCCGCCGGACAGGCCGTGATCACTCGGGCGGGGGAGCGGATTCGCTACCGCACTCCTGAGGGAGCGGCCTACATCGCGGTCTGCTTGCCGGCCTTCGCCCCGGAGTCCGCCCGCCGCGAGGAGTGACCTCCTCTGGGACGCTGGGCGACTTGACGTGTTAGCGTCCGCGTAACCCGCTACCCAGGAGGATCCGTGCTCGGTCGTCGCATTTTCAGGCCCCTTGGTGTCGCCGCTGTTGCCCTCGCGCTGCTTGCCGTCCCCGGACTGCAGGCCACTGCGCAGGCCAAGGCTCCGGAGGCCCCCACGCAGTTGCGGGCCGTGCCGCAGGAGAATCCCATCGATCCGAAGCAGCCGCTCATGCGCCTGCGATGGACGCCGCCGGCAGACAAGGCCGACATCACCGGCTACCGCGTCTATGTCGACGGAGAGCTGCTCGAGACGGTGCGGGCGGTCACCTGCCCCGAGATCAACCCGCAGAACCTCCTGCGCTGGTGCGCCAATGTCACCGCCCTTCAGGTCGGCCAGGTTTACACGTTCTCCGTGACGGCCGTGTCCAAGGGAGGCGAGTCCAAGCCGGTTGCGGTGCAGCGCATGGCGGTCATCGCCCCGACCGAGCCGCTCAATGTCCAGGTGGTCCCGGATCAGCAGTCGCTCTACGTCTCCTGGGATCCACCCCTGAGCACCGGGGGCGGGGACATCAAGCGGTACGTCGTGCGCACCAGTTCATTCCGCCCCGGTCCTCAGCCCGCGTGCGAGGCCATCACTGCGACCTCATGCAAGATCAGCGGGCTCACCAACGGCGTGCACTACGACGTGACTGTCGAGGCGCGGAACTCTGCTGGCTTCTACCTGCCCGGGCTGGAGTCGGCACCGGCTATCGGCATCCCTAACGCACGACCCAGCGGGCCGCGCGATCTGCGGATTGTGGCTGCGGGATCAACGACGGCAACCCTCGCCTGGGAGGTGCCGCAGCACATCGGCGACGAGCCGATCCTCGGCTACACCATCTCAATCTTCATGAACGAGGGATACTGGTTCCCGAATCAGCGACCGGAGTACCCCCAGATCAGCGTGGGCCCCGACGTGCGCCAGTACCGGCTCAAGGGCCTGAAGCCCGGGCTTCAGTATCAGTTTGCGGTGCAGGTCTACACCCGCCTGTCGCCCGGAGCCATGACCGTCAACGTGCTGCACAATCCCCTTGGCCTACCCGGTCAGCCTGCGCTCGTGGAGGTGCTGGGCACCGGCAATACGACGGTCAATCTCACGTGGGAGGACGCCGATCCCAATGGCGGCATCGAGCCGACTCACTATCGGCTGACGGCCACGCCGCAGGGAATTTCGACAGGAGTGCTCGCCGAGGAGATCGTGTGTCCCGTCAAGGCGACCAACGACGCCCCCGACTTCGAGTGCGCGGGTGAGTACCTGTGGATGCGCCTGGTCAACGGCGCGACGTACTCCTTCACTGTCGCGGCCAAGAACAAGTTCGGCTGGGGGCCGACCTCGGTCTACCCGGCTTTCGCGACGCCGGAGGGTCCGCCGCCGCCGCCTCTCGTGGACAGCGTGGCCATCACCTCGTCGACGAGTGTGGTCGTCACCTGGCTACCCTCCGTCACCGCGGGCGGTCCCGATGTCGGCAATGTCACCTACACCGTGACGCTGGACGGCACGCCCGTCTGCCGCGACATCGCGACGACGACCTGCACGATCACTGGCCTGACCCCGCGACAGGATTACGAGGTCAAGGTCATGGCCATCAACGAGGTCTTCGGCGGCGACGAGTTCTCGACGTCGCAGATCATCGTCAACACCCTCCCCATCCAGGGCGGCACGCCGTCATGATGATCCGACGATGGGTCGCCGTGGTGGCTGCAGCCAGTCTGCTGCTGGGCGGAGGCGTCGCTGCGGCGGCGCCTCGCCCGGCGCCGACGCCCGAGGAGCAGGCGAAGATCTTTGCCCGCATGCTCACACGCGCCGACGTCCCGAAGTCGCTCGGGGTGTCGCCGGGGATCGAGTACACCGTCAAGGCACACGAGGGACAGCACCAGGCCCTGTGCGACAAGAACGGGCGCGATATCCAGGGCCGCGAGACGGACCTGCTCTACCAGGTCGAGCTCGGTGAGACCAACGTCGAGACGGATCCCGTCGCGATCGAGCAGAAGGTCTGGCCCTACGCCTCGGCCCAGCAAGCCCTGCGCGAGTGGCAGTACATCGAGCGGCAGGTCAAATTCTGCACCGGTCGCACCGATTGGCGTGGGGAGTCCGGCGGCAACAACATCCAGTTCCTCTCCAACGGCCGGACGAGCCTGACCGTCGATGGCCGCACCGGCATCTGGATCTGGATCGACAGCCGCAGCCGCGCCAGCAACAGCGATAACGAAGATGGCGGCTACTACGTCCTCTACCTCGTGAAGGACACCATCCAGAGCGTGGAGTACGACTACCCCGACGCCAAGGGCCTGCCCTTCTCGGCCCGGGCACAGGTCGACCAGCTCGCGTGGCGCCTAGCGGAGCGCTGGATCGATACCTACTGACGGGTGCGCCCGAGGGTCACACGTAGGCTTGCGCGCCGTGGCCATCCCGGATATCAGCGACACTCTCGCCAGCCTCGAGCAGACGCTCGCCGGCATCGAGCAGGTCCTCGACGTGCCTGGGCTGAAGGCCGAGGCGGCGGACCTCGAGGCCCAGGCGTCGGCACCTGACCTCTGGGACGACCAGGCCAACGCTCAGCGCATCACCTCGCAGCTCTCCCTGGCCCAGGGTGACATCCGGCGCATCGAGGGTCTGCGGCGCCGACTCGACGACCTGGTCGTCCTGGTCGAACTCGCCGAGGGCGAGGACGATGCCGATTCCTGGAGCGAGGCTGAGCGCGAGCTCGACGGTCTGCGCCGCGACATCTCCGAGATGGAGGTGCGCACATTGCTGTCCGGAGAGTACGACTCACGCGAGGCGCTCGTGACCATCCGCTCTGAGGCGGGCGGGGTCGACGCGGCTGACTGGGCCGAGATGCTGCTGCGGCTCTACACGCGCTACTGCGAGCGTCACGGATGGCCCTTCGAGGTCTACGACACGTCGTACGCCGAAGAGGCGGGCATCAAGTCCGCGACATTCGCGGTGAAGGTGCCGTACGCCTACGGCACGCTCTCCATCGAGCAAGGCACCCATCGCCTCGTCCGCATCTCGCCCTTCGACAACCAGGGCCGTCGGCAGACGTCCTTCGCGGCGGTTGAGGTGCTCCCGGTGACGGAGCAGACGGATCACATCGACATCCCCGAGGCCGACATCCGCATCGATGTCTTTCGGTCGAGTGGCCCGGGCGGGCAGAGCGTCAACACGACAGACTCGGCCGTGCGCATCACCCACCTGCCCACGGGCATCGTCGTCTCGTGCCAGAACGAGAAGTCCCAGATCCAAAATCGCGCAGCGGCCCTGCGCGTGCTCCAGTCACGATTGCTCGAGGTCCGGCGGCGCGAGGAGCGAGAGAAGATGGATGCCCTCAAGGGAGACTCGGCCGGGTCCTGGGGCACGCAGATGCGGTCATATGTCCTGCATCCGTATCAGATGGTCAAGGACCTGCGCACGGAGCACGAGACCGGCAATACGTCGGCCGTGCTCGACGGTGAGATCGACGACTTCATTGAGTCGGGTATTCGGTGGCGTCGCACCCAAGACGTGCGTGCCTGAGGTAGCCTGCGCGCATGTCCTACTCGGTTGAGCCGGAGTCCCGGTCCTGGACGACCACCAAGGTCGTCTCCGTCATCGTCGCAATTGTCACCGCGGGCTACATGCTCCCCTGGTGCATCGCCGCCGTGCGCGATGTCCCTCACTGGGCCGTCTTCTGGGTCAATCTCCTTCTCGGATGGACGATCATCGGGTGGATCGTGGCGCTGATCATGGCGCTGCGGGCCCAGCGCGTCACGATCGTCCCGAACTAGCGATCCCGCAGGGGGCTCGCCGAGGGATCCCCTGTAATTCGGGCAACCGCGACGCCACCGCCTACACTCGATGGGTGATCCTGTTCGAGAACGTCACCAAGCTGTACCCCACCCAGGCGCGCCCTGCCCTTGAGGATGTCTCCCTCGAGGTCGAGAAGGGGGAGTTCGTCTTCCTCGTAGGCGCCTCAGGATCGGGCAAGTCGACGTTCCTCCGACTGGTCCTCAAGGAAGAGTCGCCCACCGAAGGTCGCGTGTGGGTCGCCGGCAAGGATCTCAACCGCCTCTCCAACTGGAAGGTTCCCCAGCTGCGCCGTCGCATCGGCACGGTCTTCCAGGATTTCCGTCTCCTGCCCAACAAGACCGTCTTCGACAATGTCGCCTTCGCCCTTGAGGTCATTGGCAAGTCACGCAGTCAGGTGGAGCGCATCGTGCCCGAGGTGCTCGACCTGGTCGGTCTCGAAGGCAAGGAGCAGCGGATGCCCGATGAGCTGTCGGGTGGCGAGCAGCAGCGCGTGGCGATCGCGCGGGCCTTCGTCAACAAGCCGGCCATCCTCATCGCCGATGAGCCCACCGGCAACCTCGATCCGGTCACGTCCGAGGGCATCATGAAGCTCCTCGATCGCATCAATCGCACCGGGACCACGGTCGTCATGGCCACTCACGACGTCGCGATCGTCGACCAGATGCGCAAGAGGGTTATCGAGCTGGAGCAGGGCCACCTGGTGCGCGACCAGTCGCGCGGTGTCTACGGATACTCGAGGTAGGCATGCGCGCTCGCTTTGTCCTCAGCGAGGTCGGCAACGGCCTGAGACGCAATCTCACAATGACGATTGCCGTCATCATCACGGTCGGCGTATCCCTGGCGCTCTTCGGAGTGGCCCTCCTCGTGCGCGCCCAGGTCGACACCATGAAGGACTTCTGGTTCGACAAGGTCGAGGTCTCCATCTTCCTGTGCAATGACAACTCCGAGACCGCCTCTTGCGCTGGAGGCAAGGTCTCGGAGGCACAGAAGGCACAGATCGAGGCTGACCTCGAGTCCCTTCAGCCCCTCGTGCAGGAGATCTTCTTCGAGACCCAGCAGGAGGCCTACGACCGCTTCATCCTGCAGTACCGCAATTCACCGATCGTCGACAGCGTGACCGTCGATGCTCTGCCCGAGTCCTTCCGCGTCAAGCTCTCCGATCCCACGAAGTACGACATCGTGGCCTCGGCCTTCGAGGGGCGTCCAGGTGTGGAGCAGGTCAATGACCAGCGCCAGTTCCTCGAGCGCTTCTTCCAGTTGCTTGGTGGACTCCAGGCGATCGCCTTGGTGATCGCCATCGCAATGCTGATCGTGACCGTGCTCCTCATCGTCAACACCATGCGCATCGCCGCCTTCAGCAGGCGCCGCGAGACCGGCATCATGCGCCTGGTGGGCGCCTCTAACTTCTACATCCAACTGCCCTTCCTCCTCGAGGCGGCGATCGCGGCGGCTGTTGGAGCCACGCTGGCGACAGGCGGCCTCATCCTGGTCAAGGCCTTCGTCGTCGACCGAGTCCTCGCGCCGGCCTTCCAGTTCACTGCCTTCGTCGGCTGGGATGCGGTGGCATCAATCGCGCCGATTCTCTACGTCACGGGCATCGCTCTCGCCTGCCTAGCGGCCTTCCTCACCCTGCGCAAGTACCTGCGCGTCTAGCCATGGCCAGGGAGCAGGGCCGCAAACTCATCGCCCAGAATCGCAAGGCGCGCCATGACTACCAGGTCGATGGCACCTTCGAGGCGGGCATCGTCCTCACCGGCACGGAGGTCAAGTCACTGCGCGCGGGTCGCGCCACCCTGACGGATGGCTACGCGACGATCGATAACGGCGAGGTGTGGCTGCGCGGGGTCCACATCCCCGAGTACGACCTTGGCACCTGGACCAACCATGAGCCTCGGCGTGCGCGCAAACTGCTCCTGCATCGCGATGAGATCCGCAAGATTCAAACCAAGGTCCAGGCCAAGGGCTTCACCCTGATCCCACTTGCCCTCTACTTCAAGGATGGCTTCGCCAAGGTCGAGATCGCTCTTGCCACTGGCCGCAAGAGCCAGGACAAGCGCCAGGCCATTGCCGAGCGCGAGGCCAAGCGCGAGACTGATCGCGCGGTAGGTCGCCGATCGAAGGGCATGGACTGATGAGTGACGAGCGGACGGATCTCGAGCGGATGCTCGATGACCTCTTCCCCTATCGGCAACTCATGGACACGCAGCGTGCGATCCCGGAGCAGGGAGTGGGTCGCGACGCCGTCCTCACCGACATCGCCAGCATGGCCAAGGCCGAGGATGCTGTCGGCGATGCGGGGCGCGTCTCGGGCAGCCTCTACAGCGGTGACCATGAGCACTACCACTTCCTCGCGCAGGTCTTCGAGCACTTCGCTCACGCCAATGTGCTGCAGCGCGACATGTATCCCTCCGCCACAAAGTTTGAGGGAGAGATCATCGCCATGACGGCAGATCTCTTCCGCAACCCCCAGCCCATCGGGGTCGTGACTTCTGGTGGGAGCGACAGCCTCGTCCACGCGCTCTATTCCTATCGCGAGGAGGCACGTGAGACGCGCGGCGTGCGCACGCCCAATGTCGTGCTGCCCGTTACGGCTCACGTCGCACTGAACAAAGGGGCTCACTGGCTGGGGATCGAGGTGCGCACCGCCCCTCTCACGGAGGACTTCGTCGTCGATGTCGACGCGATGGCGGATCTGGTGGATGACGACACCATCTGCCTTGTCGGCAGCGCGGGTGACTACGCCCACGGTCTCATCGACCCCATCGACCGGATCGGCGTGCTGGCGCAAGACCGGGGAGTCGGACTGCATGTCGATGGCTGCCTCGGTGGCTTCCTGCTGCCCTGGGCGGAGGAGCTCGGCTACGACGTGCCGCCGTGGGACTTCCGCGTGCCGGGTGTGACGACCCTGTCCGCAGACACTCATAAGTACGGCTACGCACTCAAGGGCACGTCGGTCCTGCTCTATCGCGATTCCGCCCTGCGCTCGCGGCAGTACTTCTCGGCGACGGAGTGGCCGGGTGGCCTCTACCTCTCGCCCGGCCTCGCGGGCTCACGCAGCGGCGGACTCATCGCGTCCACCTGGGCCGCGATGGTGACGATGGGTCGACAGGGCTACCTGGACCGGGCCCGCGCGATCCTCAGCACCAATGGCCTGATCAAGTCGGGCGTGCGCGCGGACTTCCCCGAGCTGCGTGTGATGGGCGACCCGCTCTTCATGACCTCGTTCATGTCTTCATCCGAGGCCGACGTCGACGTCTACCTCGTCAATGATGCGCTCAAGGAGCGGGGCTGGCGGATGAATTCCCTGCAACTGCCGCCCGCCCTGCACTTCTGCATCACCGGGCCCAATACGCAGCCTGGTGTGGCCGATGACTTCCTTGCCGACCTGAGGATCGCGGTCGATTACGCCGTCGCGCACCGTGGTGAGCCGGCCAAGAGCGGCGCGATGTACGGCTTCGGTGCGATGCCGGACGGCGACCAGACACTGCGCATGGTCATGGGCGGCGTCCTCGACGCCATGCACTCCACGGCACCCGAGGCCTGACATGAGCTGGGTCCTGGCACTGGACCTGGGCAATGGCGGGCCCAAGGTGGCGGCCGTGGATCCCGACGGCTCCATCCTCGCCGTGGCCCATCGACCTGTCGATGTGCAGATCGGCCTCGACGGCGAGGCCACCAGGACGCAGTGCAGTGGTGGACCGCGGTCGGCGAGTGCGTCCGCGAGGTCACATCGATCGTGGGCGGTGATGCACGAGTCGTGGCAGTCACGGGGCAATGGGGATCGACCGTGCCGGTCGATGCGAGTGGCGCGCCCGTGGGACCGGTCCTGCTGTGGGCCGACACGCGCGCCCGCAAGCACATGCGCGATGTCATCGGTGGCCCCGTGAGCGTCCAGGGCTTCGCACCTCAGAAGGTGATCCCGTGGGTGCGCGCGACCGGCGGCGCACCGACGCCCTCAGGTGCTGACCCCACGGGGCACTCCCTGCTGCTGCAGCGCGAGATGCCCGAGATCTACGCGCGAGCGCGCTGGCTGCTCGAGCCCGTCGACTACCTCGGCATGCGCTTCACCGGGCGCGCGGCCGCGACACCAGCGTCGATGATCCTGTCGTGGCTCACGGACAACCGGATCGGTGCGCAGCCCCGCTATCTGCCCGACCTCATGCGACGCGCGCGAAGGGATCCGGGGCGGCTGCCGCCACTGCTGCCCATGGGATCCATCCTCGGCCCGCTCCTGCCGGAGGTCGCCGAGACGATGGGGCTGACTCCGGGGATCCCGGTGACCTGCGGGCTGCCCGACCTGCACGCCGCGATTCTCGGCAGCGGGGCGATCGATCCCTACGCCACGCACATCGCTGTCTCGACCACGTCGTGGATCAGTGCGCGCGTACCCTTCAAGCGCACCGATGTCTTCCACTCGATAGCCACGGTCCCCGGATTCGATCCGCATATGCCGGTCGTCGCCGACAACCAGGAGATCGGTGGCGCTGCCCTGCGCTGGCTGCGGGAGCAGGTCTTCGACGATGACTACGCCGTGCTCACCGCAGAGGCGGCGTCCGCACCCGCGGGAAGCGAGGGCGTGCTCTTCGCCCCCTGGCTCAACGGTGAGCGCAGCCCGGTCGAGGACAAGAACGTGCGCGGCGCCTTCGTCGGGCTCTCGCTGCGCACCGATCGCGCGACGATGATCCGCGCTGCTCTCGAAGGTGTCGCCCTCAATTCGCGCTGGCTCTTCGACGTCTATGAGAAGTTCTGCAAGCGGCGGATTGACTCGGTGCGCATCCTGGGTGGAGGCGCGCAGTCGGATCTGTGGTGCGCGATCTACGCCGGGGTGCTCGATCGCCCGGTCGAGCAGGTGGCTCAGCCTCGGGATGCCCAGCTCATCGGTGCCGCGCTGTGGGCGATCGTGAGCCTGGGCGAAATGACCCTGCCCGAGGCGGCAGAGCGGGTGCGCGTGGAGCAGGTCTTCGCGCCCGGTGACTGCGATCGCGAGGTCTACCAGGGTGCCTATGCGGAGTACCGCGGCCTCTACAAGCGGCTCAAGGGCCTCGGCGCGCGATGACGCGGGCCTGGGGCCACAATCGAAGAGTGAGCGGGATCGGCAGCGTGGCACCACGGCTCGTGGTGGTCGCCCTCCTTGCCCTCGGCCTGGTCGGGATGCACCACCTTGTTGTCGCTGCCTGCCACCACGGTGGCACTCACGTCGGTCACTCCGCGATGGCGGCATCCGATGCGC
>CAZLMT010000037.1:0-19912 GCA_964560615.1 uncultured Actinomyces sp.
ATCAAGGACTCATCTTCGTGCTGGCCGTCGTCGTCATCGGTGGGTTCGTCGGGGCGGGTGGCCTGGGATATCTCGTCATCGTGGGCCAGTCCAAGCCTGAGCTCGCCGGCAAGGGACTCGCCGCGGGTATCGCCATCGTGCTGCTCGGCATCATCCTTGACCGAATTGCACAAGGCAGGCCCCAGAAGTCCCCTCAGGGGCGTCACTGAAACAGGGGTAGCGATACCCATCTGTTATCGCCATTCCGCCGAATCACGCGAGGGCCGCGCCTACGATGTCGAAGACATCTACCTTCCTGGAGGAAGAATGAAGCGAGTAGGCAAGGGCGCTGGCCTCGTGGTCGCGCTCGCCACTGCCGGACTGGCCCTCGCGGCCTGCGGTGGCGGCACCGTGAATGAGGCAGCCTCGTCGTCAGCGGCACCCGCTGAGTCGAGCGCGGCACCCGACGCATCGAGCTCGGCTGCTGCCCCCGCCGACACCGCTTGCGGCTCGTGGGGTGTCGCCATGCACGCGTGGGTCGGCTACACCGCATCCGCGCAGGTGCTCAGCGACGTCGCTCGCGAGAGCCTCGGCTGCGATATCACGCAGACGACTCTCGACGAGGCCGGCGTCACCTACGACGCGATGGAGGCCGGATCGGTCGACGTCATCATCGAGGACTGGGGTGGCGGTCGCTGGCAGGAGTGGGTCGACCGTGGCGCCATCGTCGAGGTCGGCTACAACGGCAACATCGGCCTCATCGGCATGTTCGTCCCGCAGTGGATGTGCGACGAGTACCCCGACATCACCGACGGCACCAAGCTCAATGACTACGCCGACCTCTTTAAGACCCCGGAGTCCGGTGACAAGGGCGCCTGGCTCGAGGGCCCGCCCGGATACACCACCATCGGCGAGAAGCTCATCGAGGCCAACGGCCTGAACTACAAGATCATCAACACCGGCTCGGAGGCCGCGCTCATCGAGGCCTTCACCAAGGGCAACGACAACAAGGAAGCGGTGCTCGGCTACTTCTACGAGCCGCAGAACTTCCTCGCCAAGGTCCCGCTGTGCCGCATCAACTTCCCGGCCAACGACTGGACCGATGCGGCGAAGGCCAGTGGTCTCACGGACTACCCCGAGACCCCGCTGGTCAAGCTCGCCACTCTCAAGCTCATGGACTCGGGCAGCCCCTTCGCCATGTCTGACCGATCCGAGCAGGGGGACACTTCCCATCGTGTGATGGGATGAGCGCATGCGCGAGGCGATCCTCCTCGTCGGGGGCCAGGGCACTCGACTCCGGCCGTTGACCCTCGGCACACCCAAGCCGATGCTGCCTGTCGCCGGAGTCCCGGTCACGGTGCATCAGATCGAACGCGCGCGGGCGGCGGGAGTCGAGCGGATCATCCTCGGCACGTCGTACCGTGCGGAGGTCTTCGCCGAGCAACTCGGCGACGGAAGCCATTTGGGTGTCGAGATCGCCTACGCCGTGGAGGATGAACCGCTGGGTACGGGCGGTGCGATCCGCCACGCCGCCGCGCACCTGGTGAGCGGCCCCGACGACCCGGTCATGGTGCTCAACGGAGACGTGCTCAGCGGCGTGGACTATGCGGGCCTCTTTGCCGATCATGTGCGCACTGGAGCGGTCGTCACCTTGCACCTCGTGCGCGTCGCGGATCCTTCCGCGTATGGATTGGTGCCGACCGATGAGCACGGGCGCGTGCTCGCCTTCCGTGAGAAGCCCACGACTCCGGAGGAGATCGTCACCGATCAGATCAACGCGGGGTGTTACATCTTCCGACGGTCTGCGATCGATGCGATCCCTGCCGGTCGGGTGGTGTCGGTCGAGCGCGAGACCTTCCCCGCGCTCCTGGCCGATGGCGCGCTCGTCCGCGGTGTCGTCGACGACTCCTACTGGCTCGACCTCGGCACTCCCTGGGACTTCGTCCGGGGTTCTGCCGACCTGGTCCGCGGCGTCGCATCGTGGCCAGGCCATGTGCCGGCGGAGGCACTCGTGCTCGAGGGCGCTGAAGTGGACGGATCGGCAGTGGTCACGGGCGGTACGACGGTCGGCCGGGGCGCACGCGTCGCTCCGGGCGCACGCGTGCATGGATCGGTGCTCCTTGACGGCGCTGTCATCGCAGCCGATGCCGTGGTGGAGGACTCGGTCATCGGCGCGGGCGCACACATTGATGCCGGTGCGGTCGTCGCCGGAAGCGTCATCGGTGATGGAGCCCGGATCGGGTCGGGCAATGAACTGCGTGCAGGGGCGCGCGTGTGGCCCGGCATCGAGCTCCCGGCCACCGCCGTGCGCTTCTCCACCGACGCCTGAGGGCATTGACTGGCGCCTTGTGCGCGACGCCTGGCTCGGACGTTCTGCGGTCGAAAAGTGCCACCGAATGGATCATTTCGACCGCAGAACGACTCACATCGAACGCGCAAGCCCCAGCCGATCGTCAGAGCCGCAGGATGAAGTCGTCAGGGTCGCGCTCTGGGCGTGCACCCGGCGCCGTGGCCGGCCTGCCGATGGCGATGGCGCCGAGTGGCTGCCACGACGCGGGGATATCGAGCACTTCCCGCACGACCTCGGGACAGAACATCGTCGAGGAGATCCATGCGGCTCCGAGTCCTTCGGTCGCGAGCGCGATGAGGAGGTTTTCCACGGCGGCGCCCCCGGAGACGAGGAAGAGATCACGCTCGAAGCCTGCGCGCCGGTCATCGGGGTAGGCATGGGGCCCCTCGGCGAGGTCGAGGAAGGGCAGCACGACTGCCGGCGCCCGCCACAGGATGTCCCCGCGCTTCACGCGCCGATCGACCGCCTCGGCATCGAAGCCGTCGGCTTCGAGATCAGCACGCCATCTCTCGCGCATGGCCGACAGCAGGGCCTTACGCCGCTCGTCAAGGAAGACGAACCGCCAGGGAGTCGTGTGATGCGGGGCCGGGGCGGTGATGGCTGCGGTGATCGCTCGCGTGAGCATCGCGTCGTCAACGGACTCGTCCGTGAAGTGGCGGACGGTACGTCGGGAAGCGACTGCGTGTCGCGCCCCCTCGCGGCGAGCCTCCACCGTGCCCAGGGGGAAGAGGTCCTCCTCGAGTGGGCGTACGCCGGAGACCGCGCCGGGGCCGTCCTCGGCGGTCACGCGGTGTGCGAGACCGCGGACAAGGGCGACGGGGACCCCGCCGGACTTGCCCTTGACCAGGTCGGCAGCCGAGGCGATCTCATCGGCCACGGCGATGACGGTCGCCTCCATCGGGCGCCCCTGTGCGTCGGGCAGCCCGCGCAGATCGTCGAGCACGGCGACGCCGGCGACGCCGATGGCGCAATCGGTGAGACCGTCCCGCCAGGGGCGCCCGAGGGTGTCGGTGACGATGACGCCGAGCGAGACTCCGGTCAGTTCGTGCAGGCGCGCACGCAGGGCTCGCGCGGACGCATCAGGATCGCGGGGGAGGAGGAGCACATGCCCGGCGGGCGCGTTGCTCGCGTCGATACCCGCTGCCGCGAGCACGAGCCCGTGGTGCGTGCGCACGATCCGAGTGATGCCCCGCGGAGTCTCCTTCGTGGCGACCACCGTCACCGTCTCGGCGTCGAGTGCCGCATCACGCTCCGAATCGGGCACGATCCGGCCCTCCGCCTTGCTCACGATCTTGCTGGTCACGACGACGATGTCGCCGTCGGCAAGGCCTGTCGTGCCGTCAGGCCACGGTGTCCCCGAGAGCTGCTGAGCGATCACGTCCGCGAGGTCGTCCCCCGCGCGGATCTCACCGATCCCGGCCACGCCGAGGGCTTGGAGTGTCATGCCTGCTGCCGCAGCCGCGAGGCCATCTCAAGTGCCGCGCGGGCGATGTCGGTCGTGGCGTCGAGGTCGGTCATGAGCAGCGGCCGCGACTCGCACGCGATGCCGAGGGACTGCACTCCTGGCACGGAGGCGGCATCTGCAGTGTCGACGAGCCAGCCGTCGAGGATGCCGTCAGCGGCAGCGCCAGCGGGAATGAGCGCTCGACGGGGCCCGTAGTGGCGTGCGACTGCCGCGGCATCCGTCTCTACGCCGATGGCAGCGAGGCAGGCATCCGCCATGCCACGCACCGGGCGGCCGCCGACGATCGGTGCGACCCCGACGACGGGAGCACTCGTGCGCTGGAGCGCCTCGCGGATGCCGGGCACGCGCAGGATCGTGCCCACGGACACCACGGGATTGGACGGCGGGAGCACCACGACGTCCGCGGACTCGATGGCCTCCACCACACCCGGGCCGGGCTTGGCCTCATCAGCACCGACGAGCACGATGGAATGCGCGGGCAGCGCGGCCCGATAGCGCACCCACCACTCCTGGAAGTGGATGGCACGGCGTGCGGGAGCCCCTGAATCGTCGACACCGCCCTCGGGGTCGTCCACGACGACATGCGTCTCCGCGCGCTCGTCCGTCATCGGGAGGAGGCGGACGCCCGGGCGCCAGCGATCGCAGAGCGCCTCGGTGATGGCCGACAGCGGATAGCCGGCATTGAGCATCTGCGTGCGCACCAGGTGCGTGGCGATGTCGCGGTCGCCCAGCCCGAACCACGACGGCTCGAGGCCATAGGCGGCCAACTCTTCCTTGACGGTGAAGGTCTCTGCCTCGCGACCCCATCCGCGCTCCTCGGAGATCCCGCCGCCGAGGGTGTACATCACCGTGTCGAGGTCCGGGCACACACGCAGGCCATGGATCCAGATGTCGTCGCCGGTGTTGCCGATGACGGTCACCTCGGCACCTTCGCCCGCTGCGAGGAGCCCGCGCAGGAATCGGGCTCCGCCGATCCCCCCAGCGAGCACGGTGATGCGGCGCAGCGGTGACGGGGTCGTCGGCATGGTCATAGGGTGTCACGATGCCGTCCACGCCGTCGGGGGTCGTCCGGGCGCTGGCCCGCGCCCGCCGGGGATCGACCCTCGCGCCCGACGAAGCCACCTGGCTAATCGGCGCCCGCGGTGACGCCCTCGAGGACCTGCTGGAGGTCGCCAGTTCCCTCCGCGACCGCGGACTCGAGGACGCCGGACTGCCCGGAGTCATCACCTACTCGCCCAAGGTCTTCATCCCGGTCACGCGCCTGTGCCGCGACCGCTGCCACTACTGCACCTTCGCGACCGTCCCCCACCGCGTGCCCGCGCCGTATCTCTCGCCCGACGAGGTCCTCGAGATCGCCCGCAGCGGAGCGGCCCTCGGATGCGCCGAGGCCCTCTTCACCCTGGGCGATCGGCCCGAGGACCGCTGGCCAGCTGCTCGCGAGTGGCTCGACGAGGCGGGGTACGCCGACACGCTCTCCTATGTGCGCGCGATGTCGATCCGCGTCCTCGAGGAGACCGGGCTGCTGCCGCACCTCAATCCGGGCGTGATGTCGTGGGAGGAGATGCGTCGACTCCGACCCGTCGCGCCCAGCATGGGGATGATGCTCGAGACCACCTCCGAGCGTTTGTGGTCCACCCCCGGCGCTCCCCACTTCGGCAGCCCCGACAAGGAGCCACGCGTCCGCCTGCAGGTCCTGGAGGACGCGGGTCGCCTGGCGATTCCCTTCACGACCGGCATCCTCGTCGGCATCGGCGAGACGGATGAGGAGCGCGTCGATGCACTCTTCGCCATCCGTGCGGTCCACCGGCGCCACCGGCACGTGCAGGAAGTGATCGTTCAGAATTTCCGCGCCAAGGACGACACGGCCATGCGCGCTGAGCCCGACCTCGATGAGCAGTCCTACCTCGCGACACTCGCCACTGCACGCATCCTGCTCGGCCCCGGCGTGCGCCTGCAGGCCCCGCCCAATCTCTCCGATGACCTTGCGCTCCTGCTGCGTGCGGGTGTCGACGACTGGGGCGGCGTAAGCCCCGTGACTCCGGATCACGTCAACCCCGAGAGGCCGTGGCCGCATCTGGATGCGCTTCGCGAGAGCACAGCGGCCGCCGGATTCGAGCTGCGCCCGCGTCTCACCGCGCACCCGCGTTATGTGCTCTCCGGGGAGTGGATCGATCCGCGCGTGCGGCCCCACGTCGACGCCCTGGCGGATCGACAGGGACTGCTGAATCCGGCTGCGCTTCCCGTCGGGTTGCCCTGGCAGGAGCCCGATGCTGACTCGGGCGGCTACGCGGACTTCGCCGCGCGTGCTGCAGGCGGGCGCGTCGATCTGCACATCGACATCGACATCACCGGTCGTTCGGCGGATCGCCGAGAGGACTTCGCCGATGTCTACGGCGACTGGGAGGAGGTCTCCGAGCGTGCCCGTCGCGTGAGCGCCGGGGTCCCGCGCCTGCCGTCGGACATGCGCCACGCGCTCGACGTCGCACATTCCGATCCCGCACGCCTTGCCCACCCGGACTACGCCGATGAGGCAGTTGCGCTCATGTCGGCGACAGGCGACGCCCTCGAGGCGGTCACGGCACTTGCCGACGATCTTCGCCGCGAGGCGGTCGGAGACGAGGTGACCTACGTCGTCAACCGCAACATCAACTTCACCAACGTCTGCTACACCGGGTGCCGCTTCTGCGCCTTCGCTCAGCGTGCCTCCGATGTGGATGCCTTCACCCTCTCTCTCGAAGACGTGGCACGGCGGGTGCGCGAGGCCGTCGAGGCGGGGGCGACCGAGGTCTGCATGCAGGGGGGAATCCACCCCGACCTGCCCGGCACGGCGTACTTCGATCTCGCTCGCGCGGTGAAGGCGGAGGCGCCGGGCATCCATCTCCACGCCTACAGTCCGATGGAGGTGGTCAACGGCGCCGCTCGTACGGGAATGTCCCTGCGCGACTGGCTCATCGCCGCGCGCGAGGCAGGCGTCGACTCACTGCCGGGCACCGCCGCGGAGATCCTCGATGACGACGTCCGATGGATCCTCACCAAGGGCAAGTTGCCTGCGGCGTCGTGGATCGAGGTGGTGACGACCGCCCACGAGGTCGGACTGCGCACGACGTCGACGATGATGTACGGCCACGTCGACGAGCCATGGCACTGGGTCGATCACCTGCGCACTCTTCGCGGCATACAGGAGCGCACGGGTGGATTCACTGAGTTCGTGCCGCTGCCCTTCGTGCACTACAGCGCACCGATCTACCTGGCGGGAGTGGCCCGTCCCGGACCGACCGCACGCGACAACCGCGCAGTCCATGCCATGGCGCGGATCATGCTGCACGGGGCCGTCGATCACATCCAGTGCTCCTGGGTCAAGCTCGGCGACGACGGCTGCCGGGTCATGCTCGCCGGTGGCGTCGATGACCTCGGAGGCACCCTGATGGAGGAGACCATCAGCCGCATGGCGGGGTCCGAGCACGGGTCCGCCAAGACGGTGGAGGACCTCCGCTCACTGATCCGCTCCGCTGGCCGGATCCCCCGTGAACGCACCACTGGATACGGCCCCCCCGAGCCCCCCGGGGGCTCCACGGAGGGTCTTGTGGGCTCACGGGCTTGACGAGCGGCCCCATGACCTATGTAATGACACCGGTGTCATTTACGGACGCAGGGTCAACCTGCGCCTCAGGAGGGAGGTCGGCAGTGGGAGATCCCGTACTGCTGCCATTGACCACCGCGGGGGCTGAAGAGGCCATGGAGTGGCAGGAGCACGCGCTGTGCGCCCAGACCGATCCCGAGGCGTTCTTCCCCGAGAAGGGCGGGAGCACACGCGAGGCCAAGCGCGTGTGCCTGTCCTGCGAGGTGCGTGGTGAGTGCCTTGAGTACGCACTTGCCAATGATGAGCGCTTCGGCATCTGGGGTGGCCTGTCCGAGCGCGAGCGGCGCCGGCTGAAGAAGCAGGCGGTCTGAGCGGACGCCACCGCGTCACGGCCGTCATCGTCGCTCGTGATGGTGCGGTCTGGCTCCCCGCGGTCCTCACGGTCCTCGGCGGGCAGACTCGTCACCCTGATTCCGTTGTCGGTGTCGACGCCGGCTCGACGGATGCCAGCGGTCGAATCCTCACCGAATCCCTGGGATACGACCGCGTCGTACTCCTTGATGGCAAGGGTCTTGATGGCAAGGGTGCGGAGGGAGGATTCGGCGCTGCCGTCGATGCCGGCCTGGCATCCGGGGTGCTGAGATCCGATACCGACGAGGCCTTCGACGTCGAGACCACCGAGTGGGTCTGGCTTCTTCATGACGACTCGGCTCCCGCGCCCACCTGTCTGGAGCGACTCCTCGCCGCGGCCGAAGCCCACCCGCGCACGGCGATCCTCGGCCCCAAGGCCCTCGGCTGGCACGACCGTCGCCTGCTCCTCGAGGTCGGCTTTAGCGTCACCGGAGCTGGTCGACGCGTGACCGGGCTGGAGCGCCGAGAGCATGACCAGGGCCAGCATGATGAGCGCAGCGAGGTACATGCGGTCGGCTCGGCCGGGATGCTCATCCGCCGCGATGTCTGGGACTCCCTCGGGGGATTCGACCCGCAGCTCCCGCTCTACCGCGACGACCTGGACCTGTGCTGGCGCGCCTGGCGCGCCGGCCACGAAGTGCGTGTCGTGCCCGACGCCGTCGTCCACCATCGCGAAGCGTCCTACCACGGCAGACGCGAGGGATCCTCTCTCCCGGGTCGGGGGCATCGGCTCGACCGGCGCTCGGCGCTGCTCGTGCTTCTCGGTCAGGCGCCTGGGTGGCGCCTTCCCTTCACCGGGATGCGACTCGCCCTCGGCTCGTTCCTGCGCTCCCTCCTCTATCTCCTGGGCAAGGATCTGCGCCGCGCGGGCGATGAGCTCGCGGCGATCGGGGCACTCCTCGCCCATCCCGGGCGCATCCTGGCGACTCGGCGGCGCGTGGCGGCGACCTCGACCCTGAGCTCGCGCGAGGCGGTGCATGACCTGCGACCGGGAGCCTTGTCGCAGGCGCGCGCCGCCATCGAGGCGCTGGGCGGCATCGTGGCGGCGGGGCGCGCCGGTGGCCCTTCGTCCGTCGGCGCCCTGGAGTCAGGGCCGGTCTCCGACGACGCTGACATCTTCGAGGACCCCGCCGACGGATTCGTGCGCCGCGCCCTATCGCGACCCGCGGTGGTGATCGGACTGGTCCTGCTCGTCGCCGCCGCCATCGCCGGTCGCTCGCTGTGGTGGGGCGATGGCGTCCTCTTCGGAGGCGCCCTCCTGCCGAGCCCCGAGGGCGCGGGTGATCTCTGGGCCGCCTACACCGATACGTGGCACGACGTCGGCCCTGGCTCGACCGTGCCCGCGGCGCCGCTCACCGCCTTGCTCGCCGCGCTGGCGACCGTCGTCCTGGGCAAGGCCGGGCTCATGGTCGGCCTCGTCCTCTTCCTCGCGGTGCCAGCCGCAGGGCTCAGCGCGTGGTGGTCTCTGCGCGATGTCATCGGCGCACGCGGGCCTCGCGCCTGGGCCGCCGTCGCGTATGCGCTGCTCCCGGCGATGACCGGTGCTTTGGCCAATGGTCGCCTCGGGGTGATGATCGCCATCGTCCTGCTGCCGCCCTTGGCCCGCGTCGTCATCCGATCCCTCGGGCTTGCCTCCGCGCTCGCACCTGCGACCGGGCGCACCCCCTGGGGTGCCGCGCTGCTCGCCGCCGTCGTCGTGGCGTGCGCGCCGTCGGTGTGGGTTTGGCTCGTCATCGCGGTCATTGCAGGGCTGGTAGCCGCGGGACTGTCGGGGCGCCTCGGCCGCGACCTGGTCCTGCGTTCCGTGGGCATCGTCGTGGTGCCGTTGCTGCTCCTCCTGCCCTGGTCCCTGCGCCTGCTGACGAACCCCTGGCTTCTCTTCACCGATCTCGGTGTCATGCCCGGGGCCGATGCCGTCGGGTCGCCATCCCTCCTGCTCCTCGATCCGGGCGGCCCCGGCACCCCGCCCGCCTGGGTCATGGGCGGCATCCTCGTCGCGGCACTTCTCGCTGTCCTGCGCCCCGACACCAGGCGCGTTGTCCTGGTCGCGTGGGGAGTGGCCCTGGTGGCCCTTGCGCTCGCGATCGTGGTCACTCGCCTGCCGGTGCAACCTCCCAGCGCGGAGGAGCCCGTCACGGTGTGGATGGGTCTTGCGACCGCCGTGATGGGTGCCGCGCTGATCCTTGCCGCTGCCCGTGCTGCTGACGGGTTGCGTGTGAGCATGGCGCAGGCTGCCTTCACGTGGCGGCAGCCTGTCGCTGGAGTGACGACGATCCTCGCGCTCTTGACGCCCGTGGTCGCGCTGCTGTGGTGGCTTCCGGGCGCGGGCGATCCTGTACGACGCGGGGACCCGGTCGTGCTGCCTCCTTTCGTCATCGCCGAGGCCATCGGCCCCGAGGCGCCGCGCACCCTGCTCCTTCGGCCGCAAGACGATGCCCGCGTCGACTACGCCTTGGTCAACGGCACGGGTCCGACACTCGGCGACGCGGAGGTGGCACCGCCGGCATCCGACTGGGCCGAGATCGACCGCCTTGTGGCGGGGCTCGTCTCGGGTAGGGGAGGCGACGAGGTCAGCGGGCTCGCTGCCTATGCCGTGCGCTACGTCGTCCTCGAAGAGGCAGAGGCCGAGGGCAGGGAGCTCGCTCGCAGCCTCGACTCGGTGCCCGGCCTGCGACGTGTCGCGGGGCAGGAGGGCGAGATCCTCTGGCGGGTGCAGGCGGAGGCCAGCCGTGCCGTCCTCGTCGACGACGCTGTCCCTCCCCTCGAGACACCTCTCCCGCTCGTGCGACTTTCCTCTGCGGAGCCCTTCGTCGACACGTCCATCGCCGCGGGCGCCGCCGTGATCCGTCTCGCCCAGACCGCCGACCCTGCCTGGCGTGCGACTCTGAACGGCACCGCGCTGTCCACCCCTTCGGAGGGTTCGCAGGCCGCGTCGCCGGCGCTGCAGGAGTTTGCCCTTCCCGGCGATGCGCAGGGCGCACTCGTCGTGTCCATCGACGATGGTCCGCGCACGCGGTGGCTGTGGGCCCAGGCCATCGCGTGGCTCGTCGTCGCGGTCCTCGCGCTGCCTGCCCGGCGTTCGGCAGGCGATGACGATGCTGATGGTGATATCGACCCGGATGCAGAAGCCGCGACCGATCCCGTGAGTGCCGACGTGCGCGAGGGGGTGACGTCATGAGCGATGAGTCGCCGAGCTCGGCGGAAGATCGTCGCAGGCGACGTCGCCGCCGGACCCGTGTCGATGCCGCTCCCCCCGCGGATCCGGGCGCCTGGCGTGCCGTCGGCATCGTCGCGGGCATCGCTGCCGTGCTGGTCATCGCAGGCCTGCTTGCGCCCATGCCGGGTGCTGATGGCCAGCAAGTGGGTGCGGTGGAGCCGGTGGATTCCTCCACGGCGGTGTGCCCCGAGCCGGGCTCCGTCGACGGGTCGCGCACGACATCGGCGATCACTGTGGTCCCCGGCCTGGCCGGTCAGGATCGAGTCGGCGAAGCGTTCATCGCCTACCTGGAGGGCGGCGATGGCACCGGGGACGGGTCCGGGACCACCGTCGCCACCGATGAGGAAGCCGTGCGTGCCGATGGCGAGCCCCAGGGCGTCCTGGCGCAGCCGGGCGACGCGGCCCAGGTCGTGGCCGAGACGACTCGCCTTCCCGCGCTGGAGATCCGCACCCTGGGCGGTCTCGCTCCCGGGCTCGTCGCCGCGCAGACCACGCAGGATTCGTTCAGCGACGGGCGCGGCCTGTCGAGTCAGGCCTGCCTGGGCCCGGACACGACCTGGTGGTTCGTGGGCGGTGGATCCACCGCGGGCCGTGAGACCCAACTCGTGCTCGTCAACCCGGAGAGCACTCCCGCGGAGCTCGAGGTCGCGATCAGCGGCCCCGATGGCCCCGTTTCGGTGCCGCGACTGCGGGGCCTGGTCGTGGAGCCACGCAGCCGTGTCGTCGTCCGGCTCGCGCGGGAGGCACCGCGCCTGCCGGCCGCAGCATGGCGCGTGACGGTGCGCCAGGGCCGGGTTATGGCCGGTGTTTCCGATCGCGAGGCAGAGGGCTTCGTGCCGCGAGGTGCCGACTGGATTCCGGCATCGGTCGATCCCTCCACGCGTGTCCTCGTCCCGGGCGTCATCGGCGGGTCCGGCGGGAGACAACTCCTCGTGCATGCTCCCGGTGACCTTTCGGCCACCGTGCGCGTGCGCCTCATCACCGCCGCGGGATCCTTCGTCCCCGCGGCCACGCCGGAGATCGAGGTGCCCGGAGGGTCGGTCGTCGCGGTGGACCTCGACTCCGCCCTTCAAGGCGATGACGCCACCGTCGACCTGCAGTCCGACCAACCCATCGTGGCGGGAGTGCGCCAGCGCCACCCCGGCGTGGATGCGGCCGCGGGGGCACTGGAGGAGCTTTCCTTCACAGCGGGTGCCGCGCTCATCGACACGAGCGCAGCAGTGACGGGCCTCCCCGCGGAGCGCAGCACCGGCGTGACTGTGTGGCTTACGGCCCCCGACGATGTCATCACGATCGAACGCGCCCCCGGCACTGACATGGCCGACATGGGCGACATGGCCGACATGGAGACGGACGCTGCATCCGGGACACCGCCGGCGTCGGCTGAGGTCACGCCGACGGATCAGCCTGGCGGGTCGTCGGAAACGCCCGTGTCGGGATCGATGAGCGATCTTGCCGCAGACGATTCGGCGACGACACCAGCCCAGGTAACGCTTCGTATCCTCGCCGTGTCCGCCGATGGGCAGCCTCTGCCGGCGACAGAGGACATCACCGTGTCCGTCCCGCGTGGGCGCCTGGTCGCGGTCGACATACCGCGACCAGAGGGCGCAGCGTGGTTCACCGCGGTGGCGACCGTCTCGGCGGGGGAAGTCGTCATCGCGCACCGGGCCGTCCGCCGCAACAAGGACGGCTCGTTGGTCACCGGCTATCCGTGGCGCCCGCTCCGGACCACCGTGGTGGTCCCGCGGGCCGTGCCCGCCCCCGGTCTGGCCATCTCCGGCGCCTAGGCCCACCGGTCCCGACCCGTCAGCCCCGGCGTGGCATCGCCGACGGTGCGGGATCGAGCGGTAGCGTCCCGAACCGTGGGTTACCGACGTCGCTGCTCCCGCGTCATGTGCGGACGATCTGCCGACTCCACCCTCACCTACGTCTACGCCGACTCCACGGCTGTCCTCGGACCGCTTTCCACGACTCTTGACCCCCACGGCTATGACCTGTGCGAGATCCATGCGGGGCGTCTGACGGTGCCGCTGGGCTGGCAGGTCATGCGCATCGAGCCGGACCCGGAGAGCCTGCGACCCTCCGGAGACGATCTGGAGGCGCTCGCCAATGCGGTCCGCGAGGCCGCTGCCGCGAGTGAGCGCAGCGCCACACTCTTCGACGAACTCGAGTCCCGCACGGCGGTCGGTGCCGAGGGCACGCGCCGAGGGCACCTGCGGTCGCTGCCCGCCGGTCACGATTCCGAAGGGTGACGCCGGTGGCCGGTGCATCCGGCAGTCCATCGTCCCGAGATGCAGCGGGATTGGACGCCGTCATCAAGGCATACGACGTCCGCGGGCTCGTCCCCGAGCAGTTCGATGCTGACCTCGCCCGCCTCTTGGGAGCGGCATTCGTGGAGGTGCTCGGGATTCGTGCCGAGGACGGTGGTCCCGGGGCTGTCGTGATCGGGCAGGACATGCGCCCGTCAGGCGACGAGCTCGTCGCAGCCTTCGCCGAAGGTGTGTGCAGCCACGGTTGCGATGTGATCCGCATCGGCCTCGCGAGCACGGATGGGCTCTACTTCGCTTCCGGTGATCTCGGACTCCCCGGCGCGATGTTCACTGCCAGCCACAATCCCGCTCAGTACAACGGCATCAAGCTGTGTCGTGCGGGGGCAGCGCCCGTCGGCCTAGAGACGGGCTTGCGTGAGATGCGCGACCTGGTGGAGGCGGGTGTCCCGGCGTACTCCGGCCCTGCCGGCTCGGTGTCGAGCCGAGACACCCTGCCTGCCTACGCGGGCTTCCTCCGCTCGCTCGTCGACCTTTCGTCGGGCCGTGCACTCTCCGTCGTCATCGACGCCGGCAACGGCATGGCCGGCCTCACCGCCCCGGCCGTGCTCGAGACGGCCGCTGGGTTGCCCGAACTGCCATTGCGGATCAGTCCCCTCTACTTCGAGCTCGACGGCACCTTCCCGAATCACGAGGCCAACCCCATCGAGCCCGAGAACCTTCGCGATCTGCAGGCTGCCGTCATCGCGGAAGGGGCCGATATCGGCCTGGCCTTCGATGGCGATGCCGATCGTTGCTTCGTCATCGACGAGCGCGGTGTCGCGGTGACGCCCTCGGCGATCACCGCACTCATCGCCGAGCGGGAGCTGCAGCGCCGACCGGGATCGACCATCATCTACAACTGCATCAGCTCACGAGCCGTGCCCGAGGTGATCGCGGAGTCGGGAGGCGTCGCCGAGCGCACGCGCGTGGGGCACTCCTTCATCAAGGCACGCATGGCGGAGACGGGTGCCGTCTTCGGTGGCGAGCACTCGGGTCACTTCTACTTCACTGACTTCTGGCGTGCGGATTCGGGCATGCTCGCGGCGATGCACGTCCTCGCGGCGCTTGGTTCGGCGCCGGAGGGCACCACCCTCTCGAGCCTTCTGTCCCGCTATGACCGATACGTCGCGAGCGGTGAGCTCAACTCGGTGGTCACGGACGCGGCCGTTGCGCGCGATCGAGTCCGGCAGGCCTTCACCGGCCGGCCGGATGTCTCCTTTGATGACCTCGATGGGATGACCGTCTCGGCACCCGATTGGTGGTTCAATCTCCGCCCGAGCAATACCGAACCCCTCCTCCGGTTGAATGTCGAGGCGGTGGATGCTGGCACCATGGAGTCCGTGCGCGACGAGGTGCTCGCCATCGTCCGCGAAGCCTGAGGAGGCCTGCCATGACGGAGACCCTGGGTCTGGACCCGCTGCTGCTGGAGATCCTTGCGTGTCCCTGCGAGGTCCATGCGGCGCTCGAGGTCGATGCCGGGCGGAGGTTGCTCGTCTGCTCCTCATGCCGCCGGGGATTCCCTGTCCGCGATGGAATCCCCGTGATGCTGCTCGACGAGGCTGTCCCTCCGAGCCCCTGATGCCCCATATCGTTGCGGGCGCCCTCAAGGAGTACGACTGGGGGATCGTCGACGGGCTAGCGCCGTGGCACGGTGCCACCGGCACGCCTCAGGCTGAGCTGTGGTTCGGGACGCATCCGTCGGGGCCCACGCCCGTGGTCGCCGGCCCCGACGAGGGCCGTCTCCTTGCCGATCTCGATGAGCACCGCGGCATGCCGCTGGTCAAACTGCTCGCCGCCGGCACACCGCTGTCCATCCAGGTGCATCCCGACGCAGACACCGCCCGGCGTGGCTGGGCCGCCGGCTCGCCGCTCTTCGCCGATGACGCGGAGAAGTCCGAGATGCTCGTGGCACTCGAGCCCTTCGACGTCCATGCCGGGTGGCGCGATCCCGAGGACGCTGCCGCCCTGCTCGCGGCCGCGGGAGCGCCGCCGGACGTCGTGGTCCTGGAGATCGACGCGACGGAGCGGGCGGTGCTCGCCCACCATCTTGTCGATGCCGCATCCCGCTGCGGCTGGTCGGTCGAATCCCTGGTGGCTCTCGAGCGTGTCATCGCCGCATTCCCCGGGGATCCGGGTGTCCTCGTCAGCGTCCTGCTCGACCACGACGTGCTCCACCCCGGCGAGGCTGTGGCGGTGTCCGCGGGAATCGTCCACTCCTACGTCGGCGGACTGGGCATTGAGGTGATGACCACCTCCGATAACGTCCTGCGCCTGGGTCTCACGAGCAAGCCGATCGCGGTCGATGAGGCCCTCGAAGCGGTCATCGCGCGGCGGGTCCCGCAGCGGCTGAGTGCAGAGCTGGAGGAGTCGCTCGCCCCGACCGGCATGCCCTTCGACCTCGCGGTCTGCGCGGCTCCACGCGAACTCCGCTCAGGGCGGCACCGCCTGGTCCTCGCTCTGCGTGGGCCGGTGCGCATCGTGAGCGGTCCTGGAGCCGGCACGGTGGTGCCCGAAGGTCGGGCGGCCGTGTGGTCGCCGGATGAGGCTGAGGCGACCGTGGTGCCCGAGGGTCGCGCCGTCGCCGTCACCGGGTCCTAGGGGCCCTTCGGGCTCAACTACCGGGGTACGCCGGACTCGATCCGCGCGGTCCCAGTCGCCAGGGCCCGGAGGTGTAGGTCCAGATGCGCCCGTCCGCAGTCGCGGCAAGGATCGGCGACCCCGGGGCTGCGGCGATGCGCACGGTGCCGGGAGGTGCTCCGAGCGAGCGCACCTGCCACCGACTGAGATCGATCTCGAAGACCCCTGGCGCTCCCGCGCCCTCGACGCCCAGGGCCACCAGTCGGTCATCGTCAGCCCAGGCGACATCGCTCACCGTGGTGAGCCGGTTGTCCACGCGCACCGGCGATTCAACGCGAAGCGCGCCCTCGCGCACCGTGATGATGGCGAGCATCACGAAGGTCCTCGGGCCGCGACGAATCGTGAGTGCCGCGCGCGTGCCATCGCGGCTGATCGCGATGGACTCGAGGACGGCCTTCGGGTGCAGGCCGTCAACGGGCACGATCACGGCATTTCCCTGGGGGTCGACCCGTTGCAGCGTGCCGTCAGGTCCCACGCCCCATGCCGCATGGCCGCGGTCGAAGGAGGGGCGCGAATGACCCGGATCCACGGGGCCGGAGACGAGCGCGGCACCCGGAGCGATGGCACCGAGCCACAGTTGCGCATCGGTGCCGAGAGCGGCAATGAGCCCACCCGTCAGGGACACGGCGAGGCCGTCCAGGGGCGGGCTCCCGAGCCCGGCTTCGCCGGGGATCGGCAGCGGCGGGGTGCGATCGAGGTCGATGACGCGTCCGCTGAGGATGCCGAGTGGGGAGTCGCCGCCCGGCATCGCGTTCGGGTCGAAGGCGGGCCACGCATCCACGGGCTGCGGATTGGGCGTGCTGTCGACATCAAGCACCTGTCCGCCGGCGTTGAGGTCGAGGAAGCGCACTCCGGGCACCTGGCGCAGGGTCCAGGTGAGCTGCGCGGAGAACGCCCGCCGCGTCTGCGCATCGGCCAATCGGATCTGGGGGTCGAGGTCGACGCGGGCGATTCCATCCACGACGGGGACCGCGTCGACAGCGAGCGTGGTGCCGTCGGGGAATCCGGTGCGCACCGCGGGGGCAAGCCACTCCGTAGGACCGCGCAGCAGGGCCCGCGTGAGTGCCGTTGCCGGTGTGGGTCCGTCCACGGGGAAGTAGCGCGGGTCGGGCACGAGGGTCGAGAAGGTGGGGTCGAGGAAGTAGACCTCGAAGGCGCGGAAGGCGCGTTCGACATCGGACCGTGCGAGAAGGAGGCCCTGGGGCGGGGTGGCGATGCGCCAATTGCCGCCCACGAACTCCATGCTGAAGAACTCGCTGATGAGCCCGCCGGGAGCGCCCACTTCATAGCGACCCTCAGCGTCGATGGAGCCCACCTGTGTCGCCGTCATGTCGACGGCCGTGACACCGTCCGGCACGATCGTGGGCACCCCGTCGTAGACGCTCACGCTGCGCGAGGGGTCCCACATGACCGCCGCCTCGGGAGTGAGGTACTGCCGGGCGACGGCGTGATCATCCTCGAAGGAGCCGGAGGCCTGGAGGAATCCCGAGACGATCTGCGTCGGTGTCATGTCCGGCTGCGGGGGTCGGGCGATCACGCGGATGACCTGATCCGTGCTCTCCACGCCGACTTCGACGCCCTGCTGAATGGGTCCACTCGTCGGGATCGATGCGCAGGCGGCCAGCAGGGGCACGGCAAGGAGGGCGAGCGTGGCTCGGGGCGGCCTCATGTGCGCGCTCCCGTGGCATCCGTCGGCTCATGGATGCCGTCGGAGTCTGCGGCCTCCTCGTCGGAGTCCGCGGCTTCGTCGCCGGGCACCAGGGGCAGGGGGGAGCGTTCAAGGACCACCTCCGCACGACACGGCAGCGTCAGTCGGAAGCAGGCCCCCTCGCCGGGGGCTCCCCAGGCCTCCAGCCAGCCGGCGTGGAGGCGGGTGTCTTCGAGAGCGATCGATAGTCCGAGTCCTGTGCCCCCGGTCGTGCGTGCACGGGCGGGGTCGGCCCGCCAGAAGCGATCGAAGACATGTGCGATGTCGTCGTCGGACAGGCCCACACCGTGGTCACGAACCGTGATGGCGACAGCGGAGCCATCGCCCGCCACCGTCACGTCGATCGGCTGGCTCTCGCCATGCTCCACGGCGTTGTCGATGAGGTTGCGCAGGATCCGATCGACGCGGCGTGGATCGCACTCCACGAGGCACGGATCGAGCAGTGCGGTCACCTCGATCGCACTGCCGCGTCGTTCGGCCAGGGGGCGGGCTGATTCGGCAGCGCGCCGCACGAGGGCGACGAGGTCGACGTTCTCCAGGTCCAGCACCGCGGCGCCGGCGTCGTAGCGGGAGATCTCCAGGAGGTCGCCGAGGAGGTTCTCGAAGCGATCGAGTTGGTTCTGGAGCAGTTCGGCGGATCGCGCGGTGGGCGGATCGAGCTCGCCGCGGCTTTCGAAGATGAGATCGGCGGCCATACGAATAGTGGTGAGGGGCGTGCGCAGTTCGTGTGACACGTCGGAGACGAAGCGCTGCTGTACGGCGGAGAGCTCCTCGAGGCGGTGGATCTGCTGCTCCAGGCTTGCCGCCATGTCATTGAAGGCCATCGCCAATCGGGCGAGGTCATCTTCGCCGCGCACCGACATGCGCTCGCGCAGGTGCCCTTCGGAGAATTGCTCCGCCACGCGTGCGGCGGAGCGGACCGGAGTGACGACCTGGCGCGTGACGATGGCTGCGACGGCTCCGAGGAGGATGACGAGCAGCACACCCGTGCCGATGACGGTGCTGCGCACGAGGTCGAGCGTGCTCGCCTCGTTGGTGAGGGGGAAGAGGTAGTACAACTCGTAGGTGCCCACATCCGTGACCGCAAGCGGCGCGCCGACGATGATGCCTGGCGCACTACGCCCGTCGAGGTAGCGGATCTCCGTGTAGGTCCAGGACTGGCGCTCGGTGAGGAGCACGGTCTCGCGCAACTCCGGCGGCACGCTGGCATCCGAGACGAGGTTGGTGCCGCGCTCGGGCGCGGTGCCCTCCGTCTCCCCGGCGAGGAGCAGCACGTCGTACTGCGGGGGGCTGCCCGCGCGGGCAGCGAGCGACGCCACGATCGTGTCGACCACGCTGGCCGGTGATGCCGCGCTCGTGCCCGATGCGGCGGCAGCCGAGATGCGCTGAGCATCGGCCAGGCCCGCGCTCGCCTCGGTCACCGCCGTCCGCTCAGCAGAGTCCAGTAGGCCCGTCGTCACGCGCGATAGGAGCAGGAAGCCGAGGATGGTCATGACCACGATGGAGAGGACGAGTGTGGTCGCGGTGACGCGAAGGAGCAGGGATCGACGCCACAGGGTGATGAGGGATATCGGGGCCGAGGGAGCCCTCGGAGTCGGCGGACTCGTCGGGCCGCTCGTCATGGCGGGCCGGCCTTGTATCCCACGCCACGCACGGTGAGGACGATCTCGGGATGCTCGGGATCGTGCTCGACCTTGGCCCGCAGTCGCTGCACGTGCACGTTGACGAGGCGGGTGTCGGCGGCGTGGCGATAGCCCCACACCTCCTGCAAGAGCACTTCGCGCGTGAACACCTGCCACGGTTTGCGCGCGAGGCACACGAGCAGGTCGAACTCCAGGGGGGTCAGCGGGATGACCCTGTCCGCCCGACGCACGACGTGTCCGGCGACATCGATGGTGACATCGCCGATCTCGAGCGTGCCTGTCGATGGCTCGTCACTGCGGCGCACGCGCGCGCGAAGGCGGGCGACGAGTTCCTTGGGCTTGAATGGCTTGACGACGTAGTCGTCGGCTCCCGACTCGAGTCCCAAGACGACGTCGATGGTGTCGTTCTTGGCGGTGAGCATGACGATGGGAACGCCGGATTCCAGGCGGATGGCGCGGCATACGTCGATGCCGTCCATGCCGGGGAGCATGAGATCGAGCAGGATGATGTCCGGCCGGGAGTCGCGGAAGGCCTGGAGCGCTTCGCCCCCGTCAGTGCAGAACACCGGGTCGAAGCCCTCACCACGCAGCACGATGCCGAGCATCTCGGCCA